>CAYWWC010000001.1:0-58231 GCA_964461615.1 uncultured Anaerolineae bacterium
GGCTCAGGGAGCGGGTCAGTTCAAGGTCGAGAGCGAGACGCCGGCGCGCGTCGACGATGCGTTTCGCCAGGGCGTCCACGCCTACCCACTCAACCACTCCCACGTCCACGCCTACCCGCTCACCCACTCCCACCATGACCCCGCTCAGTCCCTTTACCTGGATGGTGGACACTACGAGTGACGAACTGGAAAAGATCAGCCTGCGCTATGCGCTGACCTATGCCCGCGACGGCGACACGATCCAGTTCGACCTGGACGTCTTCCCGCCGGGCGCGCCTGCCACGATCCAACTCGCGGCCGAGCTGCCTCAGATCGACCAGGGCAATCTGATCATAGATGGCAGCAATGCCGGCGTCATTCTGGACGGCTCGCTCCTGCCCGCCGGCACGGATGGGCTGGCGGTGGCCTCCGACAGCAACACAGTCACCGGGCTGTGGATTCAAGACATGCCTAACAACGGCATCTCTGTCCTGGGCAAGAACAACGTCATCGGTGGCAGTATCGGCGTCACGGGTGAGCGAGCTGCAGCAGTTGGCGTGTCCGGGCCGCCAGTTGTACCCGATATGGTCATCAGCGGCAATGCTGGTCATGGCATCGAAATTCAGGGCAACGGCAACATTGTGCAGGGTTGCTACATCGGCACGGATGCAACCGGTATGGCGGCAGTCGGTAACAGCTTGAACGGTATCCACATGAGCAATGGCGCCCAGGGCAACCGGGTGGGCGGCAGCGTGGCTGGGCAGGGAAACCTGATCAGTGGCAACCAGTTGGTAGGTATACAATTGAGAGACAACAAGACTGAGCAGAACCGCATTGAGGGCAACTACATTGGCGCAAACATCACCGGCATCGTCCCCCTCGGCAACCAGGATCGGGGCGTGTCTATAATCAACCTGGCCCAACACAATCACATCGGCGGGGAGGATAAGTTCGCAGGCAATCTAATTTCTGGCCACGGTCAGGCAGGGATTGAGATTCTGAATGCTTACTTCAACAGTGTAATCGGCAACATCATCGGCCCGAACATCACGGGCAGGATGCCTATGGGCAACGGCACCGGCGTGTCGCTCTCGTCAACTTATGAGAATCTGATCCATGGCAACCTGATCAGCGCCAACAACGGAAACGGCCTCTACATCTACAGCGGCAGTGAGAACACCATCACCGGAAACAAGATCGGCGCCGACTCAACTGGCGACATGGCCCTGCCCAATCAGCAGAACGGTATCTACCTGACCAGTGGTACACATGACAACATCATTGGCGGAGAGACCGGTACGGATGGCAACCTGATCAGCGGCAACACCCTCAATGGCATCCGCATGGCCGCTGGCGCCGGTCCTCCCCCCCACCACAACACCATCCAGGGCAACAAAATTGGGACGAACCTTGCAGGTGACGCAGCCCTGCCCAACGGCCGTGGTGGCAATGCCGGTGGCATCTACCTGATGGAGGGTTCCCACGAGAACCTCATTGGCGGCATCTCCAGCGACAGCGGTAGTTGTACTGGCCCTTGCAACCTCATCAGTGGCAACGGCCAGGATGGTGTGCGCGTGGACGGTGCTGGTTGGGGCAACACCATCTCCGGCAACTTCATCGGCGCCAACGTGGCCGGCGACGCGGCCCTGGGCAATGCAGCCGTCGGCATCGGGCTGGTGCGCGGCGCCCATGAGAATCTAGTGGGCGGCGGGGCAGGCGCCGGCAACCTCATCAGTGGCAACGGCGCCACAGGCGTGAGCATATTCGACGGCAGCTCGAGCAACACCATCGCCGGAAACTTCATCGGCGCCAACGCGACCGGCAACGCGGCCATGGGCAACGGCGGTAATGGGGTCAGCATCAGCGATGCTGACCGCAACGTTATAGGTGGCGCGGCGGGCGCCAGTTGCAGCGCAACCTGCAATCTGATCAGCGGCAATGCCGGAAATGGGATCTCCATCACCGGTGCTGACTCCTACTCCAACTCAGTGTATGGCAACTTTGTCGGCGTCAACAAGGGCGGCGATGCTGCGATACCCAATGGCGACAGCGGTGTCCTGGTTGGCTTCGGCGCTCACGACAACCAGATAGGCCTCCCTGGCAACGGCAATGTACTCAGCGGCAACGAGTTGGCAGGCGTGCTGCTAACGGGCGCAGCTGCGAACAAGAACAATGTGATAGGCAACATCATCGGTTTGGACGCCAACATCAGCATTCCCTTGCCCAACTTCTACGGCGTGTACTTGTCAGACGGGCCACAGGAGAACCGGGTAGGCGGCTCAGGGATGGACGAGGCCAACACCATCGCTGGCAACAGCTCTCACGGCATCGTGTTGACCGAGGAGGACACGGCAAACAACATCATTGAGCGCAACTATATCGGCACCAACGAGTTCTCAGCCGGGTACCTGGGCAACAGTGGAGCGGGTGTGTTCCTCACCAGCGGCGCCCATCACAACGTGATCGGCCTGGAAGACCCCCGGCATGGTTTTGGCAACATCATCATTCACAACCTCGGCGATGGGGTTGCGATTTCCCACTACGCCCACCACAATCAGGTAACCGGCAATTACATCGGAGGCACGGTCGGCGGTTGGGGAGCAGGCAACTTTGGCCATGGCGTGTACATTTATCTGGGTGCGAACAACAACCAGGTGGGCGGAACAAGCTCATTTGGCGACCAGGGCAACATCATTACCGCCAACCGTGGTGATGGCGTACGGGTAGACGGAGGCGGTAGTATCGGCAACACCATCACCCGCAATAGCATCTACGACAATATCTGGATGGGCATTGAGCTCAGTGACGGTGGCAACATGGAGTTCCCCCCGCCCACCATCAGCGACTTCGGTTGGGACAATGCCGTCGCCTTGCACAAAATTGAGGGCTCTACCTGCGCCAATTGTACAGTTGAGATCTATTCGGATGCCGAGGATGAAGGGAAGCTCTATGAGGACTCGGCGGTCGCTGCAGCGGATGGCGCCTTTATCGTGTGGGTCACGCGCCATGCTCGAAACTTCACCCTGACCGCAACAGACCTGTCCGGCAACACCTCAGAGTTTGGCGAACCGCTCGAAAGGCTGTGGGCCAGGCTGGTGGCTACGCACCTGGAGGCGACCCAGGTCATCCAAACGTTGGACCCGAACGAAGACGAAGTACCCCTGGTGGCCGGTAAGAGGACCTACGTCCGCTTCCACGTCCGCTCCGACACAGGCCAATCCGAGCCAGACGTCACGGCTCGCCTCAACGCCTTCCGAGACGGAGTGCAACTCGAGCCGCACAATCTGCGCCCAGCGAATCCAGCACGCACTATCACTGTGCAGACCAACCCCGATCGGGGGCAGCTCCAACATAGTTTCTTTTTCCGAGTACCGGACGAGTGGGGATCAGGCACAGTCACATTCCAGGCAGAGGTCAACCCGGAGGTCGCCATTCCTGAAGGGAATCTTGACGACAACATCATTACCAAGAGAGTCACGTTCCAGTCCCAGGATCCCCTATGTGTGGGGATGGTCCGCGTTCGCACCAGCCCCCAGACGGCTTCTATGGATGATCCTGGTTTCTGGGATATTATCGGCTGGCTCAGAGCAGCCTACCCGGTCCCACGGGTTCGGGTATACAACACGCGTCATACGGTAGAGGAGCTGCAGACGTGCTGGAAGGAGGTCTGTGCCCCCCTCGTCGGTTGGCCTTGCGCTGACGTCCCCTACCCCTGCTATGGCCCTTACGAGATGCCCGATGATAGCAAGAAGGTATTGAAATCGCTCTTTGTGTTCAACACTTTTACCGACGATCCCGATGAATGTGACAGTCAGCTCTATTACTTTGGCATGGTTCACCCCCGTCACGGGGCGGGAGCTGGCGGTGCTGGCTATCTGGATGGGGACGAAGCCTGGGGGTTCATGAACCTCAATCGTCTCGGAACCGGTGCCGCGTGGTATGCACCCCATGGCGGCGCGACCATGGCCCACGAAATCGGCCACAATCTCAACCGCAGACACGTCGATTGCGGTGGTCCAGACAATGTTGATGGCGACTATCCTTACAACGAGTGCGACCTCGGCCCTAATAACGCCACATCCTACTATGGCTTCAAGGCTGGCGATGAGGCCGTGATCCCGCCTACCGAGGCAGGGGACCTGATGTCCTATGCCCACAGTGTGGGAAAGCCACGCTGGCCCTCGGACTACACCTACCGGGCGCTGTACAATCGTCTCCCAGGCAGGAGCACTCTCAGGGCCTCAGCCACAATGCCTGAGCAACTGGCTCAGGCTCAGGAGTTGTTGATCGCTACGGGGACCATCATCCCTGCCGAGGGCACTGCCACGCTGGATTCCTTCTACCGGATGCCACAGGGTACCTTGAGCGCTGCCAATGTGGCCCGCGCGGCGGAGCGCCAGGCGCTGGTCGCCAGTGATGAGACCTACAAGTTACAGTTGCTCGACGATGCAGACGGCGTACTGGCCGATCAGCCCTTCCAATTGCCGACCGTTATGGACAGTGAAGGGCCAGATAACCCATTCATGGTGATCATGCCCTATCATCCCGACACGGCGCGTATTGTCTTGCTCCAAGATAGCGTGGAACTTGCATCGCGCGCGGTCAGTCCCCATGCACCCAGCGTTCACCTGATCTCACCCAACGGAGGTGAGACGATCACAGATACTCTCACTATCCAGTGGGAAGCCGAGGACGAAGACGATGTGGAAGATGACGTAGAACTAATTCTTTACACCGTTCAGTATAGCTCCGATCAAGGAGAGACCTGGAAGACACTTACCACCAATCAGGTGACGACTACGTTCACTCTGGAGACAGAGACCCAGCCTACCACTACATTGACCCTACGCCGTCACATGACACTTACCCTGAAGACAGATGGCCTGCCAGGAAGTCAGGGACAGGCTCTGATCCGGGTCATCGGTACCGATGGGGTCAACACTACCATTGACCAGTCAGACCACCCCTTCACACTGGAAGCTCACCCACCGTTGGTTTACATTGTGGAGCCGGCCGATGGCGCGCTAATAGAGCCCGATTCGATGATCTTCCTCTCGGCATCCTCAATAGACGCCGAAGATGGCCCCCTGGCCAACGACGCCTATGTCTGGACGTCGGACCGCGATGGCTACCTGGGGGCTGGCGACGAGATTCTGGTATCCGATCTGAGCCGTGGCTGGCATCAGATCAGCGTTATCGGCGCCGACAGCGACGGCAGCAGCGCAACCGACGCCATCCAGGTCTTCGTCGGATATCGGGTGCATCTGCCCTTGATCCTGAAGAGTTCCCCAAGTTCAAGGGACACTGGAGGATACCCGTGTTATCCCTGCCAATTCGTGTCCTATGAGTAAAGAGAGGGGTCATCTCCCGATCCGGAGGGGCGGCCCGTCCCCATAAACCCCAAAGGAGAGACCCATGACCTTGCGCAAGTGGTTCGGCTCTATTATCTTAGTTATACTCCCCCTGTTGCTGATCCCCTCCCCCATCGCGGCAGATCCCTCATCGGAGCCGCCCTCCCTCCAGAAGATCCCCCTGGCCCTGCGGGTCAAGATCGAGCCGCTGGTTCTCAAAGAGCTGGACTCCGGGGAGAAGACCACCTACCTCGTCCACCTGACCCAGCAGGCCGACCTGGCCCCGGCGCAGCGCATCCAGGGGAAGCTGACCCGCCGCCAGGCGGTGGTCTCATCTCTCCAGGCCGTGGCCGAGAGGAGCCAGCGAGGCATCCGGGCCTATCTGGACGGACAGCAGGCCTCAGGCCACGTCGAGGGATACATCCCCTTCTGGGTCTTCAACGGCCTGGCCGTGACCGGCGACCTGGAGACCCTCCTGGCCCTGGCCGCCCGCCCCGAGGTAGATGCCATCCGCGCCAACCACACCCATCAACTGCCGAATCCCCCCTCCCCCTTCTTGTCCCCCCTCTGGGAGGGGGGAGAGGAAGAGGGGGGTGTCGAATGGAACATCGCCCAGGTGCGGGCCGATCAGGTGTGGAGCGATTTCGGCATCACTGGCCGCGGGGTGGTGGCGGCCAACATGGACACCGGCGCAGACTGGACCCACCCTGCCCTGCAGGGCAAATATCGTGGCGCCGACGGGAATCACGATTATAACTGGTTCGATTTCACGGACACCTACCCTATCGCCCCTGATGATGGCTACGACCACGGCACCCACACCATGGGCACCATCGTGGGGGACGACGGGGGAGCGAATCAAATCGGCATGGCTCCCGGCGCTCAATGGATCGCCGTCAAGGTCTTCGATGATTACGGCGTCACCGATGATGTGAAGATCCACCAGGGCTTTCAGTGGATGCTGGCCCCCACCGACCTCAATGGAGAGAACCCGGATCCCAGCCAAGCCCCCGACGTGGTCAGCAACTCCTGGGGCAGCACGAACGGGGCCGATCCCACCTTCTGGCCCGATGTGGCGGCCTGGCGGGCAGCGGGCATCTTCCCTGTTTTCGCCGCTGGCAACGAGGGAGAGATGGGCGATGGGTCGGTGGACTCACCGGGCAGCTTCCCCCACGCCGTGGCCGTGGGGGCCACGGACTCTGAGGACGCCATTGCCTACTTCAGTAGTCGGGGCCCCTCCTTCTGGGAGGAAACCAAGCCTGATGTCAGCGCGCCCGGCGTGGACATCCGCTCCAGCGTCCCCGGCGGTGGCTACGCAACCTCGGCCGGCACCTCCATGGCCACCCCCCACGTGGCGGGACTGGCGGCTCTGCTGCTGGAGGCCGCTTCGCTAACGGGGGCCGATCCCACTCTGACTTTGGACGACCTGGAGAACTTCATGAAGTACACCGCCCTCGATCTGGGCGAGTCCGGCCCCGACAACGACTACGGCGCCGGGCGGATTGACGCCTACGATGCCGTCCGTTGGGCCCTGGGGGCGGGGAAGCTCTACGGCACGGTGACCGCTTCAAACGCGATGGGCGAAGGTCTCCTGGGGTTGGGCGAAGGTCTCCCGACCGAGCCCCCTCGCGCTGGTATTCCTGGAGCCACGGTCAGCGGCGTCAGCCGGACCGGCGACGTGCCAACGGAGTTGGCCTTTGTCGCTACCGCCGACGCCACGGGAACCTACGCCGTGAGCGTGCCGGGGGGCTTCTACGACGTCACAGCCAGCGCGTTCGGCTACCTCTCGGCCACGGTGCAGGGGGTGGAGGTGGTCACGGGCTACATGTCCATGCGGGACCTGGCCCTGAAGCCGGCCCCAACGGGAACCCTCAGCGGCCGGGTGACGGAGGGGGGGACGGGGGAGCCGCTGGCGGCCACGATCCGCGCCCTGGACACCCCAGCCTGGACGACGGCTGACGCCGCTTCATCACATGTACGTAGCGGCGCCTTCGGTAACGGGTTCTACAGCCTGGCCTTGCCTGTGGGCAGCTACACGGTAGAGGCGAGCGTGAGGGGGCATCAGATCCAGCGGGCGGTGGTCAGCATCGCTGAGGGAACGGTGACCAGCCAGGACTTCGCCCTGCCCTTGGCCCCCTCCCTCCTGCTGGTGGACGCCGACGCCTGGCTGGGGGAGAATGTCACTCTTTACTATCAGTACGCTTTGGACGAGGCTGGCTACCTCTACGATACGCGCCTCATCACCGACACGATCTATATGCCCACCGCCGAGGAGCTGGGGGCCTACGACGTCGTCATCTGGGCCCACCCCTGGCGGTCGCCGGGCTACATCGGCGCCGACCAGGCCCTGATGGATTACCTGGACAGTGGGGGGCAGCTTCTCATCGCCGGGCAGGACATCGGCTACTGGGATGACTACCAGGAATACGCCTTGTCCTTCTACACCAATTATCTGCACGCCAACTTCGTCGGAGAGTCACAGACCCTGGAGCCGCTGATTGGGGCCGACATCTTAGAAGGATTGACCCTCACCCTCAACGATACCTACACCTACAAGAACACGGGCTTCTGTACCTTGTTCGGCTGCTTCTATCCCGACGAGATCGAGCCTGCCGACGATGCTGTGGGGGGAGGACTTCCCGCGCCCATCTTGGCCTATCCCGATGGGAGCATCCGGGGGATCAAGGCCGAATCACCCCCTTACCGCGTGATCTACTTCGGGTTCGGCCTGGAGAGCGTCGGCCCCCGCGATGCACTGGCCCAAACGATGGAGCGGGCTATCACCTGGCTCACCCTACCTTCCCTGACCAAGACGGTGGACAGGGAAGAGGTCGTTCCGGGCGAGGTACTGACCTACACCCTGACCCTGAACAACATCGGCGCAACCGACCTGCCCGGCGTCAGCCTGACCGACCCGATCCCGGAGCACACGACCTACGTCCCCAACAGCGCCACCGGCGGCGCGACCTACAATCCAGATCTCGACCACATTCAGTGGAGCGGCGCCCTGCCGGCCACGACCCAGATGACCTTCACCTTCCAGGCGGTGGTCGAGGAGCCCCTGGCCGGGGGGACGGTCATCACCAACACAGCCACCCTGGACGACGGGCAGGCCCACACCCTCCAGGCCAGCGCAACCACAACGGTGATGGGTCCCGACCTGACGAGCTCGACCAAGACGACGGACAAGGCTCTGGCCCTGGCTGGCGACACCCTGACCTACGCCATAACCCTGATGAACACAGGCTCTCTCAGCGCCACCGGAGTCAGCCTGGTGGATCCTATTCCTGAGAACACGATCTACGTGCCCGGCAGCGTCACCGGCGGGGCGGTCTACAACGCGGCCCTTGATCGGATCGAGTGGACGGGGGATGTGTCGGCGAGGAGCCAGCAGGAGGAAGGGAGCTACATCTGGACTGACAGCGACACGCCCGGCGGCCCAGTCTACGACTGGATGGACATCACGGGGACAGGTGCCCCCATCACGGGCCTGGGGGACGACACCAACGCCGGCCCCTTCCCCATCGGGTTCTCCTTCCCCTTCTACGGAAATGAGTTCACCCAGTTCTACTTGAGCACCAATGGCTTCCTGAGCCTGTCGCCCATCTCCGGCCGCAACTTCAGCAACCTGGCTCTGCCTGCCCCCTTGGCTCCGGGCAACCTGCTGGCTCCCTTCTGGGATGACCTCAACTTCTCCACAAGTGGGGAGGCCTACTATTGGAGCGGCGTCCTGAGCGACTCGACTGAGCTCGCCGAAGTCCTGTCGAAGGGCAACAGCGCGGACGCCCTGGTGATCTCCTACGTGGAGGCTCCCCGCTACGGCGACGGTGGCCCCTACACCTTCCAGGTCATCCTGCGGGCCGACGGCTCCATCACTTACCAGTACCAGTCCATGACTGAGCTGCTGGATAACGCCACCATCGGCGTTCAGAACGCCGACGGCGCCCAGGGGCTGACCATCGCCCACAATCAGACCTACGTCCACGACGAGCTGGCGGTGCTCATCTCCCCCCCTCCCCCTCCTGTTCCACCGCCCTCCATCACTTTCCAGGTGAAGATTGACGAGTCTCTGCCCGCCAACACGGTTATCACCAACACAGCCTTCATCATTGTTACTATTGAGGACACAGGGCTCAGCCACCAGCGCAAGGCCACGACCATCGTCAACGCCGTGGACCTGACCGGCTCGACCAAGACGGCGGACCCTGCTGTGGTCGCCTCCGGCGATGTTTTGACCTACACCGTCGTCCTGCGCAACACGGGGAGCGGCGATGCCCAGGTCAGTGTCACCGATCCCCTCCCCGAGCACACGACCTACGTGCCGGAGAGCGCCACGGGCGGGGCAATGTACAACCCGGCCCTGGATCAGATCGAGTGGACAGGGGCCGTGTCTGCACAGGCGGAGAGGGCCTTCTCTTTCCAGGTCAGCTTGGAGAGCCCCCTGCCCACTGGGCTGGTCGTCACCAACACAGCCGCCATTGATGATGGCCTGCATCGGCCCTTCACTCGGACCGTCGCCGCCACGGTGCAAAGCTCGGATCTGGGGACCTCGGTCAAGACGGTGGACAAGGCTATAGCCCTGGCTGGCGACACCCTGACCTACGCCATCGCCCTGAAGAACACAGGCTCTATCAACGCCACCGGTGTCAGCCTGGTGGACCCCATTCCAGCCCACACGGCCTACGTGCCCGGTAGCGTCACCGGCGGGGCGGTCTACAACGCGGCCCTGGCCCAGATCGAGTGGACGGGAGCTGTGCCAATAGAACGGGGCTATACTTGGACCGACAGCGATCAGCCCGCAGGCCCAACCTATGCCTGGGTGGACATCGCGGGAAGTCCTCCTCACGACATTGGCACGCCCATCACCAACCTGGGCGACGACGCCAACGTCGGCCCCTTCTCCATTGGCTTTCCCTTTCCCTTCTACGGGAATAGCTTCACCACCTTCCGCGTATGCTCCAACGGCTTCCTGAGCCTGACCAGTTCTGCCACAAGCTACAGCAATTCGCCCTTGCCCAGCGGCGAGGAGCCCTTCAACCTCATAGCCCCCTTCTGGGATGACCTCACCCTCTCCTCAAGCGGAGAGGCATATTATTGGAGCAACAACCAGGACACCCTGGTGGTCTCCTACGTGGGGGTGCCCCGCTACGCCAGCGGCGGCCCCTACACCTTCCAGGTCATCCTGCGGGCCGATGGCTCCATCACCTACCAGTACCAGTCTATGGTTGCGCGTCTGGATGAGGCCACCATCGGCATCCAGAGCGCCGACGGCGCCCAGGGTCTGACCGTCGCTTACAACGAATCCTACGTGCACGACGGGTTAGCTGTTCTAATCTCACCTCCTTCCTCATCGCGCGCCATCGCCTTCCAGGTGAAGATCGCCGACCTGCTGCCGACGGAGACGATCATCACCAACGCGGCGATCATTGACGATGGGCGAGGCGCGACCTACGAGCGCCAGGCGACGACCTGGGTCAACACCATCGAGTTGGAAGGCTCGACCAAGAATGTGGATAAAAACGTGGCCGTCCCCGGCGAGGCGCTGACCTACACCCTGACCCTGCGCAACGTCGGGACCGCCGACGCTGCGGATGTGGCCGTCGT
Source organism: uncultured Anaerolineae bacterium (assembly GCA_964461615.1). Lineage (GTDB taxonomy): Bacteria > Chloroflexota > Anaerolineae > VGOG01 > VGOG01 > CAZVCJ01. The sequence goes on from CAYWWC010000001.1 coordinate 10,935, forward strand.
AGACCCCATCCCCGCCCACGCCGTCTACCAGCCGGGCAGCGCCACCGGTGGGGCGATCTACGATGATGTCGCCAACCGGATTCTGTGGAGCGGTGCTGTGCCGAGCGGTAGCCAGGCCTCATTCTCCTTCGCCGTGCGGACCGTGCCCCCCCTGTCAAATGGCATAGTCGTCGTCAACACAGCCACCATTGACGATGGCGTGCACCTGCCCTTCACCCGGGTCGCCACTACGACGATAACGGCCCCAGATCTGAGCCCCTCGGAGAAGCGGGTCAGCTCGACTACCGTGAGTCCCGGTCAGGTGTTGACCTACACCATCCTGGTGAAGAACGGGGGCAGCGGCCCGGCAATGGTGGCCCTGACCGACACTCTTCCCGCTGAGGTCGTTTACGTCCCCGGCTCGGCCTGGGCGGGCAGCGGCGGGCCAGCCGTCTACCATGCCGTGGAGGAGGGCTTCCCGCACCCATCGCTCACCTGGAGCGGGCGAGTGCCCGTCAGCGCCATGGCCACCGTCCGCTTCGCAGTGCAGGCCACAGGCCGTGGAGGAGGACTTCCCGCGCCCATCACCAACAGAGTGCTTCTCGACGACGGAGCGGGCAACGTGATTGAGAGGCGTGTGACGACGGGGGGCGAGGAGCACAGGCTCTTCTTGCCTCTCCTTATGCATCCGTGGGAATTCAGCGTACAGCCCTTCGGCAAGCCATCGTGGTGAGCCTGTCGCTTGCCCTGAGCGCCGCTTCGCTTACGGCCGAAGTGAACCATCAGGACGCAGCTTCCCGCACCGTGAGACCTTTGATCACAACCGAGCCGCTTTCTCCCACTCCGCCTCGGTCAGAGACCCTGCACTGTCCGCCCTGTACTGACCGTACAGGACAGGGTCCAAGACAAGCGCCTTCAGCAAATGAGAACGGGGGAACTTGAGTTAGTTTAGTTAGGAGGTAACAGACCCATGAAGCTGATCCAGGCCATCGTTCATAACGACGATGCCGATGCTGTCGTCAAAACTCTGCTCGCCCAGGGTTTCAGAGCCACGCGCATGGGAAGCACCGGCGGCTTCCTGCGAGCGGGTAACACGACCATTGTGAGCGGCGTCGAGGAAGGGCAAGTTGATGAGGTGCTGAATATCATCAAACAGAATGTCAAGTCTCGCCTGTACACACCAGCATACCCCCAAGCGGAGAAAGTGGAGGTTAGCGGAGCCATCGTCTTCGTGATAGAGGTGGAGAAGCTGGAGAGGCTGTAAAGCAGCGGGGCTGCTCAGCCTGTCAGCTAACTGCGTTGGCATTGGACGGGACAACATTGGCTGGGTACGGCCGCATCATCGCGATCGGCGCGTCTGGAGCGGCCGGCAGGTTAAGAGCATGGCTGCTGGGCAATGTGACCCGACAAGTCGTGGAACACGCCTTGTGCTCTGTACTGGTGGTCAGGCGAAGGAGCGCCCGCTAGGTAGCTTGACAATGTCAGATTTGCCCAAAAGAATGAGCTGATGTTCGTAGTCAGGCACGAAACGGAGTGGAGTGCCGTCAAATGCGGGGCGAACGCCACTCCGCTAACGCTTCGTCGCTGACTACGAACGAAATGTGACATTGTCAAAGTAGGAAGGAACGCGGCTCGCCCGAGGAACAGTGAGCGAGACTACTCGACAAGGGGACCGATGACACCCGAAATCACTCTCACACTGGCCATCCTGGCCGTTGCGGTTGTGCTCTTCATCACCGAGCGGCTGCGGATGGACACAGTGGCTCTGATGGTGCTGATCAGCCTGGCCCTGACGGGCCTGGTCACCCCATCCGAGGCATTATCAGGCTTCAGCAACCCGGCTGTGATTACTGTCTGGGCGATGTTTGTTCTCAGCGGGGGGCTGTCCAGAACCGGCGTGGCGAATCTGATCGGCCGCCAGGTGTTGCGTCTGGCTGGTCAGGGCGAGGGTCGGCTGGTAGTGGTGATTATGCTGACCGGCGGTGCAATGTCGGCCTTCATGAACAACGTTGCCGTGACGGCGATGATGCTGCCAGTGGTCGTGGACATCGCCCGACGTACGGGCCGGCCACCCTCAAAGCTCCTGATACCCCTCGCCTTTGGCTCGCTGCTGGGTGGGCTGAACACCCTCATCGGGACACCGCCCAATCTCTTGGTCAGTATGGCCCTGCGCGACTATGGTCTGCGCCCCTTCCAACTGTTCGATTACACTCCGGTCGGTCTAGCGGTTATGCTGGCCGGCGTGGCCTATATGGTCCTGGTGGGACGACACCTCTTACCGAAGCGAGAATTGGCCCGAGAGTCTCCGGGCCTGGACCTGGCGGACTTGAGACAATTCTACGACCTGCGCGAGCGGCTGTTTGTCATGCGTGTGCCGCGCGATTCAGTGCTGGCCGGCAAGACCCTGGTCGAGAGCCGACTTGGCGCAGCCTTGGGCCTGAACGTCATTGGCATCGTCCGCAACAGCCAAACCCTCCTGTCGCCAGGGCCGGATGAAGTGGTTCGCGCTGGCGACAGATTGCTGGTCGAGGGGCGCAGCTACAGTTTCACCGAACTTGGCAGGGGACAAAATCTGATCGTCGAAACCGACGGCCTGAGCGTCGAAAACCTGATTTCGGCAGAAATTGACATCGTTGAGGTCGGTCTCTCGTCCCGTTCAGAACTGCTGGGCCGGACGCTACGCCAGATTGACTTTCGTCGCCGCTTTGGGGCCAACGTCTTAGCCGTCTGGCGCGACGGCGTGCTGAGGCGAACAAACTTGCAAGACATACGCCTACACCGAGGTGACACGCTTCTGTGCCAGGGTCACCAGGTGCAGATTGACTTGATGAAGGCCGATCCTGGCCTTCTCGTATCCGACACTGAGGCATCCGAGGTCTACCGGTTACACGAGCGGTTGTTCGCCGTGCGCGTGCCAGAAGATTCGGCGGTGGTTGGCAAGACGTTGACGGAGAGTCGGCTAGGGGATGCTTTTGGGCTGACGGTGCTGGGTATTAATCGCGAGGGCACGATCCAACTGGTACCTGGGCCGGAGGAGCGACTCGAAACCGGAGACACGCTACTGGTCGAGGGCAACATAGAAGACCTGCGTACGATGCGCGGCCTGCAGAATCTAGAAATAGAGCGCCAGTCACCGCCCGAACTCCGTGACCTGGAATCGGAGCGCGTCGGCTTGATGGAAGCTGTGCTCTCCCCTCACACGACCCTGGTCGGCAAGACACTGCGCCAACTCGGCTTCCGCGAAAAGTACGGCTTGAGCGTACTAGCCATCTGGCGTCAAGGTCGGGCCTATCGCTCTGACCTGCGCGACTGGGCCTTGCGTTTTGGCGATGCTCTTCTGCTCTACGGCCCGCGCGAGAAGCTGAAAATGCTGGGCCGCGAACAAGATTTCCTGGTGCTGGCTGAGGAGGCGCAGGAAGCGCCACGGTTGAACAAAGCCCCGTTGGCCGTGCTGGTGATGGGAGCTATCTTGCTGTCGGTTGCTCTCGGCTGGCTACCTATCTCCATTGCCGCCGTTGCGGGGGCCACGCTAATGGTCCTGACCGGCTGCCTGAATATGGAGGAAGCCTATCGCTTCATCGAATGGAAGGCCGTCTTTCTCATCGCTGGCATGCTACCTCTGGGCATCGCTATGGAGCAGAGCGGCGCCGCGCGCTTCCTGGCTGAAAGCATGATGGCCGCGGTAGGCAGATTTGGGCCGATGGCAGTGCTGGCTGGTCTGTTTGCCGTGACCGCCCTGGCTGCCCAGGTTATCCCTACCCACGCCGTAGCTGTGCTGATGGCGCCCCTTGCTTTCAACATCGCCAGTGCCCAGGGCATTTCCCCGTACGCTTTGGCGATGGTGGTGGCTTTTTCTACCTCCGCCAGCTTTTTGCTACCGGTCGGTCACCCGGCCAACGTGTTGATCATGGGGCCTGGCGGTTATCGCTTTGCCGACTACGCCAAAGTAGGGATTCCGCTGACCCTGGTGGTACTGCTGGTGGTGTTGTTGGTGATACCCCACTTTTGGCCCCTTTTCCCATAGAATAGAGATGGCGTGCGTGCGAAATGCGCCGGGCGCCCGTTGTATCTTCTCAAAAAGTAGGGGCGAACCTGCGTGTTCGTCCCTGGGGCAGACACACGGGTCTGCCCCTACCCCGGAATATTGAGAAGATACGTCCGTTCAAGTGCGTGAAACGAGGAGGTTTACCCCAATGGCAAAAAAACAACTGGTTCGCACCCTGGGCCTTCCCCAGATCCTGATGCTGGGCATCGGCGGCACGATGGGCGCTGGCGTGTTCGTGCTCACCGGCCACGCAGCGGGGATGGTTGGCCCAGCGGTAATCCTGGTGTTCTTGCTGGCCGGCCTGCAGTCTTTGCCCAATTCCCTGTCCTACGCCGAGCTGGCCTCCAGCTTCCCCATCGCTGGCGGCGGCTACGCCTACATCAGCAAGGCGACGAAGGGACTGCTGCCCTTCACCGTGGGATGGGTGAGCTGGTTCAGCAGCATGGTCTACGCCGCCCTGTCAGCGGTGGGGGCCGCGTATTCCCTCAAGATCTTTCTGCCCGCTCTGCCTGTTCCTCCGACAGCCATGGCCTTCATCGCCATCTTCGTCCTCATCAGCCTGCGGGGCAGCGAGGAGGCCGGGCGCACCCAGGTCATCCTGGCCGGCGTCCTGCTGACATCTCTGGCTCTCTTCGTGATCCTGGGGCTGGTGCTGCCCGGTGGCTTCTCTTGGACCACGTTCTACGGCGACGGCGGCTTCTTCATCCACGAAGGGATGCTCGAAAACATGGCCAGGGTCTTCCAGGCTATCACGCTGGTCAACGTCCTGTTCGTAGGCTACGAGGTGATCGCCACCACTGCCGAGGAAGCCAAGGATCCGGGCCGCAATATCCCTATCGCAGTGGTGGGTACGATCTTTATCTGCGCCGCTGTTTACTGCACGGTCGCCTTCGTCGCCCTGGGCACTGCCTCGGCCGGAGCGCTGGGGGCCTCCTCCACCCCATTGTCCGTGTCCGCCTCTCGCTTCCTGGGCAGTTGGGGCGCGCCGCTGCTGGGCCTGGCCGGGATGATCGCCACCATCACCTCGCTGAACACGGCGCTGCTCAGTTCGGCAAGGGTGGCTCTGGCTCTGAGCCGCGACGGCTACCTGCCAGCTTTCCTCTCGCGCGTCCATCCTCGCCTCAAAACGCCCCTGCCCGCTATCCTGGCCAGTGGGGCGCTCATCGCCCTGGCCGCCATCTCAGGCGACGAGGTGTTCCTGAGTTACGTCTCCAACTTCGGCTACATGTTCGTGGTCTTCTTTACCAACGTCTCGGTGATCTTGCTGCGGCGCAAGTTCCCCGACCACCATCGTCCCTTCCGCACCCCCTGGTACCCCGTGACGCCGATCCTGGGCTGTGTGGGCATCATCATCGTGGAGGTATTCACAGAGCTCCACGCGCTGGTGGTGGGAATCGGTTTGATCGCTGTGGGGCTGGTTGTCTATCAGTTGCGCCGGCCGGTGGGACGGGTGGTGGAGGTCGCGGCCCAAACGGTGGAAGCGGCTCACCACGAGATTCTGGTGTCGGTGGCCAACCCCCTGACGGCCAGGAGCCTGATCAACATGGCCGTCATCCTGGGCCGGGTGCGACAGGAATCAACCCTCGCCGCTCTGTCTGTGGTCAAGATGCCAGGAGCGACTCCGTTGGAGTTGGCTCAGGAAGTTCTGGATAGGCAGGAGAACGCGCGTAAGGCGCTGCTCAAACGAGTGGCGGACTATGCCCACGAACAGGGTGTGCCCGTGCGCACCCTGCTGCGGGCGGCGCGAGGCATCTCGTCTGGCATCCTGGGCGTGGCCGAGGCTCGCGGCGGCGTGGGGCTGATCCTGATGGGCTGGCGCGGTCAGTTGACAACGCAGCGGGTGGCGGGGAGCGTGGTCAAGGATGTGGTGTACGGCGCGGGGTGCGACGTTGCCGTGCTACGCGACCGGGGAGTGGGAGAGCGAGACATCAAGCGCGTGCTCGTCCCGGTCGGCGGCGGCCCCCACGCCCGTCTGGCCTTGCAATTGGCCTGGGACATCGCCAAAGCCGGGGGAGGCTCCCTGACGGCGCTACGCATTATTTCGGAAACGGGCGAGGTGGACATGGAAGTGGAAATGGACGTGCTACACCAGGCGGCGGAGGATGAGCTAGGAGGGGTTCCAGAAGAGGTCACCTTCCGTTTGAAGCGCAGCGATTCTGTTGTAGAAGGTATCTTGGCGGAGGCGTCTGCCCAGATAGCAGAACATCCGGACGCGGATAGAAAACATCCGTACGATTTGATCGCCATCGGGGCCTCGGAGGAATGGTTCCTGAAGAACCGGCTCTTTGGCTCCATCCCTGATCGAATAGCAGATGGAGCGCCCTGCTCGGTGCTCATGGTGCGCAAGCACGAGCCATCGGCGGTCTCCTGGCTGCGCCGGACCCTGAAGCGCGTAGGCGAGCGATTCTAGAGTGGAACACAGATTTCCGCAGATTTAATCCACTGATCTGTGTTTATCTGTGAAAATCCGCGTCCTAAATTCGGAGGCAGTTACTTTTGAGTGAGCTGTTAACACGGTTGCTCAACAGAAAAAACACAGCGGTCATCCTGGCAGTTCTGTTGATTCTGCTGGCGTTATCCGCCGCTTCGCTAACAACCCAATATTCAATATCCCGTACCCTGCTGAACTGGACGGGAGAGGAGGACCTCCTGCCCCAAATAAGGGGGGTGTTCCAACTTACCTCCAACCTGACCCGACCGCAGCCAGTGACCAAACCTCACGTCCCCGTGTCCCACGCCGGCGTTTGTCCCTTCGGCATCAACGTGTTTCTGGAGCAGGAAGTAGAGCCAGAGAAGCGAGAGCGCGCCTTGCAGATGATCAGCGAGGCTGGCTTCAAGTGGATCCGCCAGGAGTTCCCCTGGGAGGACATCGAAATCCACGGCCAGGGCGATTTCGAGGACCGTCGCCACGAGCCCTACCGCTCGGCCTGGGCCAAGTATGACAACATCGTGGAACTGGCCGAGAAGTACGATGTTTCGATCATCGCCCGTCTGAGTAACCCTCCGGCCTGGTCGCGGGCAGCGGGCGACGAGATCGGCGCCTACGCCCCGCCCGACGACTACGCTGATTTCGGCGACTTCGTCCACGCCGTGGCAAGCCGCTACCAAGGCCGCATCAAGTATTACCAGATATGGAACGAGCCTAACATCTACCCTGAGTGGGGCGAGCAGCCGGTTGATCCCAAAGCCTACACCGAGCTGCTCAAGATCGGTTACACCCGAGCCAAGGGAGCCGACCCCGATTGCGTGATCATCAGCGGGGCGCTGGCCTCCACCATTGAACTAGGCCCCCGCAATCTGAACGATTTCATCTTCCTGCAGCGGATGTACGATGCCGGGGCCGGGGACTACTTCGACATCCTGGCCATGCAGGGCTATGGCCTGTGGTCGGGCCCCTACGACCGGCGGATGCGGCCTCGGGTCATAAACTTCTCCCGCCCCCTCTACATCCGCGACATCATGGTCAAAAATGGCGACGAGAACAAGTCCATCTGGATCTCCGAGATGAACTGGAACGCCGTCCCCGCCGACTTCCCCGCCAAACCCTACGGCTACGTTACCGAGGAGCAGCAGGCCCGCTACGTCGTTGAGGCATACAAGCGGGCCCAGGCAGAGTGGCCCTGGGTGGGCGTGGTCAACTCCTGGTTCTTCAAGCGCCCCTCCGATGCTGAGAAAGACCAGCCCTGGTACTACTTCCGCATGGTCGAGCCTGATTTCACGCCGCTGCCTGTCTACGACGCCGTGAAGGAGTATGCACGCCAATCGCCGGTACCAGGGACAAATTGCGAGTGATCACGGTGAGCGTCGGGAGCAGATCACTGAGAATCGGCCGGCCAAAGCACTTGACGGCGCTGGTCTCCTGTGGTATACTCTTGGCAGAAGTCAGCCGCCTGAGGTAGAATCAAGTCTCTGAATCGGAGGGGATCATGAGACTTGGCAGGGAACCGAGTAGTATACCTAGTTCAATTGACGAGGCCAATGTGGAGGGCCTCGGTATCTGTACGCCAGCGCACGGGTAACGCTTTGCCCCTGCCCTGGCGTTTCTTGTTCTGGCAGGCTGACCTAAGAGCAGAGTCACCAGAGGAGGAAGGGATATGAAAAACCATAGAATCATTGCCAAGACCTGGTTCAGAATCGGGGGTATCGCCCTGGTTTTGGGTTTGCTGCTCGGAGTGGTCTCGCTCCTGCCCGGAGCCGTTTCGTCGAGCCCTCTTGCCCAGGATGAGGTTCTCAACCTGGGCTGCGACGACGAGGTCACGAAGGTGATCGTCGCCGAGGATTATGGGGAGGCGGATGATCCCTACACCTACCTGTCGTCCATCAAGACATCGTAGAGAATCAGATAGCACTAACAGCATGTTGAACCATCATAACATCGTGGAATCTATTTTGCCGCCCACCTACTGCATCTAGTGGTCGGGGCCCTGATTCACGGCTCTTACCACTACCGTTGGGATAGCTCCCTACGATGCTCTGATGGTTATCAAGTTAATCCCCTCCACGATGTCCTGACGTTTAGCCTGTTAGTCTCTCCACGATGTGCTGATGGACGACACCTACCAGGTTAACGTGCCGCCGGGCGCCGAACTCTCGGTCTGGATCGCCCTGGATTCAAACGGTGAATGCGAAATAAACGCTACCTTGTATATCGACGGCAATGGGGTAGATACCACCGACGTCCAAGAAGGCAACTACTGGTCTGACCCTATGGTAGCAACGATCCCCGGCGGGTCGGCCCAGGTCGAGGTCGGGGCAGTGTCTTGTGAGACCACACCGCTATACCCATTGTATCGGGCCGTTTTCTTCAGGGTCACCTGCCCGGATTGCGCGGCGCCAGAGATCTGGGTGGATCGGGACTGTGGTTCGGAGTACGACATCGGCGACCCGATAAGAGTTTATTGGCATCTCGATTGCCGCCAGTATGTGGAGATATACCTGACCACCTCCGAGGGAACCAGTCTGATCTACAGTGGCACTCTGGATGCGGAAACCTGGTATATAGACGGCACCGTTGGCGAGCCACCGGGAGCTCACACCTGGTTGATACAAACGGCCAGTGGTGAAGATGAGTGTACGTTCTATGTCCGTGGCGCCGCAACCCCCACGCCAACCAGAACCCGGACGCGAACCCCAACCCGCACGCCTAGTACCCCTACGGTAACTCGCACCCCGACTAGAACACGGACTCCCACGCGCACGCCGACCCGCACGCCGACGCCCACACCAACTCGCACACCGACGCCCACGCCAACTCGCACACCGACCCGCACCCCGACTCCCACACCGACTTACGCACCATTTGTGTTCCAGGGAAACACCGATTGCCCGTGGGGTAGCAGTTACTGCAACACCTGTGTTCACTTCGTGGAGAATGCGTTCAACCGCCTCCGGAAGAACCCAGACATCTTGGGTTTCCACCTGGGCGACCATCCTGATCCCGGATGGGGGGCGGGTACGGGCTGGCACCAGCATTGGCAGGGGGTACAGCGGCTGGCGACAGGCCTGGGGCAGTACATGGTGGTCAGTCAGGACGATATCAATGGGTGGAGTGGATTCGCCGTCGTCAAGATGGGCTCACGAAATGCCACGGGTGAGCGCTTTCGCTCCAACCGCCTCTGGCCGCACTTGGATGTGGAGGACACGGCCCCGCCGCTAATAGATACGATCATCAAGACAGAGCCCATCACAGCCGACAGCAACCATTCGGGCGGTATCCAGGCGATGGGCGAGTGGCTCGTGGTGCCCGTTGAAGGTGAACCTAGTGGGATCTACCTATACAACCTCGCCAATCCGGAAAATCCCGTACCGATGGGCAAGATCCTGGATGTCTATGTAAGCACCGCCACCGCGGCTGCTTTGGCCCAGTTGCAGGATTACCGCTTCCTGCTCATCGTCGTCAGCAGCAGCGATGGTGGTGGGATGGGCTTCTTCATCTCCGCAGCACCGTGGGACTATTTAAACTGGGAGAAAATCGCCTCGTGGGGTCCGGCATTCTCACCCTGGGAGAATTACCAGAACCTCAATTTGGTGACAGAGTGCGAGACCGGCGACCTCTTCTTGATCGCGATGCACAACAACGGCGGGCTCGAGCATGGTGAAGACTGGGCGGATCTGTTCCGGTTGCGTCTTTTTTTAAATTCCCTTGGCCCTCCCTTCTTCGATTATTCCGCTGAGGTCACCAAGGTCTCGAACTTGCACGTGGACTGCACCCCCCGTGATGAACCGCAGTGCAATTTCCACCCGGCTGCCGGGTCGTATGTTGATCCTCACGGACAACTATATCTCTATGCTACCTCGTGGCAGAACCAAGGATCGGAGGGTGATGCCCCCGCCGGAAGCATCAAGGCTGCCGAGTTCCGGCCGGTCCCCCATGCGAGCTGCACAAGTATCGAAAGCGCCTGGGTGGAGATCTATGAGCATCCCAACTTCAGTGGCCGTAGTCTTATGATTGACTGGGTAGACAGCCATCTGGAAGATTACACAAACTATGACGAAGTCGAAAACTTCGAGGCCAGAAGTTCTTCCGTGTATTGGTGTCTGCCGCCTGGTTGGTCCTACTACTTATATCGGGATAAGAAGCCGTGCAGGGGAGTTCTTCCTCTGCGTGGCACTGGATCGCCGTGGATCATCCCTGATCTCGGGCCTCTTGGTTGGGATAATATCTCCTGTTCGGGTTATGTGTACGATCCGCCTGTGACTAGTCAGCTTACTCCGAATGGTGGTTGGTTGCTATACAACCGCCCGCAACTGTCTGAATCGTCGGGAGCAGAGGTTTCTGCGAAAGCAGAAGGTGCATCTACAGAAGTTGATGTTCCGCCGGGCGCAGTTGATGAGCCAGTAACATTGACCTACGTACCAGCGTACCCGCCCTCCCACGACACTTCGCCGCTGGTTTCGCCAGGTTATGCTTTCACGCTCACGATTGAGAGTTACGACGGTCTTCAAGAAGATTTCACATTCGCTCAGCCAGTGAATGTGACGATTACCTACGAGGACGCCGATATCGAAGTGATGGACGAAGAGACATTTATGCTCAGTATCTGGGATCCCGACAATGAGCAATGGGTGGACGCGGCCACCACCTGCAGCCCAACCTCAACCTACCACCACAATCTTGAGGAGAACAGCCTGTCAGTTGCGATCTGCCGGGTCGGGGAGTTCGCGATGGTGGGTGAGCGGGTGTATGAGATCTATCTGCCTTTGGTGCTACGTGGATGGGAATCTGTAGAGCCTGTGATAGTCCACCTCTCGCAGGGTGAGGAATGGGCCCCCGCCGGCACTCCCATCATCCTGGCAACCAACTGGGTAGCAGACACATCGGAGCAGGTAGCCGACTATCTGGCCTCGCTGGATCTCACGGTCACCTTGGATGGTGAACCGTTGTCCGATGTGATGGATCACTGGGGCGAGACATCGGAGTACGGAGACTACGATGAAGACGGGGACACCGACTACATATCGAGATGGCGCTATCCCGTGGGGGTGCTCAGTGCGGGAGAGCACCAGGTTGAAGCCGAATTCCAGCTTCAGTGGCCCATCACGGATGGATTCGATTTGGACGAGGATGGTATCCCAGATGTATACAGTGGCTCATGGGAGTACTTCCTGCAGATCACAGTGGGTGGACCAACTATCTTCCGTGACGATTTCAGCGAGCCGACGCTCGACCCTGCGTGGTCATGGTTGAACGAAGACCCCGCTGACTGGAGCCTTACCGCTACAGGGCATGCCCGTAGGCGACTTTGAGGTGCGCACGCGCGTCCTCTTCGAGCCCACACTTAACTATCAGTCAGCCGGCCTCGTCTTCTGGCAGGATGCCGACCACTACCTGTCGTTCGACCGTGCCTACTGCGACGCCGAACCTCCGGCTTGCGTGGGCAACGGCATCTACTTCGACCTCATCGAAGGCGGGAGCTCTGTCGGGGACAACTTCAGCACGACGACATCCAGTCAGAACGAGGCATACCTGCGGATGGTTCGACAGGGCTTGACATACACGGGCTACTATAGCGAGGATGGCGTGAACTGGACCTTGATCGGAAGCCACACTCCAAGTGGGTCAGTGGCTCCGTGGGGGGTGGGCTTGACGGCTGGTGCCGACTTGCAGGACACGTGCATCCCAGCCGACTTCGATTTCTTCGAGCTCAGCCAGGACTAGCTCGGCTCCGGTGGCTTCACCGGCCCGCGCCTTGGACGTTGATTACTCTCTTCAGTTGAGATGAAGCCACAACGCCGTCCTGAGAACGGACGCAGGTCATAGATTCGTTGGGCATCCTGAATGAGGGTACTTCGGTGCACTGGCAAATGCAATCTCGGATGAGTTCACCAGAGAGCTCCCTTCGCTGCAGAAGCGAACGGGGCTTGCTTTTTGTGGAGAGGTAAGTATAATTCACACTGAGGAGAAACACTTCAGGTACGAGGATGCCAGGCGAACCACAGGCAGGGGGTCCCGAACGAGCCCATACCTGTACTCATCACCTGGTGCCGCAGAACTATGTTGCGCACAACAAGCGGATCCCTGAGCAGCGAGATATCTGCCGATGGAACCTGGCGATCCGACTAAACAATAAGGAGAAACTACTATGAACGTCAAAAAGGTTTTTATGAGCCACCTTCATTGGATTGGCGTGTTGCTCGTGTTGGCCCTCATCGGCGCGTGCAGCGGAGCACCGACAGAAGTGCCTCCCACAACAGCGCCGACTCCCATTCCCACGGAACCATCCGTTGCGCCAACCGATACACCACTGCCAACTGACACGCCAGCGCCAACTGACACACCAGTACGACTCCCTACCCCTACCGCTGTCCCACCAGCAACGGCAGAAGCACAGGGCGACTTACAACCATTGAGCCCCGCCGCGTGTAGCGAATTGGCGAGCGCTGTGGCGCAAACGCTGGGCGTCGAGGTTGCCACGGTAGAAGCGCCTTTCCAGGACTACCTCAGCGGGAAGGCTGGCGCCGGCTGCCAGACCACGGCCACGGGTACGGGCCTTGATTTCGAGGACTTTGTGGTCGTTGCCATATCCATGAAGGAGATGCTCGAAGCCCAAGGGTGGCTCGGAGATGGGATGTATGTAGCCGGCGGCCCTACCGGCGCCGCTGGTGGTTTCCGCAAAGCCAACGGGTTATGCCTGGTGAGCGTCGGTTGGGAGCCGTCGGAGGATGCCGATTGCTCCCCAGACCAGCCGATTTCGGCCTGCCAACTGACACCCGATCAGCAGCTGTACAGCATTGTCCTCAATTGCGCTGAGGACGTATCAGCCAAAAAATAAAGAGCCACACAAGGTTCTCATGGAGCACAGCGAATATGACTTTGTTGTCAAAGAAGCGAATTTGGGACGCACTGAGAAGCTGGTGGAGACGTAACACCGAAAACTGGATCAAAATCGCCTTGCTTCTGATCCTCGTCTTGGCCGCTTTCCTGCGCTTCTACCGCCTCGACGCGCAAAGCTTGTGGGCCGACGAGGGCAATAGCGTGTCCCTGTCCGGGCGCAGCCTGGACCTCATAACCACAGGCGCTGCTCACGACATCCATCCCCCTCTCTACTACTACCTGCTCCATTTCTGGATGCGCGTTTTCGGCAACAGCGAATTTGCCGTGCGTGGCCTCTCCGCCCTGCTGGGGACCGGGCTGGTGTACCTGACCTATCTCCTGGGCCGCTGCCTCTCACGCCCCCCCTCGGTCCCCCCCAAAGTTGGGGGGGAAGCTAGCCACAATCACTGGCTGGGTCTCATCGCCGCCTTCCTCTCCGCTATCTCCCCTTTTCAGATCTACTACTCCCAGGAAACCCGAATGTACATCCTGTTGGCCGCCCTCAGCGCCCTTTCTGTTTACTCCTTCTTAAGATTCCTGGAAGTGGAAGGCTCTAGCACCCGAAACCCGAAACCCAAAACCCGAAACCTGTACCTATGGGCTGGACTTTACATCGTAGCCACGACCCTCTCTCTCTACACTCACTACTCCTTCCCCATCGTCATTCTTATGCAGAACCTGCTTTACGTGATCTGGCTGGCCATAAGTTGGCGGCAGGGAAGGGGACGAGGGCGAGTCTTGCGCTGGGTCGTCATCCAGTTGGCAATCGTGGCTCTCTACTGGCCCTGGCTACCCACAGCCTTCCGACAGGTCTCGAACTGGCCCTCCATCAGCCAAGCCCACGGGCTACTCTTCGTGGTGCAGGAGGCATTCCGCCTTTTCAGCCTGGGACCCACGGCAGGGGTACAGTACACCTCGCTCCTGCTCCTGGGCTTCGCCGCCATTTTCGTCGCTGGCGTATGGCCGAGAACCCTAATGATGGGCGAAGGTCTCCCGACCGAGCCCCCTTCGCCTCGGTCGGGAGACCTTCGGCGATCAGAAGAACAATCACCTTCCCTCATTCCTCATCGCCTCATTGCCTCATTGCCTCTACTCTACTGTCTCTTCCCCGTCCTGATGATGTACGTCCTTTCTTTGCTGCGACCTGCCTACCGCCCAAAGTTTTTTCTGGTTGGGATTCCGGCCTTCTGCCTCATACTCGCCCAGGGCATCATCTACCTGAGCAAAGTAGCAGGCAAGCGCATCACTACCCGCTACCTGCTACCTGCTATCGGCTTGATCTTCATCACTGTGGCTTCTAACAGATCACTCCAGAATTATTACTTCGATCCCCAGTACGCGCGAGACGACTATCGCGGCATCGCCCAGTACATTTCCGCCCTGGAGAGAGAAGGCGATGCAGTGCTACTCAACGCCCCCAATCAGTGGGAGATCTTCACTTACTATTACGGGAGGGTTTCCCGCGGCGACTCGCCCGTCTACCCCTTGCCCCGCTCGCGCCCTTTGGACGAGGCTCAGACAGCCGAAGAACTGACGGAAATCGCCGCCGAGCACGACCGTATCTTCGCTGTTCTGTGGGCCGTTGACGAAAGCGACTCTGGCCGCTTCGTCGAGGGTTGGTTGGCGGAACGAGCTTACAAGGCCCTGGATACCTGGTACGGCAACGTGCGCCTGGCCATCTATGCCGTACCCACCGCCCCGCCGGAGGAGATCCAGAATCCCCTCGACGCCAAGCTGGGTGATGAGATAACTCTCTCAGGCTACAATCTACCCACCCGCGAGGTGGAGGCGGGCAACATTTTGCAACTCACCCTTTTTTGGCAGGCCCAGGCCCAACCCCAGGAGCGTTACAAGGTCTTTGTCCACGTCCTGGACGAAGCCGGTCACATTGTCGGTCAGCAGGACAGCGAGCCTGGCGATGGGCTGAACATCACTACCAGTTGGCAGCCCGAGGAAACTGTGGCTGATAACTACGGCGTGCTCATCCGACCGGGCACGCCGCCCGGCGAGCATCGGATCGAGGTGGGCATGTACAGCGCGGTCTCGGGCCAGCGCCTGGCCGTCAGCGAGGCAGGGCAGGCCCGTGGCGATCACCTTGTTCTGGACTCGATTGAGGTGCTGCGTCCTTCTGAACCACCTTCCTCACTCGCTCTGAAGATGCAACACGAAGTGGGAATCAAATACGATGACTTGATTTTGGCAGGCTACAACTTGTACAAACTGGGCCATGAACACCAACCAGCCGAGCCTCTTCGCCCCGGCGATGTCCTTCACCTGGACCTCTACTGGCGAGCCTTTCGCGCGCCGCAGGACGATTGGCAGTTGACACTGCAATTGGTGGATGGCGCGGGGAACGTTTTGGTCACCCAACAGACCGGGCCGGCCAGCGTGGATTATCCGGTCACCAGTTGGAAAGTTGGAGAGATAGTGCGGGGTCAATACGACATCTTTATCCCACCGGATGCTCCCAGGGGAAGCTATCACCTGAAGGGGCGACTAGCCCGGCTGCCTGATGGGCACGCTCTCAGGTCGCCTTGGATCTCACAGCAGTTTTTGGTCCAGTGAAGGAGCAGTCTTTGTTTCACGTTTCCGTGATAGCCACCGTCAAAAACGAAGCCCACGCGGTGCACAGGTTACTGGACTCTCTGGCAGCCCAGACCCGCCCACCCGACGAAGTAATCATCGTGGACGGCGGCTCGACCGATGGCACTGTGGAGGTGTTGGAGGAATACGCCGCTGGGAGGGGCTTGCCGTTGAAGGTGTTGGTGCGCCCAGGGACCAACATCTCCCAGGGGCGCAATGCAGCCATCGCCGTGGCCAGCGGAGAGATCATCGCCAGCACCGACGCCGGGGTGAGGCTGTCGCCAAATTGGCTGGAGGAGTTGGGCAAGCCCTTTGAGAAGGAAAGGGAAGAGAAAAGAATTAGTGAAAGCTGTCCTGAGCCCAGTCGAAGGATTCGTGGCAAAGAAGAGCTGTACGTTGTATCCGGGTTTTTCCTGCCCGACCCGCAGACTGTCTTTGAGACCGCCATGGGGGCTACTGTTCTGCCCACCCTGGCCGACGTCAAGCCTGAGAAGTTCCTGCCCTCCAGCCGCTCGGTGGCCTTTCGAAAAGTGGCCTGGGAACGAGTCGGCGGCTATCCTGAGTGGCTGGACTACTGCGAGGACCTCGTCTTCGATTTCAAGCTGAGGGAACTTGGCCCCTTCGCCTTCGCTTCCCAATCCCTGGCCTACTTTCGCCCTCGGACAAGCCTGACTGCCTTCTTCCAGCAGTATTATCGCTACGCCCGAGGCGACGGCAAGGCCGATCTCTGGCGGGTGCGCCACGCCATCCGCTACTCCACTTACTTGATAGCCACTCCCGCCATTTTTCTGTTGGGCCTTTGGCGGACTCCCCTCTGGTGGCTGCTCTTGCTAGTCGGTGGGGCCATCGTGCTCTGGACGCCATACAAGCGCCTCTGGCCGATGATCAAGAGCTACAGCTTCGCTGACAAGGTCAAAGCCATCCTCTGGGCGCCCATCATCCGTGTGACAGGCGACGTGGCCAAGATGACCGGCTACCCCGTCGGCGTCCTCTGGCGGCTGCGACACCGATACGGGTAACGAATCAGCACTTGCTGGGGCAAGAAGCTGAATTTGACAAAAATGGTAAAGTATGCTATTGTTACCGCGTAAGAACGGCAGGTTTCTGCGTTGGGGATCACTTAATTGGTGTGCCGCCAGAGCTTCTTGTCCGCTCTGGCGGTTTTTGGTTTAGCGCGCTCGTGGTGTTCGATGCCGCACAGGTGTCGAGCTTCGAGAATAATAAAGCAACAAAAGTAAGGAGGTATCAAAGAAGATGGAGAGGATCACTGGCACGGTCAAGTGGTTCAGTCGCGTGAAAGGCTACGGTTTCCTCCAGCCCGATGGCGAGAACCAAGAGGACGTCTTCGTGCACTTCTCGGCGCTCGAGGGCGAGGGGTTCCGCAACCTGGACGAGGGCGAGAGAGTGGAATTCTCTGTTGAGGACGATCCCAAGGGCCCTCAGGCTGTCAATGTAGTCAAGCTTGGCGGTGGGTTCTGATACCGACAACGCCAACTTCAATGGCCGGGCCTTCAAGGCTTGGTTTGGCGCGATGACCAAGTCCCCGACGCAGGTTGTGCCTCGTCGGGGTCTTTCTTTAATTCATCGTTAAATCTGGAGCGTGAAACCACTTTGCTCCGGCTGGATCGCCAGATTTGGCAGTCCGTCGCGAGCGTGGATAAATTTGGAGGATAAAATATGACAAACAAGTTACGGATCATTCCCCTGGGAGGACTGGGGGAAGTAGGCAAAAACATGATGGTTTTGGAGTATGGCAAAAACATCATCATCATTGACTCGGGGATCATGTTCCCAGAGAACGACATGCTGGGCGTTGATTTCATCATCCCTGACTTCAACTATCTCATGGACAAGAAGGACATGGTGCGGGGCATCATCATCACCCACGGCCACGAGGACCACGTGGGGGGGCTTCCCTACTTGCTTCAAGAGATCAAGGCTCCCATCTACGCCACCAAGCTGACCCGTGGTCTGGCGGAGGTGAAGCTGAAAGAGCGTCACCTGCTGGACGAGGTGGAGCTGAATACCATCCAGGCTGGCGATTGTGTAACCCTGGGGCCTTTTCGCATCGAGTTCTTCCACGTCTGTCACAGCATCCCCGATGGGGTGGGGTTGGCTATCGAAACGCCGGTGGGCCTGGTGGTCCACTCCGGCGACTTCAAGTTTGACTATACCCCGGTGGACGGCAAGCCCCCCGATTTTGCCAAGCTGGCAGAATTGGGAGGGCGAGGGGTGCTGGTGCTGATGTCCGACAGCACCAACGCCGAACAGCCGGGGGCTACCGCCTCGGAGAGGGCCATTGACGAGGCCTTCGACAAGGTTTTCCAGAGTGCGGAAGGTCGCGTCATCGTAGCCACCTTTGCTTCCCTCATCTCCCGCGTCCAACAGGTGGTCAACGCCGCCGTCCGCCACGAGCGCAAGGTGGCCATCGCTGGCTACAGCATGGTCAAGAACGTGGGTATGGCCCAGGAGTTGGGATACCTGTCCATTCCGCCAGGTGTCCTGATTGAGCTGAATAATGTTGACAAGCTGCCCCACCACAAGGTGGTCATCATAGCCACGGGTACGCAGGGTGAGCCCTCTTCGGCCCTGGCCCGCATGTCCTTTGGGCGGCACCGTCAGATCAGGGTCGTTCGCGGCGACACGGTCGTCATCTCGGCCCACGCTATCCCAGGCAACGAGGAGATGATCGGTCGCATCATCAATCGCCTTCTCCAACAGGGGGCCAACGTGATGTACGAGCAGATCGCTCCGGTGCACGTCTCAGGCCACGCCAGCCAGGATGAACAGAGACTGCTTGTCCACCTGATCAAACCCAGGTACTTTGTGCCCATTCACGGCGAGCTACGCCACCTGATCATGCATGCTCGGATCGCCCAGGAAATGGCCGTCCCCGCTGCCAACACCATGGTCGTGGAGAACGGCTACGTCCTGGAGTTCGACGAGGAGGGCGGCCGAATCGGCGAGCGGATACCCGGCGGTTACGTCTTCGTTGACGGGTCGGGGGTGGGCGATATTGGCCCGGTGGTGATGCGCGATCGGGAGACCCTGGCCAGTGCAGGCTTCGTGGTAGCGGTGATCAAGCTGGACAAAGAGACAGGTCAGCCTGCTGGGCGGCCGGAGATCATCTCGCGGGGCTTCGTCTACGTGCGGGACTCGGAGGAGCTAATCGAGCGGGCTCAGGACAAGATCCTGAAGGTTTTAGAGAGGAGCGATGGGGGGCGAGCGGGCATTAGCGATAGGGTGCGAAGCGAGTTGAGAAAGTTGTTCTACGACGAGACCAAACGCCGCCCCATGATTATGCCAGTGATCATGGAGGTGTAACGAACCCGAAAACGTGTTGGGTGGTTATTACTCAGGCTGGCGGTTGAAACCGCGCCTGGAGAGCTGAAGCTGACTGTCCACCTACGTGGACAGCGACGTCCACGCAGGTGGACGCCCGGCTGAAAGCCCTGGAGAGGCGATTTCAATCGCGGTAAAGGATAGCCTGAGCAGTTACGTTGGGTGTGACAGAAGCGCGCTAGACAGTAGCGCGCTTTTGTGTTATAATCGGGTTGTCGGCTCAAAGTGCCCGGTAGCAGAAGGCAAGAAAGGCAGGTGCATCATGAAAAAGATGATTCGTTTCGGCCTCTTGTTTCTCGTCATCCTCGTTTTCATCTCCCCGGTGGTCGGGGCTGAGGGGCCGCCCACCGCTCAAGGGCCGCCCACCATTACCGAGGTGGAGTCCCAGGTGACCGTCCTGGAGGACTCTAGCCTCGATGTCAAGTACCGCTTGACCTTCTGGGAGAACGAGACGCGGGACAAGATCACCACTATGGGCCCCTTCGACGCCGGCCATCGCATTCTGGACGCCCACATTGAGCACGACGGAACGCAGACGACCGTGAGCCTGAGCAGCAAGGGCGGCGGCTTCTACACCGTTCCCTTCGGTCTGACCACTAAGGCTGATCGGGAGTACACCGTCCAGGTGCACTGCCGGGTAGAGCGTGCCCTGGACATAACAGAGATTGACGGGGTGGAGCATCGGGTGCTGGCCTGGGCGCCCATCCAGTGGAGTCTGTCCATTGGCGAGCAGATCGTGACCTTCATTCTGCCCATCGAGCTGCCGGCCGACGTCACCCAGCCGGAGCAGGTGACCGATGGGCTGGTGGACCGGGCGGCTATCGTGGTTGACGACGCCAACGTCTCCTCTTTCGACCGCTGGGTCTACTATCCCACCCCCGATGAGGCCACTGGCAAGAACTGGCTCTCCATCTACATCTCTAAGAAGAGCGTTCCCCCAAACTACCACTTCACCCCCAAAGTCTATATCCCCGGCCGCTACTTCGCCGAGCTGCCGGTCGAGACCGTCGCTCCCGTCGAGGAGTTCGCTCCCACCGAGGAGCCTGAGCCTGCACCCAGCCTTTCCCTCCTGCCCTTTCTATGTATCTTCGGACTTCTGGGGCTGTTCGTAGCCGGGTTCATCATCTTCATCATCTTCCGCCGGGTTTCGCCCAAGGCTGCGCCGGAGGAGTACGAGGCCCCGGAGATCGAGATCGAGACCTTTGCACAGCCGGGCATGGTGCCAGACCTGGAAGCCATCGAGGCGGCTCTCTACATCGGCGACACGGCCAAGGTAATCACCCTGGTGATCATGGCCCTCTCCCAGCGGGACGTGCTGACGGTGCTCAACAAGCGGCCTCTGCAACTGGAGGTGACCAACCCCGACTTGGAGATGGCTGACTACGAGCGGGCACTGGTGACGGGCATCGCCGACGACGGCACTTTGCCCCAGTCAACCATCGAGCGGGTGATGGCCTTGCTCTTGGCCCAGTTGCAGACCAAGATGTGGAACGCCGACCCTGAGGCCACCCGCGATACCTATCGGCGGCGGGCCGAGGATGCCTGGGACGACTACCGCCGACAGGATCCCGCCCGCCGCTGGGGCTGGGGTCACCCGACGTTCCCCTGGATCATCCTCGCCCCCAGCTACCGGCCCTACCGCCCTGTGCCCGTCGCCGTCCGTCGCGGCCCCGCGGCTCTGGACACGCTGCGCGAATCCCCGTTGGTCGGCGCCGCCGATCAGATGGCTGGCGTATTAGAGGGCGTGGCCGACAACATCACTACCCGTGCCGAGGGGCTGGCCACATCCGCCACTCACTTCCTGGACCGCGTGGCCGGGCGGGAGGATGCCGGCTACGACGCCTGCCACTCCGCGTGCCACAGCGCCTGTCACTCCGCCTGCGTCCACGATGCTTGCCACAGCGCCTGCGTCCACGACGCCTGTCACAGCGCCTGCCACAGCGCCTGCGTCTGCCACAGTGCCTGTCACTCCGCCTGTCACAGCGCCTGTGTGAGCAGCTTTTAGGGCATTGATGCACTGGACGGAACGGCAGCACGTATGTTGGGTGAAATAGAAATGCGAATAGCCACAGCCTACCAACAATCACTTTTCCCAGACCTGACTGCCGAGTTCCCTTCCACCCGCTATCAAGGCAGCAAAGCGAAGCTCGTTGATTGGATCTGGGAGCAAATCGCCGATTTAGATTTCACGACCTGCCTGGACGCCTTTGGCGGCACGGGTGCGGTGGCCTACCGCTTGAAGCAGGCGGGTAAGCGGGTTACGTATAACGACTTGCTCCGTTTCAACTATTACATTGGTCTGGCGCTGATTGAGAACAACCAGGTACGCCTCAGCCCTGAGGAAGTGGACTGGCTTCTCATGAGGCATCCAGAGATCGCGTATCCGCGTTTCGTCCAGGACAGTTTCCCTGACATCTATTTCACTGATGAGGAGAATGCCTGGATTGACCAGACGATCACCAACATTCGCCAACTCACCGATCCATACAAGTCTGCTTTGGCGTTCTTCGCCCTGTGTCAAGCCTGCATCATCAAGCGGCCCTATAATCTGTTTCATCGAAAAAACCTCTATATTCGCCTCGCAGAAGTGGAGCGCTCGTTTGGAAACAAGACCACCTGGGATAGGCCCTTCGAGGAGTGGTTTCACATTTTCGCCATAGAGGCCAATCGAGCCGTCTTTGACAATGGCCAGGTGAATCGTGCCCTTAATTGCGGGGCTGTTGATGTGCCGGGTGAGTATGATCTGGTTTATATAGACACACCTTACATCTCCAAAAAGGGCACGCCTGTTGACTACTTTGCGTTCTATCACTTCTTAGAGGGTTTGACAATGTACGATGAGTGGGGCAAACATATAGACCTCAAATCAAAGCATCGCCGTTTGAAGCTGCAACCAAGTGAGTGGACAGATAAGAGACGAATTCGCGCGGCTTTTGACCAGTTGTTTCGCAGATATCAGGAGAGTATTCTGGTCGTCTCTTATCGCAGCGATGGCATACCTTCTGAGTCAAAGCTGGTGTCTTTGCTCAAGCGATACAAGCGCCACGTGCGCGCTGAGCATTTTGGCCCATACAAATACGTCCTGTCCACCAACACCAAGTCTAAAGAAATTCTTCTGATCGGCACATAACTCTACCGAGGAGTTGAGCAGAGATGATAGTAGATGATTTCAGAGAGAGCCTGTTGAGCCACCTGGACGAGTTCGGACGCACCCTTGCCACGGATGCCGGGGATTGGGTCGTCAAAGGGTTCATAGATGTCTACCGGAATATCTACACCATCTCGGTAGATACGAAGGTTGTATCCAAGATCATCGAGTTGATGCTCTTTCCGGTCATCTCCCAGTTTGCAGCCGAACACGATTACAAAATGGTGCTCAGCGAATACCAGAATCACTATCCAGACATCAGTTTCATGGCACCAGATGGGACGAAGATCGCCTTCGACCTCAAGAGTACATATCGCAGGAGTGCAAATACAGTGAGTGGTTTCACGCTTGGTGCATTCACAGGCTATTTCCGCCGGCGGCAATCAACCAAGAATATCACCTTCCCGTACGAACAGTACGCCGCGCACTTTGTCCTGGGCATCATCTACAGCCGCAGCGACGAGGCTGTGGATGAGCGCCGGGTCTATACACTGGAGGACCTCCGGGACATTGTGTCGGTGGTCAAGGACTTCACTCTTCTGCTTCAGGAGAAGTGGCGAATTGCCAATGACCGGCCTGGGAGTGGAAACACGAAAAACATCGGTTCGGCGAGAAATATCGAGGCACTCGTTGAGGGTAAGGGGCCATTTGCCCGATACGGAGAAGAAGTGTTCGACGACTACTGGATGAATTACTTGACAAATGATATGGCACTAGCCATTGATTCGGCTATCCCTTATCGAAACCTTGAGGATTATTGGGAGTGGCGTGATCGTGTCGGGCGGCGAAGATAGAATGCGCCGCGGTAAGGATCGCTTAAATGGACTACAGTGGCAATGCCATCCACGCCAACGACCGCAGCGGTGATCCAGCCTTCGCCCTCGATGACTACTACCTGACCTCCAGCTCGGCGGCCATTGACGCCGGAGTGGATGCTGGCGTCACGACGGACATTGACGGCGACGCCCGTCCCTGGGGTGAAGGCTATGACATCGGCGCTGACGAGCTCAGGCAGCGGTACGTCTACCTTCCTCTCGTGATGAAGAACCTCGCTCACTGACACGCAATGGCACGCGTTCTATGGATGGTGGCAACTTCGATAATAAGGAGGCATTCGATGAAGATCAGGTATCTTCTGTTTGCACTGGCTGTGGGTGTAGGGACAGCTCTTGCTTTGATGGGGATGCTGGCCGCTGCCGGCTGGCTCTATGATCTGGCGAGGGGCGAGCAGCACGTGAGCATCCGCGGTCAGAACGCCGCTGACTGGATGGGGGGCAGCCTCGCCAGCGCCGACATCAACGGCGACGGTTACGACGACCTGATCCTGGGCGCAACCGGTGTTGAAGCCGGCTCCATCTCTAATGCGGGCGCTGCCTACGTCCTCTTTGGGCGTCCCGAAATTCCGGCCGGTATGGACATAGGCGACGCGGCGGACGTCACTTTCCTGGGAGCGGCGACAAACGACTACACCGGGCAGATTGTCGCCAGCGGCAACTTCAACGGGGATGGATATGCCGATTTGCTCATCGCTTCTCGATGGGCCGACGTGGTCTCCGGAAGTGGCGTGATCACGGACGCTGGAAAGGTGTATCTGGTTTTGGGGCGTCCTGCCTTTTCTCCCACGGTACACCTCTCCACAGTCGCCGATGTGATTTTCAATGGAGCTGAGGTGAACGATTTCACCGGCCAGGGGTTGGGCACCGGCGACATCAACAACGATGGTTACGATGACTTCATCATCGGGGCATATCACTGGCACGACTCGAGAGGGATAATCTACGTCCTCTTGGGCCCTCCGCCCCTCACCGCGACTGTTGACATCAGCGGCATCGCCGATGCGACTTTCCAGGGTATATCAGAGAATGACAGCCTGGGCTATTCCCCAGCCAGCGGCGACTTCAACGGCGATGGCTGTGATGACCTGTTCCTGGGCGCAATGAACGCCAGCTCGGCGGGGCGGCAACGGGCCGGAATCGTCTATGTGGTGTTAGGTTGCGAAATACCTTACGGCGCCCACACTATCAGCGACGCAGCTGACCTGACCCTCCAGGGGGGTGAGGAAGACCGGACTGGCTGGAGCCTGGCCAGCGGGGACGTCAACAACGACGGCTACGACGATCTCCTCGTTGCGGCTCCCTTTGCCGACCTGGGCGGAGACGATTCAGGGGCTGTTTACGTGGTCTTGGGCGGACAGGACCTGGCCGGGACTTTGGGTATCAGGACTGCTGCCAGTATCACCATCACAGGTGAGGCGGCCGGGGATAACCTGGGACGTTGGGGGTTGAGTAGTGGGGATGTCAATGGCGACGGCTACGACGACGTGATCATTGGTGCTCTCTACGCTGACCCTTCTCCTTCACGCCCTGATGCTGGCAAAGCCTACGTGGTATTGGGAAGGCCAGACTTTCCTCAGACGATCCCGTTGAGCACCGCTGCCGATGTGACTATCCTTGGGGCAGCGGCCGGCGACAGACTTGGGGATGGCGTGGGCAGCGGTGATCTCAACCACGATGGCCGCAAAGAAATCATTGTCGCGGCGCCTGCTGCCGACCCTGTCAGCGGTCGGGAGGATGCCGGCCAGGCTTATGTTTTCTACTACGGACTTTCGAAGACATATCTATACCTTCCGCTGGTGCTGAAGGGCCAGTGAGATAGGCGCGGTAGTAAAATATCAGTCAGACGCCACTTGCCACAAGCTGGCGGGATGATAGACAGGGGGTAAAGATCCTGAAATTGCAACGTTCAACCATAAAACACTTGATATCTATTGCTCTTGTTCTCTGCCTGAGCGCACTGCTGGCAAGTGTCGTCTATGCAGGTATTACCAGCAACGAGCACATGAGCGACACCCACCACGGGCCGTCAGTGACCCAATTCCCCTCGGGGATATCTGCCGTCTACGTGGTCTTCGATTACAGCGATATGCATAACGAGGAGATCACTATAAAGGTTTGGAGCCCGATCGGGGAGCTTCTCTTCGAGCATATTCAGGTTTACTCAGACTCGGGCACGAAGTCCATCGAGGCCCCAGGGCCGGAAGGCGGAGCTTTCCCCGATGGCCTGTATGCCACCAACTTTTACAGAGGCATGCTTTCCTACAAAACTCTCATCTGGGCCGTGGGCGAAGTGACACTCCCTACCCCCACGGCGACGGGTACAGCTACGCCCACCGCGACTCCGACAACTACGCCGACTAGCACACCCACACCCACGCCCACACCAACTGCCACCGCTACTCCGACCGACACACCCATTCCGACACCAACTGCCACCGCCACAACAACTCCAACCGATACAATAACTCCAATTCCCAGTTACGAAGTTTGCCTGCCGATCATCGTGAAGAACTATTGAGAATCATGAACGATAGACTGCAACAATTCGCCAGCAGTTTCATAGAAAGCACCCGCGACTACATCTTCGTCCGTCCCGAGGACAATCTGCTCATCCTGCGGCCCAACCGGGTGCACAACCTGAACGCCACCGCCACGGTGATGCTCAAGGCCCTCTACGAGCGTCAGCCGCTGGATGTCGAGGCCATCGTAGCCGAGCTCGCGGAGCGCTACGGTACACCTCCGGAGCGGATCGAGGAGGACATGGAGAAGCTACTCCAGAGCCTCTCGTTGGTGCTCCAGGATAGGTCGGGCTGCGCTCCGGCGGTGAAAACCACTCCCTTCGGCAGCCACGAGAGGAAATACCCCGTCCTGTCCGAGATTGCCGTGACCTACCGCTGCCAGAACCGCTGTTTCTTCTGCTACGCCAGCTCCCCCGACCGGGGCCGCCAGGTACCGGAGATGACCACCGACGAGGTTAAGCTGGTGCTGGATAAGATCATGACTCAGGCCAGAGTGCCCACCGTCTCCTTCACAGGCGGCGAACCTACTCTCCGTAAAGACCTGCCGGAGCTGATAGCCCACGCGAAGAGTTTGGGAATGAGGGCCAATCTTATCAGCAACGGCATCAAGTGTGGCGACGCGGATTACGTGGCCACATTGGTCGAGGCGGGGCTGGACTCGGCCCAGATCAGCCTGGAGGCGGGGGAGGCTGCCATCCACGATGAGGTGGTGGCCCACCCAGGGGCCTTCAAGCGCACGATGCAGGGAGTGCGCAACCTGCGGGCGGCCGACATTCACACCCACACCAACACCACCATCAACCAAAAGAACCGGCAGGCCCTGCCAGACCTCATTGATCTTCTGGCCGAGATGGGCATGGCGTACCTCTCCATGAACATGGTCATTCGCACCGGCGGAGCGGTGGGTGTGCCCGACATCAATTATCAGGCTATCGGCGATCTGGTGCTCTCCTTCAAGGCCAGGGCCGAGGAGCGGGGGATGCGCTTCGTGTGGTACTCGCCCGTGCCCTACTGCCTCTTCAATCCTGCCCAGCACGGCCTGAGCTCCCCGTCCTGTTCAGCGGCCGAGGGGCTGTTGTCCATCGCCCCCGACGGGGCGGTGCTGCCCTGCTCCAGCTTCGAGGAGGGCATCGGCAACCTGCTCACCGAGGACTTCGCCACCCTCTGGAATCGGCGGTCGGCTCGCTACTGGCGGGACAAGGAGTTCCTGCCCCCAGGTTGTCAGGAGTGCGAGCTGGCCCACATCTGCTGCGGAGCCTGCCCCCTCTACTGGGATGAGCAGGGCACCTTCGCTGAGATAGCTCCCCACATGACCAAGACCTCGGCCTGGGACCGACTGACCTGGAGGTTGAAAAGGCGTTACCTGGGGAAGGTGAAGGGGGTGGGGATATAACCAGGTGCAACGCACTTCTGAAGTGCGTTGCACCTTAATCGCGAGGAGGTTCTGTATGCCCCGAACAGTCTCTTTGGATCAACTCAACGATTTTCTGCTAGATAACAGGCGCAAGATTGACGCGGTGGGGCGGGAGGTGGAGGAGATCCAGGTAGGCTTCAACAGCGCCTACGTGGAGTTCAAGGCCGACCACGACGCCCAACTGGCAAGCTTGACTGTGTCGCTGTTCGAGAAGCTGGATAGCATCGGTTCAGAACTGCGAGCCCAGATAGACGAGCGGGTCGTCGAGGAGCGTCGCCTTCTGGCCGAGCGCAGGACGGAGCTGCGGGAGAAGCTGATCCCCCAGACCCAGGCGGAGGCCGACGCTGTGCTGACCCAGGCTCAAGAACAGACAAAGGCTCTGCGCCAACTCAACCCCCGGCTGGATGAGCGCGAGGAGGCATACAAGGCTCAACTGGCCGCGTTGGAGACGAAGCTGGCCCAACTCAACGCGGAGATTTCCCAACGCTCCCGAGGTCTGGGCTTTATCATCCACTTCATCTCCGTCGCCAAACTGGACCGCCAGCGCCACCGCATCCTCGGCCAACTGGAGACCCTGGCCCGAAACCTGAAGGAAGTACGCGACGACTGGCAGACCAGCCAGCAGGAGTTCCAGACTGAACAAGAGGGCCTGCAGGGCCAGTGGCGCGAACTCAGCCTCAAGGTTGCTGAACTGAACCGGGAGCTGGCCTACCTTGACGACGAGACGCAACGAGAGGATCTGGCGATGAAACGGGCAGGCCGCCATATTCTGGACAACCTGAAGGATCCCGTACCCTGTCCTGCTGATCTGAGGCCCGCGTTGAAAGCCATGATCGAGCTCAACGTCAAGACCGACGCCTACCAGGAGGGATTAGGGACAGTGGGAGGGCTCATCGCCCTCCTGGATAGCGTGGGGAAAGGGATGGACAGCTTCCAGGAGAGCGTAGGGGGGCTCATCGGGGAGCAGCGCATGCATAGCGAATTCCTCCCGGGGCTCAAGCTGAGACTGCCTGATTCAGCAATCGCCTTTCACAACCAATGGGATGGCTTGAGAGCTAAGATGCGTGACGATGCCCGACTATGCGCCCACCCCACGGAGTTTCTGGAAGCAGCGCGGCCGGTCATTCAGCGCGACCTGAGCAATGAGGCCGTCACCAGCATGTTCAACAGTCTCGGCCAGGCCCTGACCGAGGCAACCGAGAAATGGAGGGGATGAGATGAAACGAACGATTTTAATGGCCGCTTTTGGGATCTCAGGAGTTCTTTTGGCCCTGGGGTTGATTTTCCTGTGCGCGGCTACCACCAATCCGGGTCGGCTGCCTCTGTCGGTGCTTCTGCTTGTCATTGGCGGAGGCGTGACCGCCTGGGCTGCCCTCACCTGGCGGCGGAATCAGCAGTTAGAGCCAGAGCGTCTGGCCGACAGCATAATTGATCTGGCACGGGCTGGCGGTGGCGCCGAGGTCAGCCTGGCCCAGATCGTAGCCGAGCTCAATGTGCCCACCGAGGCCGCCCAGCGGGCCCTCGGCGTGCTGGAGCGGAGGGGCGAGTGCCGGAGGGAGCGCAGGGCCGACAAAGATCTCTACGTTTTCCCCGGCCTGGTGGAGGTAAAGGTTGTGCGACGCTGCGCCTACTGCGGCAGCGAGTTCAGCGTCAAGACTCCTCTGCGCAAGTGTCCCAACTGCGGCGGCGAGTTGGAACTGCTGAGAGAGTAGAGCGGCTGATCGCTGGAACTACCTGATGTATCGCTCAGGAGGCTTCTGCCACTCAGACCCAACCGAAACTGGATCCCATATTTTAAGATTCAGGCCGTATCTAAAACAGCGTTTCTACGTTATAATAAGTAGGAAACCCTAGGCCATTGATCGACTTGCAGTAGCAAGGTATGAATCACGATCCTTATTGCCTTGCTTTTCACCCCCGTCGGCCCGAGGAGGGCAGTGATGCCGGCTTTGAAAGTATGCCTTTTTGGCTCTCCCAATATTACTTATGATGAGGCTCCGCTCCTTATTACCTCCCAGAAAGCCCAGGCCCTATTCTACTACCTCATCTCCAATCGCCAGGCTCATTCCCGCGAGAAGTTGGCCACGCTGTTCTGGGGAGAGACCAGCGAACGCCAGGCCAAAGGTAGCCTGCGCAACACCCTCTATGAGTTGCGGCGCGACCTGACGCCAGGCAACAAGCCCGCCCAGCGACACATTTTGGCTGAAAGCAATACCCTCTGCCTTAACCCTGAGACTGATTACTGGCTGGACACCGAGGAATTCGAATCGCTGCTAGATAAAAAAGGCGAGGGTGAACGGGTCAGGATGGACAACTGGAGCAAGGCGGCGGAGCTGTATCGGGGCGATTTCCTTGAGGGTTTCATTGTCAAAGACAGCTTCGACTTTGAAGACTGGTCCTTTTTTGAGCGGGAGAGGTTGCAGAGAAGATATCTGGAGGCTCTCACTGAACTGAGCGATTATTGCGGCGGGCAGGGCGAGTACGAGAGAGCCATTACCTACGCCACTCAGATACTCAGTCGCGATAACCTTCAGGAAAACATACACCGCCAGTTGATGCGCCTCTACTACGCGGCTGGCAATCGCAGCGCGGCTCTGCGCCAGTACGAA
This sequence comes from uncultured Anaerolineae bacterium, assembly GCA_964461615.1. Classification (GTDB taxonomy): domain Bacteria; phylum Chloroflexota; class Anaerolineae; order VGOG01; family VGOG01; genus CAZVCJ01. The sequence continues at coordinate 40,723 of CAYWWC010000001.1, forward strand.
ATATGCAAGGAGGTCACAGAGCGGGAATTAGGCGCTGCTCTATTGGCCGAGACCACCACCCTCCATGAGCAGATACTCCGTCAGGAATTGGTGGAACCCCAGGCCAGGGAAATAGAAGCGTCGAGTATTGAAATCCAGTGGCAACCCCGTCCATCGCCGCTTCTCCCCTGGCCGAAGCCGGAGTATTTGAGCTCCAACCTCGTTGGTAGAGACAAGGAATACGCCCAGTTGACCCGCTATCTGGAGACCGCCAGCCAGGGAAGGAGCCAACTGGTCATCATTGATGGCGAGGTTGGCATTGGCAAGACGCGGTTGGTACAGGAGTTGCTCGATCAGATAGAACCCGATTTTCACCTGTTGATAGGCCGGTGCTACGAGTCCGAAATGACGCTGCCATATCAGCCCTTGGTCGAGGCTCTGCGAGGCTATCTGCCAACACTGGATCTAAGCAAGCTTCAGGTATCCCGCCTTTGGCTCAGAGAAGTGAGCAAGCTGGTCCCCGAGTTGAGCGAGGCCCTGCCAGATCTCCCCAACAGTATTCCCCTAAACACCGACACGGAACGCAGCCGCTTGTTCGAGGGAGTTGTCCAGTTTTTTGTTGCTCTCTCTCGCCATCGCCCCCTGATCATCTTTATTGATGACCTCCATTGGGCCGATCAAGCGACGCTGGCCCTTCTCCAGTACCTGGCTCGCCACGTCACCAGGGAGAGGGTTCTGCTCATAGGCGCTTATCGCACTGAAGATCTGAGCGAGCCGCTGACGAATACCATGCGCAGCCTCAAGCAGGATGGCCTTCTTGCCAGGATCACCCTGCGCCGCCTCACTCTTGAGGATGTGACTACTCTGATCAGAGAGATGGCGGGCATGGAGAGCGGAGGCGAGAAATTCAGCCACAGACTGTATCAAGACACGGAGGGCAACCCCTTCTTCATCTCCGAGGTCATCCGCTCCCTCTTCGAGGAGGGCATCTTGTACCGTGACAAGCATGGCTGGACCACGGACCTCAAGGATTTCGACACCAGTTATGCTCAAATTCCGATTCCTCCCAGTGTCCGCGAGGTCGTTCAAGCCCGCCTCAATCGTTTAGAGGACGTGAGCTACCAGGTGTTGGAGACGGCCGCAGTGTTCCGCCAGCAGTTCTACTTTGTCACCGTCAAGAGGGCTTGTGACAAAGACGAGGATGAGGCCCTGGATGCTTTCGACAAGTTGCTGCGGGCCCAGTTGATCAAAGAAGTCGAGGTAGGTATAAAGGGCAGTAGCTACGACTTCAACCATGACAAGGTCAGGGAAGTGGCTTACCAGCAGATGAGCGGTGCCAGGTGTCAGCAAGTGCATCGGCGAGTGGGCGAAGCTCTGGAGATAGAATACCGCGATCGTCTTGATGAAGTGGTCAGCCGATTGGCCCATCACTTCACAGCGGGAGGGGACAGGGAAAGAGCTCTGAGATACTCCATCAGGGCTGGTGACAAGGCCAGAGAACTCTATGCTAACGAGGAAGCCATCGCTTATTATCAGAGGACGCTGGAACTCGCGGAGAGTGCGGAGGAGTTGGCAACCATATACGAGGGATTGGGCGACGTTTTTGCCCTGGTGGGAAAACACCACAACGCGATAGAGAGCTACGAATCTGTGCTGGACAGCGCGGCTGCAGGGCCGGACAAAAGGCGGGTAGCCGAGATCCACCGCAAAATAGGCAGAGTACATGAGAGGAACGGGGGGCGCGATCTGGCCCTGGAGTGTTTTAGAACCGGCAGGCGGATCCTTGAATCCGACGGTCCCTCGCTAGAGATGGTCAGGCTGGATAGCGGCATGGCGTTCTTGAGCATTCGCCAAGGGCAATATGAGGAGGCCATTAGACTCTGCCAACAGAGCTTGGATATGGTAGAGAAGCTACCTGAGAACGCGGACAGCCGTAGGGAGCGGGCGAGGATATATAATAACCTGGGGTCTATTTATCTTAACTGGAGCGATTATCCCCGCGCCACCGAGCACTTCGAGAAGAGCCTGGCCATAAGAATCGAAAACGGGGACACCCACGGCACTGCCGTTCTTTACAATAACCTTGGAGTAGTCTGTGAGCACCAAGGCCACTATGATAAAGCTCTCGAATACCACCGCCAAAGTTGCGAGCTGAAGAAAGAAATCGGGGACATTTATGGACTGGCCATATCCCACACCAATCTGGGGCTGATTCTCTCCCGAAGGCAAGATTATCCTCAGGCCCTTGATCATCTGGAAGAAGCGGTGAGTATTTGTGGAGATATCGAGTGCGAATGGCTCTTGCCAGAAACCTATAGGATCATAGCTGAGGTTCGCCTGGATATCGGCGAAGTAACGGAAGCTCTGGAATATGGCTACGCTTCCCTTGAAAAGGCCCGCCAGACCGGCGACAAGGCCTTCGAAGGAGTGGCTCACCGGGTGTTGGGAAAGATAAAGGCCCTCGGACGCCAGCAGTGGGAAGAAGGAGAAAGGCATTTCTCAGAGAGCATAGACATGTTAAAAGCCCTGGGAAACGAACATGAACTCGGCAAGAGCTGCTATGAATTCGGACTGGTGTTGAGAGACAAAGGAGAGGTAGACCGGGCCCGGGAACTCTTCTCCCAAGCTATTGAAATCTTCGAGAGAACAGGGGCCACCGAGAGACTCGAAAGAGCCCAAGCAGCGCGCCATCAGCTTTGACGGTCTCCCCATTGAACCTACCCCCTTAGCATTGATCCTCCCCATAATCCTCAAAGCCCTAACCCACCCCTAACTTGGACAAGCCAGAACCAAGTTCCCCGTTGGGCGAAGGTCTCTGACCGAGCCCCGATTACAACTGCGGTCAGGAGACCTTGCCGAACAGTTAGAGTACAGGGCCGCCTCTGCTGGAAGTCTTGGATCTACTGAGACTGAACGAACCGAGGCGATTCAGCACGAATTCGCCCAATCCTTGAAACCTGTCCTGAGCCCTGTTGCTTGTACTGAGCTTGTCGAAGTGAAGGATTCGCTGTCAGATGACGGGGCCTTAAGGAACTTTGACGTTTCCCTGACGCTCTTCTAACGGATAATTGACGCCTATTTGGTATACTGCTGTTGAAAGTTAACAGCAGTTTTTTATTAACTGTGGAAAGGAGAGAAAGTATGTCGCTTCAGCAACGAAAGTATGTGTCCTTCTTTATCCGCATTTGGGAGGAGCCACGGGAGATGGAGGACGAGAATCCTGAATGGCGCGGCAGTGTCGAAAACGTCCAAACAGGGCAGAAGAATTACTTCAAGGGTATGGAGAATCTGGTTGGTTTTATCCGCAAACAGTGTAACGGTTTTGGCGTATCCTGGAACAAACGGAAATACATTGCCTGAGATCATGAGAAATGCCAGGCAAGTTGGGGATACTTACAAACCAGTAAAAACGAAGGAGGTAATGGAAAATGGGCGATCAAGTAGGCATAATCGAGGGCGACCTTTCTTAAAGGAGGTAATGAAGAATGAAAAAGACACTTTGGTACATCTTTAGTTTGGCGCTGATTCTCGGTCTCTTGTTAAGCGTTAATCTGGCCGAGGGCCTTGCTTTGTTCGAGAACGTCGGGATCATTGAGGGCGATTTCTCCGCTGGGATCATCGAGGGCGACTTCTCCGCGGGAATCATCGAGGGCGACTTCTCTGCAGGGATCATCGAGGGCGACTTCTCCGCAGGGATCATCGAGGGTGACTTCTCCGCGGGAATCATCGAGGGCGACTTCTCTGCCGGGATCATCGAGGGCGACTTCTCTGCAGGAATCATCGAGGGCGACCTGGCAACTTCTGCATAGAATTGCAGTAACTTGGTCACTTGATACGCCAGGGCACTCCAGCGGTCTGAATGGTCATACTCTCTAATGACCGAAAACAAGGCCGCTTAGGGCTACATCCTCAGGGGTTCCTGGCCTATTGCGTGAGTAATTACGAATTGCGGCTAGAATCAAGCCGCTGATCATCAAAAAAACATATCAAGCAAAAAAACAAAAGGAGGCTCGAAAATGAATAAGAAGCATTGGACGACGTTAGGTCTGGCACTGGGAGTTTTGGTGCTGGGAGTTTTGGTGGGCCTGATGACGGTCGGCACTGTAGCAGCCGACCCGACGCCCGGAGTGAAGATCCAGATCCCTCGCCTAGACGTGGGAGATATGGGAAATGGTGACTGGGAGACCTGGATTCACGTGCAGAACGTGAGCCTGCCGGACCCAGTTACCGGGGTAGAGCCGAACACCGGGGCGGTCTTCTTGGGATGGGGCGCATACTCTGGACTTTGTCCCACCAACGATCCAGGGGTTATTGCCCACTACTGCCAATTGATCCAAGGAAACGCCCTCTGGACTTTGAGAACCCAGATCGACGAGGCAGTCAAGTCGGCCATAGTCTACACGGTCAGAGAGGATTTGCTCCAGGAGGCTTGCTTCGCCTCAGAATTGACCGAGGGTGATAAGGTTGCGTGGGCATGCTGGGTGGAGGAATGGGAGTTTGGCACGTGTGAGGGCGACGGAGGGGGCTGGAATGATGGCCCCGGGGATGCTTTCGGAGAAGACGTAGCCGTCACGGTGACCCGTTATGGGCCTAATGACTACGGCACTTTTGTCTCCAGCACCTACACTGGAATCTCCAGGGAGATGGATGGCGAGGGTGCTCCGTGGGAGTACTATGCCCCCTACGTTATGAAAGGTTACAACGGCCTGGACACAGAGTTGACTATCCAGAACTCAGGCGATTTGTGCACCTCGGTATGGATAGACTACATACCGGAAGGAACCTGCGGCATTCAATATAAGCAGCACATTGAGCAGTTAGCGCCGGGTGAGTCCGTGCGGGTGCCGAGTGACATCGCGCGTGTGTTCCCTGAGGAGTATGATGGCCGGGGTGATCCCCTTGAGTGTTTCTGGCTGGGATCGGCCCACATCGCGGCCGAGCAGCCCCTGGGCATCATCGTGGACCAAACGAGCTCTGATGCACCTTGCTTCGGCCAGGATCAGGGTACTTTACTGACCCATCGCGCTCGGCCCAAAATGGAGAAGAGAGGCGAGGAATTCATTGAGGACTATAGAGTCTACGCCGACCTCATCTTCCGCGAGTGGAGCGGTTGGAGCTCCAGCATTCAGGTGCAGAACCTGAGTCGAGAAGGACTGAATACTTTCGTGACCGTGGACTTCTTGGACAACAGTGGCGACGAGGTACTCTTCCTCGCCGACTGGGTATGCCCTGGCGATTCCACCACCTTCTACCTGCCGATAGTCAACAACCTGGGCTTCGACTACGTAGGGGCAGCCGAGATCGAATCGCACGATCAAGTGAACTACCCAGGTGGAGTGACAGAAGGACAGCCCATCTTCGCCGTGGTAGACCTGAAGAAGCCGGTTGATCCGCCCCTTAACAATTACGCGCAGGGAGGGAGCTACAATGCTCATCCTTACTCCCAAAAGGAGTGGGTAAGCGAGATCGCCCTTCCCTTCGTTTCCAAAGCCACAGGGGGTTTCCCTCCCCCCTCAGGCGAGGCGTGGACCTCCCTGATCGCCATCCGCAACAACTCCAACTGCAACAAGATCAAGCCTGAGATCCACTTCAAAGACGAAACCGGGACGATTGTGTGCACGATCCAGAGTTTCTGGCTCAGGCCTAAGCACGTCAAGATGTTTGACCTTACCGAGATCGGCTGCTTGTGGCCAGGCTATATCGGCGCGGCCAGGGTGTATGTCGAACAGTTCGAGCAACTCTGCGATGTGGACAACGATGGCCACGTGGACAACGAGCCCCTCATGCCTTCCGTGATAGTAGTGCAGGAGGGTATTCACGACGGCGGCGGCGATATCACCAACATCTACGAGGGCATCCCCTATCGCAAAAACATAACTACCTGCGACGGCAACCTCTTCGGCGATGTTACCGTTCGGCAGGCAGACCACGGGTATGACCGCGAAGAGATCCGATACGTTGCGGTGACCGCCACGGACGAGGAGGGACTCCTCATCGACACCACTGACTCCACCGGTGGCTACCAGATCACGGGTGTGACGGTGGAGGGATCCAGTGGCGCTGTCACGATGGCGTTCACCAAAACAGACTTCTTCGACGGCGCAGCGACACCTACTGTCAACTGCGGCGGTGAGACCCAGCAGAACTTCGAGCTCATCTGCTCCAACCCGCTGACCGTTACGACGAGGTACTCCACAGTGCTTGGCTCTGGGGTCCTCCCCAATGTCTTGGTGGATGGACTAGCGACATACCGAAACGGGAATGGGGACAACGAGGTCCTGGCGTACACTGTCACGACCGACAACGACGGTATCTCGACGGTTCCTGTGGCTGGTGGTCAGACGATCACCGGTACAGCAACACTGTTTGGTTATGACGACGCCACAGACATCTATACGACGACGGCAACCACTGTCTGCAGCTTATCCCCGTCCCTAACCTTCACGATGTGCCAGTGGAACAGCATCGTGGGCACGGTCACCATCGGCGGCTCGGCGGCTGAGGGCTACAGGGTTGATGCTGTCCGGACGGATACGTGGGCCGTGGTTGATACCGACACTACCACCTCCCTGGGCGTGTTCATGCTGCACAACTTCAGCAAGGCGGTCTATGAGGCGGGGACGGGCTATCCGTATGACATCAGGCTCTACAACCCCAGCGATTCGCTCATCTCCACGAAGACCGGCATCACTGTCACCACGTGCGGTGCTACCGGGGTGCTTACTTACACTACCAATGTTTGGGATGGGCCAACTTGGTAGTAACGCCAGCGGTTTTTGCAGGCTGAGAAGTTCAAAAGCCACCAGGGGGAAACCCCTGGTGGCTTTTTGTTGTACCTCAAGCGTAGTATTCAAGCCGGTGTCAGCGTGGATCCCGTTCACCCAAAACTCGCCGCAGATCCTCGTGGCTGCTCATGGCAGCCACGGTGTCAACGAACTCTCTGAGAGAAGCGCTCTCCCATCGCAGCCTCTGCAACGCCTCCCCGATGGGGTCCACGGAGGTGGGGCTGGTGGCGTAGGAACCATGAAAGGCGAAGTAGGCCTGGTTCAGCTTCCTGATGTAGTAACCCTGGGATACGAGGAAGCGGCGTCGCTCCTCCATGTACTCCTCAGCCCTCTCTACATTGCCCTGGGCCAGCATTTCATCAACCGTCAGTCGGATGCGCCTCATCTCGCGATTGAACTCAGACTCGACTGGCTCCGACTGAGGCTGTTCTTCATCATTATTATTATCATTGTTACTGTTATCATCCTTCTGTTCGACGGGGGGAGGGGGTGCTACTGTGTAGCCTAGCTCAGGATAGAAGCGGGCGATGACCAGGCCGCCGATCTCGTCACCGACGATAGAAGCCACCGTCTCGTTGATGGTTCTCATCTGACGGCTGTCATCGTAGCGCCAGCCCAGCGGCCTGAAGAACAAAAGGCCGTGAACCCACTCGTGGGCAGCGGTATTGACAATGAAGCTCAGCGAGGCCACTTCCATTATCATGGTTGGATAGACCGATAGTCCCCCGACGCCTACGGTTAGCGACGACACGTCAAAAGTCTCGTCAATTTCCTCCTCGATAGCCTCTCGTACGTCTAAGCCCAAACCGTGTTCGAGATAGACCCCTTTCCTAACCCGTATCTCCTGACGGGGTGAGATCACCAGGTAGATGGGCAATTGCTCGAACTGGAACTTGACTGGAGGCCAAATGATCCCTAGAGTCTCCAGATCTTGAGAGAGCAGAACTTCGGTTATTTGCTCTTCCAGAATAGCCTCTACTTGACCCTGCGTTTTCGCCTGTCGCTGTCTCAATTCCGCCAACTCCTGGCGCAAGGGCAATGCAACTGCGGACGGATTCTTCTCCTCGGCGCTGTAGGTTTGCTGGATGCTCCGTTCCAATTGACCGATCTGCTGGATGAGGGAGATGTAATCGAGGACGATGGCTTTTTTCCCCTCCTCGCTCAAGCCCCCCGCTGCGCCCGTCAACATCTGATCAAGCTTCCGAGTGATGGCGCCAGCTTCCCACCTGGCAAAACTGAACTCGTGGCCGGCCACCACCGCGCCCATTCGATAGTCGAAGATTCGGTAGGTAGGGATGACACTGCCATTTAGGAAGACCAAGAGGAAAAGAAGGATTCCTAAGGCTACTCTTACCACTTTTTTGAACATCGTCAGTACCTTTCGCTATTCATTTTTACCTTTGATGATACAACATGTTCGCCAATTGTCAAGTAAACCACCCCCCAGCAAGCTGGGGGGCATTCCCATAGGAATGATTGTATTGGGGGCTTGCCGCCCCCAAACCCCCGCTGGCCATTCCTCCCCCCAGCAAGCTGGGGGGCATCTTGGCTACCTTAGTGAACGGCCCAAACAAAAGAGCTCTCTCAAAGGTTGAGGGCTCTTTCGCTGTAGGCTGGTATGGTTATTCAGCGTGCCTAGCCTGCCCAGGCCAACGCCCGTCGCTCCTGCTCCTGGGCTACCGCCTTCTCCTCCGCCTCGGAACGACGACGGATGTCGAACAGCAGAGAGTAATCCTTCTCGTCATCGGCTAGTAGGCTTCGCCGTGAGATCAGCCGAAAGCGGGTCATCTTGCAGGACACGAATGATCTCCCCCTGCAAGGCTCGATAGGTGACCGGCTCAGTGCGCTTCAGGAGGCGGCGCAGGGACTTATCATTCAGCCCGTCCAGCACCGGCAGCAATTCCTGCAACAAGACGTCTTCGACTGCCAGTTCGATCAAGTGTTGGATTGAGCGAGCACTGACCACACCGAACAGGGCATGAACGAACAGCAGGGCATCGGCCGGCAATCCACTGTATTTGCTGATGCCCAATTGGTCCACCAAGTCTGGTATGCCCAACCCTTCCCACAGCCGTCGCAGTAGACCACTCCGGGCGCGCGGTTGCTCTGGGATCTTACCTGCTGCTTCCTGGTAGATGACAACCTGTGACATGATACACCCTCCCATCTCTCATAAAGGTGACATATAGGATGCCACAAGTAGGATGCCACAAGGGAACGGATTCCGGTTCTCAATCTGCTTCCTTCCCAATCCGCTGTAGTCTTTCGCCAACAACCAGCGGATAGATTACCACCAGTGCTGCCAAGTACGCCACACTCCCCCCTACCAGCACCCGCGAGAAGCCGAAGGAGATGGCCAGCATGGCCGATAGGATGGAGGCCAGCACCGAGGTGCAGCCGTTGATGCCCCAGGCCCAGGGGACGAGGTCAGGGGCCAGGCGGCCTATGATTTCAATGCCCTTGGGGAAGGGCACGCCCATCAGGAAACCCAGTGGGGCCAGACTCAAGATGGAGACCAGGAGGCGCAGGCCCAGGCTCTGGCCCAACAGCAATTGGAAGACAACAGGGAGGATGAGGGGATAGAGGATGATGGCGACGATCAAGGCCAGCAGGGTTTTGGGCAAAGATAACCTGGCCGAGATCATGCTGCCCAGCCCTGAGAACAGGAGGATGGCGAAGAGTACGGCGGCGAAGGCGTAGACTGGGTGGCCCAAGAAAAGGATGAATTGCTGCATCAGCGGTATCTCGACGAAGAGATAGCCCAGACCCAGCGCGGCGAAGTAAGCGAAAATGCGCCACCTGTTCGGCCGCCGGATCGCCAGATCCGGCGGGAGCAGGGGGGTAGTGGGCCTCCGGCGGAACAGCAAAGGCAGCAGGATGAGGATGGCCGAGGCCAGAACGGCCAAGATCAGGAGAGCCACCAGCACGAAGTAGCCGCTTCCGCCGAAGGGCTGCCAGATCTTGCCGAAGGTCTGCAGGATCTCTGGCGTCTGGCTCCACTTGAAGAAGTGGAAGAAGAAGGGGCGATCATCACTGGTGGGAGAGACATCGTAGGCGTAGTCAGCGTAGAAACTAGCTCGGTCGCCGAACAGGAGGGACTGGAAGGCTCGGTAGTAAAGCGGCTCCTGGTAGGCGTTGTAACGATTGGCCTCGTTCTCCTGGATGCCTGGATAGTACACCAGGTCGAATTGCTGTTCTCGACAGAAGCTTTTCACCGCCTTGATCTCCTCAGCCGTGAACTCCCCGTTTTTGATCAGCAGCAGTAGGGTTGACCAACTGCGGATAGCGACCAGACGCAGCTCCGGTTGGTGGAGGCCCGCTTTCTCCAAAGCCGTCACCGCCAGTGCCCCGACCCGCAGGTTCTCGCTGGGCGGCGTTTGCAGCCAGCGGCTCACCACCAGCAAGCCGCCCTCGCTCAGGTGGGCAAGGTAGTCAACAAAAGCCTCCACGGTGTAAAGATAGCTCTCCGATAGGCTGTAAGCTCCGGAGGTCACGGGTCTGTAGGTGTCGGCCAACGACACCTGGACGACGTCGAAGAATGTCTCCCCCACTCGCCTCACATAGCTGCGCCCGTTCTCCACCACTACTGTCACTCGCGGGTCCTGATACGGGCTCAAATCTCCCCCCCCTTGATCCCCCCCCAACGGGGGGGGAAAGGCGTCTTTGGCGACTTCGATCACTAGCGGATTGCTCTCTACGGCTACGATCGACGAGGCCCCTCCGTGTAAGGCCGCCAGGACGTCGAGGCCGCCTCTAGGCTCAATGATCAGGGCTTTCGCCTGGGGACGGAGGCGGTAGGGCAAGGAGACGGGCAGGTAGTCAATGAAATCCAGCTTTTCGGGTTTGGTTATGGGGGAGAGATTGTCACCGTCGGTGAAGAGGCCCTTTTGAAGCGGCAGAGAGCCAGGATAGGCCAGGCTCAGGCCCGGCGCCGACTTCACTCCCTGGCTCTTAATCACATCAACCCGGGAGAAAGCGTTCCAGCGGCTGAAGACGACCTCCGCTCCCGGATAGAGCAACGCCTGGCTGAGACCTTTGTAGGGGGAGAGGCGAACCTCCAGGAAAGATGGGGGGCGGAGGGTAAGGAAGAGCAGGACTAAAGCAATGATGCTGGGTATTAGAGATTGGAGATTGGAGAACCTACCCCCACCCAGCCTCCCCCTGGCAGGGGGAGGAGTCTGAGTTCCCCTCCCTGCGAGGGAGGGGCTAGGGGAGGGTGAGCCTTCCGTTGAGAACCCACTCCCACCCAGCCTACCCCTGCCAGGGGGAGGAGTCTGACTTCCCCGCCCTGCGAGGGAGGGGCTAGGGGAGGGTGAGCCTTCTGAAGCAAAGGCTATCGCCGCCAGCGCCCCCAACAACGCGCTGAGCATCACTGTCCCTGCCCCACCCAGGAGAGGCAAAGCTACTACTGCAACCACACAGCCAACGGCTGAACCAGCCAAGTTGAAGGAATAGATACTACCCGCTCGTTCAGGCCGCGCCGCCAGCAGGACGCCTACGGCCAGGCCGCTGAAGAAAAAAGGCAGCGCCAGGAACAGATAGTAGACAGCCAGGAAGAGGATCTGCTCTCGATCCCAGGCGATACGATAGGAGTCGAAGGGGATGTAGTTGATGTTCAGATAGCTGGCTACAATGCCAAGAGCCTGAAGTGTTGAGAGGTTAGCGAGAAGCCTGGTCGGATTTTTCTTGACCAGGTTGGGGAAAAGGGAGAGGAAGGAGCCACTGACTCCGAAGCCCAGGAGGGCGATGCTGACCGCCATGAAAGCGAAGTGATACCATTGGGCCAGGGAAAAAATCCGCGTGAGGGTGATCTCCAGGCACAAGCCGGCCATGGAGAGCAAAAAAACGCCCAGGTTGGTCAGGTGGTCGTTGGTCGGGTGGTCATTCGCGAGGGTTTCCGCCGTCATCGGTCAACTGCCACTCGAAATTGGGGATCCGAGGTCAGCATCCGTTTTAGGCCTTCATCCAGGTCAACCTTGGGGCTGTAACCCAGCATCCGTCGGGCCAGGTCGATGTCGGCTACCAGACGGGGGACGCCGCCGTTATCGGCCTGGCTGTAAAGGGAGCTGACTTCGCGGCCGGTGGCCCGAGCTACTTTCTCCACCAACTGGTTGATGCTTACCTCCTGGCCGCTCCCCACGTTGATGATGCGGCGGTCCACGTCGGAGGCCGTGGCTGCTGCGAACAGGGCGTCCACAACGTCATCAATGTACACGAAATCCCTGGTCTTGTTCCCGTCGCCAAAGACGATCAGCGAGCCGCCTCCCAGGGCTTGTTTGAGGAACTGAGGAATGACCGGGGCGTGGGAAGCGGGCACGAATTGCCCTGGCCCATAAGCATTGAATATCCTGAGCGCAACCGTCTCTATACCGCAGAGGGCGCCGATAGTGGAGACGTAGTGCTCCGAGGCGATCTTGCTCACCGCGTAGGGCGAGCGAGGGTTGGGGATGGTTTTCTCGCTGATGGGCTGCTTGTGCTTTCCGCCGTAAACAGCTCCAGACGAGGCCAGGACCACCCTTTTCACCCCCGCGTCCCGCACGGCCTCCATGACGGCCACCGTGCCGCCTACGTTCACGTCGTTGTAGTCACGGGGATACAGCATGGACTCCGGAACGGAAACCCGCGCCGCCAGGTGATAGACACAGTCCACGTGCTGCAGCAGCGTCCAGAGCTTGGGGATATCTCTTACGTCGCCGCGGGTGAAGAGCACCTGGGAATTGAGGCGCGAGAGATCGCCGGCACTGAGGTCGTCCAGGACCCGCACGTGATGCCCTTTCCCAATCAAACGATTTGCCAGGGCGGCGCCGATGAAACCAGCCCCGCCAGTGATGAGACAACGCACTTTTCACCCTTCCATGACCCCAATACTCCCGCCGGATTTGACAATCCGGCGGGGAAAGCCTGGATGCTGAGCTAAGGTTAGAACTCTGTCGCGCCGGTGAACTCGAATTCGGCCAGCTTCAGGGCCGGAGTGCGGGCGCCGCCGAACCAGCTCTGTTGCAGCCTGGTCTCGCGGCTCACTGCCTCCACGTTGGCCAGCGCCTCCAAATAGCTCTGGGTGAAGCGGAGGTTCTTGATGGGATAGGCAATCTCGCCCTTCTCGACCAGGAAGGTTCCATCGCGGGTCATGCCGGTGATAATGACCAGTTTGGGATGGACAGGGCGAGTATAGTGGAAGCGAGTCACCCAGACGCCCCGATCCAGCGAAGCCAGCATCTCCTCTTTGCTCGTCTCACCAGGCGCCATGAAGGTATGGGCGGGAATGGGGCCGAAGGTGTTGGGTGAAGGCAGTCCGTGCCCGGTGGAAGCCTTCCCCTCTTTGCCAGCGGTGTAGGAATCGTACACCACTGCTTCGGCCACGCCTTCTTTGATCAGATCAACTCGCTGCCTCGGTACGCCCTCGAAGTCGAAGGGCATGGGCAAGCCCGTGGGGTCAAGGCCGTCATCCCAAATGGAGATGGCCTCGCTCACGATCTTTTTCCCGAAATTGTCTATCATGAAGCTGCGCCCCTCCTGCACGGACAAAGCGCCGAAGCCCAGGTAGGCAAACATGCTCATGAAGTCAGCTACGGCGTATTCTTCCAACACAACCGGGTAACGGCCCGGCGGCAGCTCTCTGGGGTTGCGACTCCGAAGAGCCTTCTCCACCGCCTCGCGGCTCATCGCCTCAGTGTTGATGTCCCCCACTTTCCAGGCTGTGGCCTCAGCAAAGCCAGAGCTATCGTCGCTCATGATCACAGTGTTGATGTCGGCCGAGGTGGTGGCGTGGTAAGCGAAGACGCCCAGGGAGTTGGCCACCACCAACTCGCTAGCGCCAGTGGTGAAGGCTCCCGAAGCGATCAGCCCGTTGTCTACAGCCTGCCGGCAGATCACGCCCACGGCCTTGGCCCGAGCCTCTGGGCTGAAGGCTGCCGTGGCTTCGTCGAAAGCCTCGACCTCTGCAATGGGCGCCGGACTGGGCAGCGATATGAAGTCGGGGTTATCGGGCTGGAGCTTGGCTATAGTCACGGACCTCTCCACCACCCTTTCTAAAGCCTCCTGGCTCAGGTCGTTGATGGAAGCCACCCCGATCTTCTTGCCCACCACGGTCCGCACCCTGAGACCCACATCTCGCTCGGCTACATTCTGGTGGATATAAGAACTCGCAAATCGCGTCAGTCCGCTGTCCTCGCTCATGATAATCACTTCCGTCTGGTCAGCAGTGGACAGGGACAGGACTCGCTTGGCAATCTCGTGCATCTTCTTTCTACCTAACATTGTTGCTCCTTTCGTTGGAAGTTGGAGGTTAGAAGTTAGAGCTTTAAGATTTGAGCTTTGCCCCTACCTCATCACTCCCACCTGCACGTTCCTGAAGCGGGCGGGAGCAGTGCCGTGGCCCACGTGCGCGCTCTGTGAGGGCTGGCCTTTGCCGCAGTTGGGCGTACCCCACACGTTCCAATGCTTCTCGTTGCAGATGGCATCGCAAGCGGCCCAGAATCGCGGGGTGATGTCGGTATAGGTGGCGTTCTTGTACAGTTGCCCCAGCTTGCCGTTTGTGATCTGGTAGGCTATCTCGGTACCGAACTGGAAGTTGAGGCGCTTGTCGTCAATGCTCCAGCTCTTGTTCATCTCCATGTAGATGCCATCATCGGTGTCGGCGATGAGGTCGTCGAAGTCCCATTTCCCTGGCTCCAGATTGATGTTGGTCATGCGGATGATGGGGATGCGGTTCCAGCCATCGGCCCGCATGCAGCCATTGCTCTCCTGCCCAATCATGGCCGCTGTCTCCCGCGAGGTTAGGTAGCCGACAAACATGCCGTCCTGCACGATGGACACTCGTTGGGCCGGCACCCCCTCATCGTCGTAAGCGAAGGTGCCCAGCCCGCCGGGGATGGTAGCGTCGGCGTTGATGTTGACGATCTCCGAGCCGTAGCGGAACGCCCCCAGCTTCTCCGTGGTCAGGAAGCTGGTGCCGGCATAGCTGGCCTCGGTGCCGAAGACCCGATCCAGCTCGATGGGATGGCCACAGGACTCGTGCACCTGCAGGGCCAACTGGGTAGCTCCCAGGATGATGGTGGTCACCAGGCTCGGACACTGGGGAGCCGTGAGCAGCGCCACCGCCTCCTCACCCACTCGCCGAGCGTTGCCTGCGAGGTCCATCTCCTCGATGAGCTCGTAGCCAGCCGTACCCTGGTGGCGGCCGAAGGAGTTGGGATAGCTTCTCTTCTGGACATCACCCTCGCCGACAGCCGTAGCCTCCAGGCCGCCCCCGCTCTCGATGATCTCCTGCTCGATGAAAGAGCCTTCGGAGCTGGCGAAAACCTTGCGCTCGCGTATAAATCGGAGATTGGACTGCGCCACCGCTACCCCTTTGGCCAGCCTCATCTCAGCATCGGCAGCCATGAGCAAACCGATTTTCTTTTCCATGGACACCTGAAAGGGATCAATCTGGACGGGCGTGCGGTAGGTGTCCGTGTGGACGATGGGAGGGCCAATGTCTACCTCCTGGGTTTTGACCAGAGCGCTGGCCCTGGCTATCTCAGCGGCGAGGGCAGTGACCCGCTCAACTTCTTCCAGTGAAAGAAGAGAGCTAGAAGCAAAACCCCAGGCTCCGTTGAGAATGACCCGCACACCAAAGCCCTGGTTCTCGTCCTGGGAGAGGCCCTCCACCTTCCCGTTCTTGACCACGATGCCTTGGTTCTCTCGGCGCACGATACGGATGTCGGCGTAAGTAGCGCCTTTGACCTCGGCCACGTTCAAAGCCCGATCAGTGAGTTCTCGCAATGCAATCCTCCTTTGATTGAATTATCGTTATAGAACACGGATGGGCAGGATCAGCGAATTCGCCTTTAGTCCAGGTCACTTGATCCGTTAATCCCCCTGTCCGTTAAATCCTTCCGTCCGTTGTTCTTGACCAAATCCTGAAACAGGAGTACAATACCCTTGAGAGCAATTCTGAGAAGGTGAACAGCCATGCCACTGTATGAATATTACTGTACCGATTGTGAGATCAAATTTGAGGCCCTGCGAGGGATGAGCCAGGCCGACAGCGCCATTGCCTGTGCGCGCTGCGAGGGAATGAGTACCTCTCGCGCCATCTCCTTATTTGCCGCCATCAGCAAGGGGAACGGCGGCGAAAGTCGGTCTCTTGGCGGCGCCAGCGGTTGCGCCAGTTGCAGCGCAACCAGTTGCGCAACCTGTAGCGGGGGGTGAGTTTGGCCCTGCCTTCAGCCAAGGTCAGGCGGCTGCTGATGACTCCGGTGAGCGCCGTTTCGACAGGCGGTTGGTGAGCCCGTCGAAACACAACACAGGCTTTCCTTATTCTGCCGGGGAAGCGTAAACAAATTCGATATCCCCTCTGTACACGGGCAAGGTCATTCTCTCGCGCTTGATCACGCTCGCGGCCAAGCCATCGTAGCTGCGCTCCAGAGTATCAATGAGCCCCCCGCTCCTGAGCACGGCCGTCTCCATGGTCCCAGGTTGACCAATAGCCTGCAAGACATAGGGCCGCGAAAGCTTCACCCCATTGATGGTCATCCCTCTATCTTCAGCGCCGGCAATTGCCGAGTAGAGGGTCAGCCGCTCCTCGTTGATGGTCAAAGCCTCCGCTCCGGCATTCCGCAGTTCGTTGATCAGGTCCTGCACATCCAGGACGCCGATAGGCCCATCAAGGCTTACCTCGATCCCCGCCCCTGAGACTTCCACCAGCCCATTGATGATCCTGACCTTGTTCA
The DNA here is from genome assembly GCA_964461615.1 of uncultured Anaerolineae bacterium. Taxonomy (GTDB): domain Bacteria; phylum Chloroflexota; class Anaerolineae; order VGOG01; family VGOG01; genus CAZVCJ01. The sequence goes on from CAYWWC010000001.1 coordinate 57,200, forward strand.
GTTCCTCCACTAAAGTTTCCAGCACCGCCCCTCCGGTGGCCCGTTGATATTCGTTGAGTTGTTCTTCCAGCGTCTCCATCTCTTCACGCAGGTGGGTGTTGTTCTCCACCAGGTTGCTGATGATAACCAACTGATCGGCACTCGAACCGGACAGGAGAGAGCTATCGGTCATCCGCTGAATACGAAATTGGGCCACCAGCAACAGGCCCAAGATGAAACAGATTATGGTCAACGATAACTGTGCGGAACGACTCTTCATAGCCCTAATCTTCTCGTTACTTGTCCTTCAATCTCCCAACTGAGCATAGTGGGTGGGGAAGCCCCCCTTGTAAGCGGGAAGGGTGAGCGTCCCTATCCTATTCACATCGAACTGCACGCCGTAGAGATCAACTCTTTGCTTGATCCCTTCCATGTAAGCAGGATTGCGCAAAACATCCTCCTGCGTGATGGAGTTGCCGATGGCTTGGATCAGATAGGGGGGAGAAAGGCGGGTATCGTTTACCATGACCGTGCTACCTACGCAATAGATAGAACTGGTAGCTACGATTCGCTCATCGTTGACGGCGATGGCCTCAGAGCCGGCCAGCCACAGGAGGTTAACCACATCGCGCAGGTCGTACTCGTGGATGAGGTACTCATTGGAGTCCGCCGCCCCCGACCGGATGCCGCTATCATCGAGAATCACCTGGACGCCGGGCCCCTCGACAACCAGCAGCCCGGCCATCATTTTCTGCCGTTCCAGCTTGGTGTTTATCTCTTTCAACATCTCTGTGTTAGCGGCCAACTCCCGGCGATACTCGTCCAATGCCTCCCGCATCCGCCCGATGTTTTCCTTGAGCTCTCCCTGCTCTGCTTCCAGGCGAGTGATAGCTAGAAGCCCTGACTTGTGCTCAAAGCCTGGTACTGCCGTAGACCTCGCTGGAGGCGATTTCCATTGCAGGCCCAATAAGACGCCGAAGATCAGGGCGATCATTATGGTGGGGATGTAGCGGGCGATACCGTCGAGCTTGAATTTCATGGATAGTACCTAGA
>CAYWWC010000002.1:0-48937 GCA_964461615.1 uncultured Anaerolineae bacterium
CGAGGGTAATTTCAGCGAGGTATTTGTTCCACTCGCGAATTTTATCTGGGCTTTGCGTGCTGGCTCTACGCCCCCAATGTATTGCCCATTTGTGAGCTTGATCCCGCTGCACTATAATTCGACGGATTTCGCTTTGAGCGTTGAGGTGTTTGTCCTGTAACAGGTCTCGCTGCTCCTCGGCCTGTTCGGCGCGTTCCTGCTTTGCCATGACCGAAACTTTGTATCCATCAGAAGTGCTCTTCAGCTTCTTGTATTGCTCCTTCAACTCCTCGATCTGCGCGTCTTTGTCCTCCTGCTCCTTGCGCCACTCGGCGTTCAGAGCGTCACAGACACGGGTGGCAGGGAAGAGAGTTGTACTAAGAGGATTAATACGAATCATGTTGTTTTTGGTTTCCAAACCATATTTCAACGTAACATCACCGCAAGGGTGATGAGCTATAACATCGACTGGCATGAGATACCGCTTGGAAAGTTGTGGTCTTTCTTTAATTCGTTCCATCTTTTTCCCTCTCCTTTTCAAAGGACCGGGGTGGGCCACCGATTAATAGCCCGCTTTTAACGGCAGTGGCCCATCCGGTCACAGCCTTTTTTCTTCTTGCTCCCACGGCAGGACTCGAACCTGCACTTGGACTTTCCGGGCTTGTAAGACGTTCCGTAGACTTGTTTCCACCGGCAATCTAGGTTGTTCGCAACACCTTTCGGATAGCCTTCCCCTAGTGCGTCTACCAATTCCGCCACGTGGGAACCATATCTAAAACAGCCCACAGCAACGCACTGACTGTGGGCTGGCTGCAACGGGCAGTAATTACTCTGTGCGTTCCGCTGGATCACCACCGGTGGAGGACAAATCAATCGGTGGTTCTTCCGTCTCAACAATTGATTTTGCTTCCTTGTGTGGATCTTTTGGATCGGCTTCAGAATGAAGTTCTTCGGTGGTTTCTGAAGTTTCCTGACGGGTATCAGTAACTTCGTGATCTACTTCAACGGGCGGTGTCACTTCTTCTTTGCTCATTTTCCTCAGACCTTCGTTGATCTGTGGCCACAGTACATTCAATGAGGCTTCCATAGCAGAAGCCCGCCTGATGGCTTCACCTGCTGTGGCGATCAAAGCTTCTTGACCAAATGGGGATGGCATGGACATAAGACCTTTTTTGTCTTGAAGAAGCTCGTGTAGTTCAACCACAAGGTTCTGACGGGATGAAAGATTGTCAGGATGATGAAAATAGCAGATTTCTCCTGCAAATCCGCCGCTGACTGCTGCTGCAAGCTTGTCTTTCATGTCATCAGGGATTTTTTCTTCAAACTGTTCGAGCACCTTGTCCTTGTTTGTTTCAACCCGTTCGTGAGTGGTGATTTGAAGAATTGCGCCATCGTTGAAACCGGTGACGGCAATGTTTTTCAGGGCATCGAAGATCCCTTCAAGGAACCTGTCTTCACTGGCCTCACGATGAGGTTCATTTTCGGCCTTGTGCATACGCTCAAGGTCTTCAAGCGTAAGGTCGTTCCAGATGGTGCTCATGAGTGGGAACAGCAAGAATGGCAGTTTTGCTATGAATTCTTCACGCTTCATCGTTCGTTCTCCGGTGGTGTGGTCTTGATGGGCCTATTGAACCGTATCGCTTGTGAAAACCAAGTCCACTTCTGACATCAATCACAATTGTTGTGCTTGGTATGTAGTCAGAATGCTTGTGTTTTTTGTAAGACGATGGTGGTTCAGCAATAATGGCTTGTTTGGGGAAAAAGCGGTCTCGGAAATCAGCCATTGGAATATCCAGACCTTCGAATTTCCCGTTGTGATGGTTCATACCATCAAACGAGTTCACATTCGTTCACATTTGCCAGAACGTATCCGATCCAGCCCATTTTGTCGGTTGCGAAGAAATATTCATCTCTGTATTTTTTATGACCGGTAATCTTCGCCTTTGTACCTGCTTCGGCACACACACTACCACAGCAAATCTGTTCTTTGGTGAACTTGATCTTTCTGTCCACATACTGGTCAAGATTGTCAAGGTCAAACTTCTGTTTTTCCGACATCTTTCTGTCCTCCAGTGATCGTGTTGTAAAACAAGTAAAACGGGATGATCGTTCTGCTCATAACAGAAACGGAGCTTATGGGGGAAGTAGAGCCCTATTATCATCCCGTTTTGTATCGTTACTGACCGGTTTGATCAATCGTCGTCGTTGCGAAGGAGATCGACAGAGAAAACTCCGGTTTCCTTGTCGAAGATGACCGCTTCGTCGTTCATCAAATGAGTTTCATATTCATCATGAATCATCAAACGAAGACGTTGAGCCTCGATGCTGGTCGGGCCGTCGGCAAGGGGCCAGCCAGCATAAACGGTTTGTGCTTTCTTTTTGCGACTCAACGCAAGTTCAATGGATGGCATGATCCGTGTGTTGAAGAAGCGAGTCAGTTCGGTCTTGGTTGTTTCAGTTGTCGGGCTCACGATGTTGTCCTCCAGCTTTGTTTGTTCAAGGAAATCCTCAAAATCGAAACTATCAAAATCAATGGTAGATGCGCCATAAGTCAGGATGTCAAGAATTGCACCTGTGTTGTTACTGAGGGTTGGTTTTGGTCTAAGGCATGTATCAACAAATGCCCGATGCTTTCGAGTTATTTCACCGTCATGTATATCTTCTGAATCTGTGTCTTTTCCTGCCGGGAGATAGAAAAAGAAACGATCAGTAGTAGGGTCAGGAGCATGAGGCAGCCTGTCTAAACATTTACGTGTTGTTGAAGACAGACCTTTCCACTTTACTCTGGAGAAATGTATCCTGAAAGCGTTGAAGAAATCGTCGTTGACAGCAGGTAAATCTAAGGCAGAAAACGGGTTTTCTTCAACCTGTTTATCTGCAGCTAGAATACGTTTTAACCGGTTATCAGTCAGTCCTTCAACAGGGCGACCACTTTGATTAAGAGAGTGAACAAGTTGTTCAATACGGTCGGTACTGGCCGAATCTGTGTGAAAGGCTTTTGTCAGTGCAACACTGTTATGAAGATCGGCTTCAGGTTGTTCGTCAACGATTGCAATGACGATTGATTCTTGCCAATGCATAAAGTCAGACAACAGTTCATGACCGTTTTCGATGGTGATCTCGTTCAGGTATGCCTGACCCTTTTTACTACATTGGTGAAAGACGGATAGAGGATATTCTATCAGTCGATACAGAGTATGGTTGTCGTAGTAATGCTTTAATGATCTCATCCTCCCCCCTTGTATAAACCGGTTGCTTTGAAATCAATGTATGTTAATGCTGTGAAGACACCAACAGCGAAGAGATACCATGTGTGGGTGCCTTCAGGGAAGAACTGCCAGTTTGGCACAACCACGATAACAAGGATCGCAAAGCGACCAATACCAGTGATCAGGGTTGTGAGTTTGACCATTTGTGGTATTCTCACGATGGAATCACCTCCAATCCTTCGTTGACAGCCCTAGTAGCATAGCTGTTCATTAAATGTGCCGAACTCTCAGCCTCTTCCAAACGACGATACCAGTAACCATCAAGAAAGAAACCTTTTCCTGTGTTCCACAAACCATAACGACGAAGGTCTTGGTTCCAAGCAACTATCCATTCAGTCATCATGTTTCATGACCTCCACTATCCAATCGTTAGACACATCAACAGCCCACGTTGGGGATGACTCACGTTTAGACTTACCAATAGATAAATATCCATGTTCTCTGCGTTTATACATGGCTTGCCAAGTTCGCTGCTTCTTATCAGGAATGATGCCAAAATACACACCTTGCCTCAATCCACAATAATCACCAACAAACAACAAACCAGCATGGAATACGTTTCTACCGTCTCTCACGAAATCATCCCCGTTGCAGGAATATACAGGGGTTTCTAGCAGAGTACCACACTTTTCTGCAAAACCCCTTAAAAAGGGGGAACAAGTCCCCCATGATGCTACGACATTACTTCATCTTCGACAGCTACTGACTCTTCAAGCTCATCAGTACAGCTGTCATCCATAGGGGCTACAACGATCTTCACATAGCCACGCTTGGACATTACATCCTTGTGACCTTCAGCAGTCATACCACTACCTTCAGTAGCAGCAATTGAATACCTGTCCAGTACTTCACCACTGTCAGCATCAACAATATCAACATATGCAGAATCAGACAGCTTACCGAATGATGGTAGAGCACAACGATTGTAGATGGTGATCCAATCATTGAGTTCAGTATCACTCGCACGAATAGAAGACATGATCTTACCAGCCTTCACCTGCTTACTTGTACGTGCTACCTTACACGCATCAGAGAACATGAATCGTACACGCATGACTAACCTCCAGTTAAGTTAAACTACCAACCATTCCCCTCTCCTCAAAAGAAGACCCCCATAGACCTAAAAGACCGGTATAGGAAGGAAATCGAAGGTATACCCCCTCTACACAAATCCCAACTATTTCGTTTCCAATTATTTTTTTCCTCCCTGTTTTCCATATTTTTTTCATAGAAAATCCCCCTGATTTTTTTATCAGAGGGATATATATATATGATAAAGCATGTCGGCTGCTGTCGCCCCGGTAAGGTACGGTTGAGATTCTTTCTTGTCAAGAACTCTTTTTATTTTTGTTCAGTTTGTTGGAGTCCACCTGTTGTTCGTATATTGTGGTTCGACGGTGTGATCTGTGTTCTTCGTCCGCACCGAATCTCCAGTGGACCCCCGATGGGCTTGACCAACCTGTCGGGGTCTCTTTTTGGTCTTGCGTGGGCTCTTCCGTATGGGCTATATTGTCTGCACACACTGGAGAACAGTAGATGACATCAATGGTCAACAATTCAAAGGGCTTGGGTCGCAGGCAGAAGTTTATTTTGAAGAATCTGGGCAGTGTCCCGTTCAATACGCCTTCCGGCCTTTCCCAAGCGTTTTACGGTAAAACAGACCCCAATCACCGGAAAATGATCTGGAGATCATTGCAAAATCTGCGTGGGCGGGGTTTTGTGTACGTGATTGAGGGTAGATATAGCCTGACGGTAGAAGGGAGCAACCTTGTATCAAGTTTACAGCAGTGATTTCCTGATTTTACCGTCAATGAAGCGCGGGAACTCCGGCGGCATTTTGGAGCAATTTATTGCGGCGGGTGAGGATAATATGTTTATCCTGCGTCGAAAATATGCTGATGATCAGCAAAAACGGGCTGAATCTTACGTTGAGACCCTTTCTGGGAAAAAGGGTTGCAGTATGGTTGTCATGATCACGCCGAAAGGGGCAAAAGTCTTCTATCGGCACGGTAAAGAGGTTGAATTTCTGGCAGAGGAGGATTACGATGCCGCAGGAGAAATCGAATTTATTGCCTCGAAAACACAATTATGATCGTGATGATCCGTTTGACATTGATCCGGCCTTCCAAACGCGGTTGGAAGCTGAAAACATAGCCCAGATGGCTGAAATTGATGAAGAAAATGATGTTACAATGAGCCAGCTGGCAGACGCAATCGAGGTAGAACATGAAGCAAAGGCAGCTCTCGGTGAGGATGTCACTGTTTCGGCAGAAACAAGGCCCGATGGGGCAGTGGGAGAGCAATTTGAATGGATCAGGGGGATACGTTTACGACAAAAAGCCCGGAGTGAAGGAAGAACTGTCGAGTCGGGGGATAGCGTTGACACAGGCTGTCGAAAATATGAACAAACCCCAACCAGCAAAAAGCACGGCGGTGTAGTCACCCGTCACAAGCCATATGTCGACAAGCGTACCGCGCAGCAGCGCAAGGAGATGGGCGAAGATGGATAAGTTCACAAAGGTTTGCTTGAGGATTGAAGAAAATGAAGGTGGAATTTCCAACGATTCAGCAGATCCGGGAGGTCTCACGATCTTTGGTATTACCGAGCGAGATTGGGGAGAAGAGTTCTTCTGGGATATTCTTAGAGATGCTATTGAAGAAAATAGTGGAAAGGTCGCCGGAATACGTCTCTCTATTGAGGACAATTCACGCATCCGGGCTCGGACAAGGACCATCATGCGTGAGCATTACTATGACCAGATCGGCGCAAGGGAAGATTTTGTCCCACTCCGTCTTGCATACTTGCTTACAGACCATGCCTTCAACGCCGGAGTCGCCAGAACGGGTCGCCTTCTTCAGTCCGCGCTTAATGACATTGCCGACCAAGAATTCCGTCAAGTCCAGAAAAAGGCCCGAAAACGAGGCGGAACAGTAAAACGGAAAATGCCCCGGCTGGTGGAAGACGGGGTTGTTGGTCGTAAAACGATAGAAATGATGAAATCGGCCGTCAAGGGGAATCGACTCGCTACGCTTTTGACTGTCATTGTCGCGAAAAGATTCGTATATTACACGCAACTCGCGAAACAGAATCCCGCGCTGTCAAAATATTGGTGGCACTGGGTTCAAAGGTGCCAGTTTGATCCCGAAGGAGGAGGTTCCTCATGAAATGGTTGGCGTTGTTTCTGACGCTGCTGGTTGGGTTGCTCACGTTTCTTGCGGTTCAGGCTGGTCCGCTCGAAACAGACGTTATTTACATCCAAGATTCCACGATTATCTACGGTCAGGACTCGACATACGCCAATTATCATGTCGAATTCAAGTGGACAGACTGGGATTTGCTTGATGTCGGTAGCGATGTGACGAAAGGCAACAGTAGTTGGCCCAATCCGCGTGGTTTATCGTCTATTTTGTCCGGTTGGGCTCCATCGACGATGGAAGATGACAGTTTATGGTGTGTAGCTTGGGGTGATTCGGTCCATTTCGACTCAACCGAAAACCGAATGTACTGGTTGAGCAAGAAAAGGGACGATGCTGATGCTGGAGGTGCTTTTTCAGCGGCTGAACTGGCAGCATTCCAAGAAGACAACAGCATGAAAATCCGGCACTTCTTCTTCGAACGCACCTTCCCGTACTATTATGTTGAAGCCCACTGCGAAGTCCACGATTCTGGCACAGTTTACCTCATGTTCGGAACCGATACAGTCCTCACCCTGAATGCCGTTGAGTCTCAAACCGCTTATTATCGTCCGCCCAGAGCCAGCAGGGATATGGTTGCCTTGTTGAAAGCCGATACTTCGACTGGTACAGGCATGTATATCGACTCTATCAGGGCGGTTCCATGCAATGGTGATTGGGCCGGTATTCAGCCTGTGAATGGTGACGCGACCATCCATATCAGAGGAATGTATCGTGGTGATACCGTAGAAGATACCTTGATATTGAAAAACGGGTTTTATTACCCGCTACATGCAGGCTGGGTACAGTTGGTCAACGGTGATGCCCTGCTTTACAAGGATAATGAACCGTGATAGGTACTACTGGAGATCGCAAGAATGAAAAAAATCATTGGCTTGAAAATACCCCTGTGGGTTGTGATACTCCTGCTTGGTATTATGGGCTTTGCAGGAAGTTACTTCGGGAAGACGGAAGAAGTTGTCCATTTTCAAAAAATGGAAGTCCGTATCCCTGTTCCACAGCCGCCAAAGATTGAACAACAGATCGTTTACCGTGAGGCAAAAGTTGAGCGAGATACAATTACGGTTGAGATCCCCGCTGGAACGGTTGTTGGTGATGGGGGACCGCTTAGGATCAGAGTTGGAAGAGATCGACGTAGCGACTACGATTTCGACTACAGTAGTGCGTATGTCCCCCCAGACTCCGTTGAGTACATTGATTTTAGCAGTATTAACAGCACAACGAGCACATCAAGACCTGTTGATTCAGCTTGGATTAGACTCTTCGCATATACGGGCGTCAGGGCCGACTTCAGCACTCCATTATCGAGACACGAGTACGATAGATGGTTGCAGGGTGGTATCGGTGCTGAATCCAGACGGATCGGCAGATTGTCGCTCGGAATGGACATTGGTTGGTGGCAAGGATGGAACGCAGGATTAACCGCAAAGGTGTGGTTATGAACTGGATGGATAGATATTGGTGGGCTCCCGGTACTCTGGCTGTTTTGATTCTGGTAATTGCGCTTGTTGTTAAAGCCGATCCACCATTCAGTCCCAGCGGCGACTATTATATCCCAAACAGCGGGCTCCCAACAGCGTCGACGTTGTGTTATGTTGATGTTGATTGGGAAGAATGGGTTACTGTTGAGTTGCTTTTTGAATGGGACTGGTATGTCGTTTCGTCTGACAGTCTTCATGTCCTAGCTCTAAAAAAAGCCGTTGGCTTTACCGAGGAAGACGTTTCCCTGTTACATGATGTTCATGGATTAAACTACGGCGCAATTCTTTCTCGTGAAGATGGACAAGAGTTTTTTGACAAAGACTCAACTCTGTCTGGTCATTGGCATAACGGGCGGGTTGTTTCGCAGGATAGTCTCCTGATGGAGGAGTTTTGGGAATGAAATGGCTCATGCTTTTCGCCATGTTGATCACAGCCGCAGCATTTGCACAGGTGACGCTGACGGTCGATGATGATAATCCTCTTGAACTTGCAACGCTGGCAGATTATGCCGCGCTTTCGGGCAGGTCTGCCGATTCTCTTGTTGCGTTGATGATCGCTCGTCCATACGGATTCCAAATGTTGTGTCGGGATTACACGAATATTGACACAACAACCTATACCGCCGCCGCCTATGCTTATGCAGAATCCCCGTTTGGTGGAGATATTGTAGCTGCTCAGTTCAACGGATCAAAATACTGTTCGTGGACTGATGCTGATTTTCGAGATACACTGCAATGGCGTGACGGGATGCTGATCGAGGTGATTACAAACCCATACATTGGAACTGCTGGAACAGAGATTATTTATGCCCCTTGTGATCTTGATCAAGGTATTCTGGATCGTTATGGTGTTTGGCAACAGCGGGTTGAAAGTTCATATATCGACACCCCGGATGACGACAGTTATTCCCACAACTGGAAGGTTTATTCGGTCTATATGGACGGAACCAATGTTCACGCCACGACTAATAACACAGAACACGCACCAATAGCGCACGGGAAAACCTCGCCGTATCAGGTAAATCCGGCAGACCCTGTAATTGGTGGCGGACACAATGCAAGTGGCAATGCTGATAATTCGTTGTCTTACGAAGGGGCCGTGTCGATAGTTGCTGTGTGGCATTTTCCAAGTGAAGCCACTGGGGATAATTTTGACTTTACGCTGACATATGACGCGCTTGCAAAGTACATGCACATCCCAGACACAACCTTCAGAACATTAACTTCAGCAGGTGGATATGCCAGAAAGAATTTGACAACTGCAGGTCAGATGGATACGATAAAAATCATGCCGTCTGTTTTTTATCATCCAGCCGAAGTCCTTGACAGTCTGTTGGTGATCAAGGCAAACACGAAGAATACTGTCTGGTGGAATGATTCTTTGACGCAGGGCAACACGGATCTTGGTGCAGTTCTGAACTTTGGTCAGGACGGATATGTCGCTCAAATTGACTCGTCTTACCGTGTTTATGTTTGTAGTTTGAACGTCAGAAATAACGATAATGGTCCGGGGATCAAGTTCAACGGTGATGCTGATGGTGAGATTGGGTGGAACGTACTCAAAAATAATTTAATCGGCATTGATCTCATAATTGCCGAAGCCCAAGATACCATTGAGGTTTACCACAATACAATTGTGGGTCCGGGTTCTGACGTGAACAATTCGCGAGGGGTCAGATCAAGTGCCTATGGCGGTGAGCCGGGAGGAGAATTAATTGTAACAGATAACATCGTCACTCTCCATAATGGGACAGCTTCATACGGCTATCAAAACGTAGCTGCCACAAAATTTTCTTACGGTCATACGTTGTTTTATTTGAACACTTCTAACACAAACGGGTCTTTTACTTCGATTGGGAACGATGTAACTGGACAAGTCCCCCAGTTTGTGGATGCTACGAGCCTGAATTTTTATCTGAAAGCAATTTCTCCTGCTTTTACAACGACATACACGGGTGGTACTTATTTGGGTGCGCTTGGCACAGAACCCGTTATTGGTCAGGGCGCACAGTTTCTTTTGTTTTTCAACGATGGAGTTGGTGATGACTAAGCTCTGGGACAAGATTACAAGCACGAAACGCATTGCGTTTGCCACATATTTTCTGTTGTGGATTCTGGTATATATCCCGGCCTCTTCACTTATTGTGAAATTTGTTGGCGTTCCTGATGACATGGTACTGGAAGGCTTGAAATGGTGTGCTGGTGTAGCTGGCGCGATCATTACCGGACAGTCTGTGTCTGACAGTATCATGGCAGGGAAGAAGACCAAGATTGAAAGCTGATGGCTTGGGACGAAATTCCTGTTGGCAGGGGAAAATTCAAAAAGGTCCGCAAAATACGGCTCAAGAACCCGAAGAGTCATGCGGAAATGTTCGAACTTCTCCTGTCTTTTTTGGTTACGGAGGTGTTCCGCGACAAGGTTGTCGACGATGATTTCATGGATAAGAAATTTTCGATGCGCGACCTGCGTTATGCATACCTTCGTTTGAAAGGAACCTCAAAGGCCGAGGCATACCGGGGGGCGGGATATGCCCCAACAAAGAATTACCGGCAGATTGAGGCAAAGGAAACAAATCCTGTAGTTAGGGAAATTATGCTTACTGTATTGTCAAAAGGGATGGTCGACGCAAATCTTCCGCCACAGGAACTGGTCAGGCGGATCATGGAGACGATTGATCAGATCGAAGACCCAATTGACAAGAAGAATGCCCTGATGGAACTGGCTGTTCAGGCCGGTTATGGCATTCGTCCACTGGAAATCATCGCTGATGTTGAAAAACACGCCGGAGGAATGGAAGAAATCCTCCGTAAGATGATGGCTGTCCCCGAAAATAACGCAGCTGCTCTGGTGAACAATGTCGGATACGAAACTGATCAACTTCAAGGTGCGACCGGGGATGCCGGATCTGAGCCCGAAAGTTGGCCCGAATCCGGTGGAGTCGGTGTTGCAAGATCAACCAAGCAACGCGGGGCTCACATCTCGGACGCTATTGTCGACTTGGCACTTGAAAATCGCGAGACTGTCGAACGAAGCCGAGTACCTAAACCACCCGCTTCTGACGATGAACGACAAGGCGTTGAGGGAGGTGCGGGAGAATCGGCCTGATGAATGGAAGTACCTCCTCGGTTGGCTGAAGGATGATCCGGTAGCTTTTGAAGTTTTTGCTCTCACACCACGGGACCGCTACGGCAATATGTTGCCGGACAATAAGCATCCCGCCCTTGACGAAGGGGGACACGAAGGACTTGTTGGCCCCCGTTTCGGTGTCCCCCAGTTCCACATAGAAGCCCTTGACCGTCTTGCTTGCGGAACGGAACACCTTTGTATCATATGGCCTCGCGAACACGCTAAAACTACCGTCGAGCAAATTTTCACCCTCCAATGTGTTACTTTCCGAAAGAAGCGATACATCCAATCGTTCTCCGAATCCAGAGAACAGGCGACATTGTGGCTTGATGCCGTTTCCCACGAGTTGTTGACAAACCCGCGTATCCATCTCCTTTCCGGCGGGGCTTTGAAAAAACTGCGTCGAACCCGCAGTCGGAAAGTCGAGGAAAACAAATGGTCAACGACCCGGATTGTGACCCAAAATGGCATCATGCTGGAGGCAATCGGCTGGGGTCAGAAGCCGCGAGGTCGTAAGTTCCGGTCGTTTCGTCCTGACCTTGTGTTTCTTGACGATTTCGAGAGTGAGGAAAACACCAATACGGAGAACCTGCGGGAAAAAGTCAGGCGGTTCATCCGTCGCAAGGTCATGCCAGCCATCGAAAAGCAGGGTGGGCAGCTGGTTCTTACCGGCACAATCGTTCATGTCGACTCCTTCCTGAACCGTTCATACAACATTTACCAGCAGATGTTGAGCACAGGACAGCCCAACTTCTGGGAAGTGATGTTCCTTCAGATCGAAGATACGAACGGTAAGCCTATCTGGGGCAAGCGGTATTCAAAAGAATGGATCATCCGAAAAGGCATAGAAGCTCGTGCTGCTGGTGACTGGGAAGGCTTCCGGCAAGAGTATTACAACGAACCAATGTCTGATGAAAAACGCCGGATGAAGCCTCATGTCCGGTTGTTTGACGGAAATCTCTTTTGGCGAAACGGCGGCATGGAACCGTGGATGACGATTAAACGCTATCTTCGCCACAACAACGCTTTGCCGGGGGCGATCGAGCCGCGCAATCAATTTGATCAGATTACTGTCCCGGTTCACATCTATGCCGGACTTGATTTGGGATTCACAAATAAGGACGAATCTGATTATACGGCGATGATTTTGGTTGCGGTCGATCCTGATGAAAACTACTACTATTTTCATGACACATCCGGTCCAATGGATTACGGTCAAATTGAAATGGGTCTGGATAGAGCGGACTCCCAGTTCCGCCCAATTTTATGGCGTTCAGAAACAAATGGGGCGCAAGGGCTGGTACAGGCTGGGATTCAGAGAAACCGGGCTACACAAAATCGACCGCCCTTTAATATTATCGCAGATGCTGAGAGTATTGGCAAAGACGCACGAATTGATCGTATATTAGGACCATTGAGGAAAGGGAACGTCTACGTCCATATTACTTTGACAAATTACCTGAAGGATATGGACGATTGGCCTTCGCCAGCAAGACGGGACAGGTTGGACGCGGGAGAAAAGGCAATCAGGGAAGCGATGCCTCCGCCGCGACCTCCGACACTGAATGCTGAAGGTTTTTATGATGACGAGGAAGTCGAAGTTCAAGATGACTCAAGCTGGATAACGGTATGATTCAGGCTGGCTTTGAACAGGGAATAGGCATAGGGCAGATGGCCCAGATTGAGGATGAAGAACTTCTTCCTTCGAGTCGGGACGGTCTTCTTGGTGCTCTCGATCCGCCTCCGCACACGTTAAGCATTGATGCCGCTTCCAAATCAAACATCAATGGCAGTGATGTTCATCATGAAATTGAAGAGCGCCTGACGGCGTTTCGTTCGTTTCATGATCGAGCTCTTCGTGGTATGGAAATGATCTGGGGCGGGCATTATACGGCTGCTGAAATCGCCGCAATGAAACGCCAGAAGATGACCCCGATCAAGATGAATTACTTGCGTCAGGCCGTTCGTTCTCTTGTTCGGTATTATACCGCAAATAATCCGTCATTTGATGTTGTTGCGATGGAGGGCGGCGACGAACAAATGGCTTCGGTATTCGGTTTCCTGTTGCGGCGGATGTTTCATATCAGCCGTGGCAACATGCAGATGCAACGAGCTGTCAAATGGCTTATCGGTTCTGGGCAAACCACGATTGTCCCCTATTGGGATGCCTTAGCCGAGCGCGGCAGGGGTGATTTGAAGTTCCGACATTGGCCTACCCACCAATCTCTTCCTGATCCATATTCACAAGACCCGCTATATACCGACACCGACCTTTGGCTGTTGTTCCAGTATGTAACACCACAACAGGCAATGCGTCATTATCCTCATCTGGCACAGGAACTCCAGTATGTGGCCTCTGTGCCGGATGTTTCCAGACCGGGATCGAACTGGACAACACACGAAGGTGTCCCGTTTCAGGAAAATCAGAACGCCTCGATGTTACGCCAGTCCCAAGCGTTCCGTAGAACATGGGCTCCTCTGTATGTTTTACACACACCGTATGATACTTTTGAATTTAATATGCCACCGGATACAATCCCGTGGGCATTGCAGTTGTTACAGCAACAAATGGCCCGAATAGAAGTTCAGTCACAGAATATTTACGAGACATCGGTATTTCTGGACCGTCTGCAGGTTAGCCCGTGGATGAAATTATATACAGACACCTGCCCCGTGGTTTCGACTTCGTATGAGGATACGGGCGGCTATGAACCGATGTCCAATACACAACCAATGGGCGAGCCTGAATTTGTCCATGAAGTTGTCAGAACCTTGAACAAGGCAATGTCAACTGTCATGCTTCATGCCCAGCAAACCGCAAACCCACGCATTGCTTATCCTACCGGATCACTGCAGGGAGCTCAGAATGCCCAGATGGACAAGGCTCGCCAGATGTTCAGTGCGCCGGGATCACATTTACCATTTAATGGTCAGACTCCACCGATCACGCTTTCACCAACCCCGATGAACGAGGCGTTCTATGGAATTTACCTCGAAATGGCTAAATTCCTTCGTGAAACAACAGGGTCTGACGTATTCCTGCACGATGCTCGGGCCGCCGAAACATGGCACGGGTATCTTGCACAGCTGGAAAACGCGAGAGAACAGGTTGGTGATGTCACTGATCGAATCGAAGCTATGCTCGTCCAGCTTGGTTCAGCGTCTGTCCAGATGATGCAGCAGTATTATGCTGGTCAGCCCAGAACATTCCGCATGATGAATGATCGTGTTGCAAAAGAACGTCAGGTCCGTGTGAATGATGTGACTGCAATTGGTCCGGGGATTATTGGTAAATTGCTGGATGTTTCGCAGGGTCGGTATGATGTCCAAGTCGTTGGAGGTTCTTATGCTCCTACCCAGCGCACGGCAAAGTTGTCTGCCATGCTTGAACTTGCGCGTGAAGGCATTGTTGATGGTACGGAAGTGCGGAAGCTGGCTCCGATTGAAAATCCGCAGGAAATAGAACAGCGGATGGGCGAAGTTCAGAAGATGCAGCACCTGCTTGAGGCTTATGAACGTGATCTCAGTCAGAAGAATATCCTGTTGCGGCAGTTCTTGAAGCAGGTTATGGAAGCTGATCGTATGATCGCGAAAGTGCAACTTACCGGCGAAAAGAACGTCGAACTTGAAAAATTCCGAGCTAAACTGGCTCTGATGGCAGCAGAAGCAGAACAGGAACTTGAAAAAGAAGGAGCTGAAGGATGAAAAAGCCCTGCTTTGGACTGTGGATTGTTTTGCTGATCGCAGTCCTCATGGCCCTGCCCGCACAGGCAGAAGACTGGTGGACAAACACGGCACATTTGTATCATCCCGCTGTTGGTGATACGGCGGAAGATGCATTGTCAACAGATTCCATCGTCACTTTCTCGTATCAGTTGGGACGATTACCGGCTGGTTATTTTTATCGTGATGATTGTCAGGCAGCCATTCGGTTAAAACTCGAATGTTTGGATGATGAAGATTCGTCTGGGACACAAGCACTTCGAAATCTGCAATGGTTTATGTCTGATAATGATTCTTCTGAAGGATGGTTTTCCCAGCGGCGTACTTTCTTTTGGGATAGTACAAAGGGAAGCCCAACCATTGGGACTTATCCGATTGTAGAAAAGTTGGACTCTATTGCGGATTTGGACACGAACACATGGGTTTGGCTATGGCTTGAGCCGCAGAAGGAATCATTGTACGATACTGCAAAAGCGGGGCGGCTCCGATATGAGCCGTACCCAACAACTGGAAATTTATGGGTAGAAATGGATTTTGTTGATTATACGAACGGCGATTCCATTAAGATTTCTGTTGAAAAAAGAGTAATTCAGTGGGACGAATAGCGTTCCACATTTAACCACTTGCCAAAGTGGAGACCCCGAATGGGAAATTCGCATAGCGGAGACCCCCAGATGGAAATTCACGACCGGAGGCAAAGATGGACCCGAGGATGGCAGCAGACATTTCCCCAACAGGGGATGTTCATCAGGGTGGTGAAATGGATCTACCGCCAGCACGAAACATGCTGAACGGTGGTATACCACAACCACAACAACCAGTAACACCCAGACCTTCAGACCAGATTATGGGACAGCCGCCTGCGGCAGATCCATTTTTTGCGCCAGAAGGTGCTGGTAACATGCAACCGCCGGTTGAAATGGATGTTCCTTCTCCGAGAGAACGATTTGAATCGTTCACTCAGCCGAAGCCACAGCCACAGCCGGATGTGCAAACTCAAAGCGGTTTTGGGCCGAGAGATGCGTTTTGGATGAGTCAGGCGCATCAAACTCAAAATCAATTGAACGGTGTTTTGAACCAGCTCGGTTTGAATAACCCAAATCAATTAACTCCAGAACTTGTATCCAACATTCGTCAATCCTTTGCCAAAGGTACGGAGCAAGAAGAAGCTCCGGGACCGCCCCCAATTCCAGAGGGTGGCATTGATACCACGGATGAAGACGGTATGGCGAAGTTGGGTGATTGGATGCACCAGCTTATTGGTTATTCCATGAATGACCACATGAGTAAGCATGAAAGTCGTCGAGACCTGATGGACTCGTTGGCTGCACAGCATCCTGAACTTCAAAATCCCCAGCAAAGGGATAACTTCCTCAAGTTTATGGAAGATCCGGGCAATTGGTCGCCTGAGATTTTTTATCAGGTGTATAACCAAACTCAACAGCAAGCAGCAGGTAACAACATGTTTCCACCGCAAGGAATGCCACCGCAAGGTTATCCTCAGCAGCCTCAGCAGCCTCCGCAGATGCAGCCGCAACCGCAGATGCCGCAGCAGCCGATGATGCCTCAGCCGGGACAACCACAGGTGCCAATGCAGCCGATGTCGCCGCAGTTTGCACAACAGCCGCCAATGGCTCCGCAGTGGAATCCAAACATGTATTATCAACATCCATACGGACAGCCCCCGACCATCATGAATGTTCAGCCGCGTGGATTCCCACAGCAGCCGAACCAGCAGATGCAACCGGGAATGGGCGATCCGGGCGATATTGAATTCCAGAAGACCATCAAGGATTTGCATGACAAATCCCGTGCGACTTCTTACCTGTGATAGCTGAAGAGTCGGAACTCTGACTTGAGGAGCAACGAAAAGGAGTTTTATCGTGGCAATTTATAATCCGGGCTCTGGTAGCTCGCCTGCCAACATGTGGAACACTTATGTAGATGCTGGTAACAGTGTTTATGGTCCGATCAGTGAACGGCGCGTTCGTGATTTGGATTCGGTGATTCACTGGCTTGAACCGGATCAAACGCCGTGGTACACCTTCTTGACCTCGCTTCCGGCTCGTACAACTGTGAACCCGAAGTTCGAGTGGTTTGAAGGTGATGCACTGGCTCGATCCGACACTGTATCCAGTGGTGATACATGGGCCAGTAATGAAGCGACCCTCACCATGTCGGATGGCGATCTGTTCCATACTTACCAGATCGTTCAGATGCAGTACACTGACGTCACAGCATTTAACGTCATTGCGATTGTGACGGGTGTCAGTGGAAACAATGTTACGTTCAAAGGCATTACCGGTCATGCAACTTCCACTGTTGCGAACGATACCGTTGTGGAAATCATCGGTACAGCGCACCCGGAAGGTTCTGGTCGTGGTGAAGCACACATGCAGGCGATGGTTCCGAAAAGCAACTTCACTCAGATTTTCAAGTCCGAAGTTGCAATGTCGGGTACTGCTGTACAGGCTGCATGGTACGGTATGGACGAATGGAAGCTCCGTGTCATGGAAGCAACCGTTGCTCACAAGAAGGACATTGACTTTGGCCTTCTGATGGGTGAATGGTTTAACTCCGGCACAGAGACTTACGACAACAACGTCTTTTCCGGTTCGACCATGTACACAGCTCACCGTGCTTCGCGCGGTTTCTACCGCTTCATTTCCACCAACAGCGGTTCGGCGGCTGACACTGATTACACGCTGCGTTCCGGTGGCACCAACTTCTTCTACACGGCCCGTCAGTACCTGCGGTATGGTTCAAAGCGGAAGATCCTCATGGTCTCTGACTATGTGGCTGCGTTCTATCAGCTGAAGGATTTCCTCGAAGACACACCGCAGGTTCAGATTGAAAAGCCGCGTACCACGAAGCTGGGCTTCAACGCGCAGTCGTTCCTGACACCGTTCGGCACCGTTGATCTCGTCATTCACCCGCGCTTGTCCAGTTCGGATTACTCTGGTTACAATTTCTGGATTGATCCAGCAAATGTCCGTCGCCGTCCGATGCGGAACCGTGACACGAAGTACCGTCCGATTCCGTTCACCGGTCAGGACTCGGTTGAAGGCGAAATCCTGACAGAGGTCGGCCTGCAGTGCATGCAGGAACAGACCCACGGTTTCTTTGAAATCACGGGTCTGACCTCATAACCTGAAATCTTCTGGGGAGTTTCGGCTCCCCAGATGATTCTTTTGTTTGACGGAGGAAGGTATCGTGCCAAAGAAATCCACCAAGAAAACCGGTGCAGCCAAGAAGCGGCAATCCTTCACTTTCCTTTCTGTCCATAAAGGATTTCACGTCATGCTTGGCGGCGAATTCCGACCTGTTCATTTCCGTAACGGCGTTTTCACGACAACCGACGAAAAGCTGGCAAAGGCTTTGCAGGAAGCTCCCACTAATGGGAAGTATTACAGCCTGCTCCCGGTAGATGTCGAAGAAAACTTTGCTCCGTATATGGATGAAACCGGTCCAAAAATGGGCATTGATCTGGAAGAGCTGGATGTCATGTCGTATTCTCAGCTGAAGCGAATTTTTGTCAAGACTCATCCTGAACTTCCGGTTCCGAAGGGTACTATTGCTATTCGAACCGCAGTCAAGGAACTTCTTCAGAAGGATTTTGATGTTCTTGAAAAAGAACACATGAAATCTCTGGAGGAAAAGGTTGCTGAAATGAAGGGCAAGTAGAATGAGCCCAAATGAAATGCTTGCGGATCTTCGGGTAGCTATTGGTGATCCCGGTGGTACGAAGCATGACGCCAGTTACCTGTTACCAATGTTCGATAAGGCGGCGGCAGCACTTTGTCGTGCTCTGCCGCCCGAACATCTTGGTGTTCGTGTTGAAACAGAAAATGTGACGTTTGCCGCAGAAGATTTAAGCGGAAGTTATTCGACTTTTGATAAGATTCAAGCGTCTGCATTTACTGCTGGGGCTCGTATTGTCCAGATTATCCCTCAGTGCTGGTTGACAGCAAACGCTAAACCATCTAAGCAAATTACAGTGGTTCTTAGTGAGCCGAAAGATGATATAGAAACGAACACATATACCAAATCAAGCCTGACAGATCCGACCATGTATATCCAGAACAACGCTTTCTGTTATTACACAGGAAGTGCAACAAACTGGAGTCATGTTGTTCAGTGCCGATTTGTTACGGTGCCAACAGCTGCTTTTGCAGCAAGTGGTAGTGAATATGCAGATATGCCAGAGGTTCTGCATGGTTTAATGACACAGATTGCTTTGGTACACCTGTTGATTTCTGAAGAAGAAGAAACACTAGCATTGGCAATATGGAATAATAACGTGTTGCCAGAATTGCAGCTTTATGGTGTGAAACTTCAATATCCGGGGAGGAGAAAGTGACTGGCGCAACGATGATTGAGCGAGCACAGATTCCTCTGATTGCTCGTGATATTCCGGCTCATTTCCGGCGCGATGCTTTGCTGCAAGAACTGATCGTTGAAATGCAGAACACTCTGATTCAATATCTTGGGTGTGTGACAGAAGAGTGGTTTCTGAGATTTTCAGCAAATCAGCAAATGTATCACATGTCTTCCAAGCCGTTCCGTGTCGAAAATGCGTGGTTTGGACCTCGGAAGGCTGACACAACGCTTGATGCTTCTGGTGGTGTTCCGGCCTTCAGCGGCACCGGTATTGGTGCGACGATTGCTGATGTGGTCCTTGATTCTCTGGACAAGATTTATATCGGTGACATCGTTTACTTTGTTTCCGGTGAGGTTGCTATCAAGGTGACTTCAATTGATACCGGCGCAAGTTCTATTGATGGGACTTCGATTACTGATTTCAGCGCGTGTACTTTGACTGACGAAGAAGTTGTTGAGGTCATTTCTTCCAGTCCATCAAATCTTGGACAGGTGGATTTATACGAGAATGTGTTTAACAACAAGAACGTAACGTACAACTATTATCAGGGGACTCCTTTCTGGGCTTGGGATGGGCAGGACCGGATTGTTATTGAGCCATATTCAACCGAAGCCTTTACCCTGATGATCAAGGTTTGGCCTCAGATAACGACATATAGTTCGACTCTGCGAGTTGATGCTCGTTTTCACGAGGCCATGCTCAAGTGGTTGGTAGCGTCTGTTCTTTCAGAGATTGGGCATCAGGACGCGCCGTATTTCGAAGCACAGTTCCATCAAAAAATGGGACCGTTGGCGAGCCTGTTTGTACAAGCAACACCTCCAGAGGTATTGCAACTGCAACCGATGGATTGGGGAGATTCTCCTCATGCGTAGAAAGCGATCAAAAGTATATCCAATCAGGATATTTGGCGGGTTGCATGAAGGAATTGATCCAGCAGATCTGCCGGATGATACCCACTTTGCCCAAATTTGTCAGAACTTCGTCACAATCCCCAAGATTGGCGCTTTGACGAAAATCGCCCCTGTGGGAGTTGGTGGTGGTCCGGGTGGACCCGTCCCACCGTGGGGATACAGATGGGGACGATCTTACGATTATAATCCCGATCCAAAGAAGGGTGATGGGGGCGAGGCCCGTTTTATCACCGACTTTATGGACCCGTTGCCTCCTTATAGACGCCACAACGGAAACCCATTTCTGTTCTTCGAGTATAGCGGCAGTCAGTATTATGCCCAAAGCATGATCTGTCGCAGTTCGCGAGATACCAACGACTATCACCTTCATGGCCCGATTTGTCAGATTGACAAAGGCCCGAATGTGACTGATTTGACAGAAGTTATTAATGGCGCAAACACCGCTTTGATCGGTGGTGGCAACATGATCAGTGCAGAAGCTGATCGTTACCATCGAAATATGCCGGGGACGGGAATCGAGGCAGGCGACCCCGGCACTCTGCCGACTGGGGACAAACAGGTGTTTGCGTTGACTGGTGTTACCGAACGTGATAGTGGCTACAACAACCTCATTGGCGGTGCCATCAGCATGTTTTATGATGAAGATGTTGATGAAACATGGCTGCTTCAAGACGGTCACACTCGTTATGAAGAAACTGGTGATCCAGAAGATGGCACCACAATGGTCGAGACCACTGTCAAATATTGGGCTCGCTTAGCCGTTTGGCACGATGACGCTGTTGATGGTGCTACCCGTGTAGACATTTGGGACGAATCGAAAGATTACGCAGACGCTTACACCGATCGCCCTCAAACCATTCCATGTGAAGGCAATTCTGTAATGGTGATGAATGATGAGAATGGAGATTCTCTTGTCACAATCGCCCAAACATTTGAGTATTACGCTACTTACCGTCACTGTATTCGTCTTCGTACTATGACTGTGAATCGCACAGGCGGGGAGCCGGTTTCTCTGAGCGCCGATGATGATGTTACAATTCCCAATGCCGGTAGCCCACAGCTTTCATTAAGGCAGGACGGGAATTTCGAAACTGGTGCGCTGTTCTATCAAAAATGGGACGCTTCAAATGAAGTCTGGAAATTGGTCTATCGCACAATCACTGTGACTGGTGGTGATATTGTTCTTGGAAGCGAGACGAATGTTACTGACGGTTCAAATACCTATACCTGCAAAGGCGGAACTCCAATCTGGGTAGACCACGATAATGATGATGTGACAAAAGTGTTGGTTGGGTATGTACACCCAGATGGACGCATCCGTGTTCTTTACGAAGACAGTGGGTCAGTTTATGGGGTACATAATACTGGGATTGTTTTTGATCACATCAGTGGTTTTGATGTTGGGTCATATCGTATTACAGAAAGCGGGCCGGTTTACACCCGCGTCCCAATTTATGGCTGGACAACAGGGTCGACTATCACTTTCCGCAGGTTGATTTCCGATTCATGGCGTTCCTTTTTGCAGATCCCATTTGAGACGGATTGCTGGCGGATCGCTCTCTGGAAAAGCTCTTATTATTACCAAGATATAGACGAAAAATTCTTTTTCGGCATTTTGGGCTCTTATAGTTCAATTGATACAGACCTGTTTGTTGTAGAGGCGTACGCCGAAACAGAAGTTCCTGTCTATTATAATGCGATTCCGTTTTCTACTTATCATGTGGACGAGCAAATCCAGATTGCAATAGATGCATGGACGCAAAGAGGTGGTCGGGCTATTTATTTCTATGATAGGCTTCATAATTCATTGTTTGGGCCAGATATTGACGATTACTCTGATTTTGAAGATCAAAGTACGATGGCGGTGTTTGAGGACGCGGTATATGTCTCTTTCAACAACAATGTCCCCGGATTAAAGCTATGGCGTGATTATGTAAATGATGAATGGATTGTTACCAACATTGCTGCTCTTGCATACAAAAAAGCGCCGGGGATCACGTTTGAAAACCGTTATTATCGATCCCCTCGCGAACATTATAGGATCGGTGGGGCGACACCTGATGCGCTGGACTCAACAACAAGATATGACATAGCTGTTATCACAGAGATGCATAATGGAGAATATTCAACTCCGGTAATGATTGATCAGTCAATTCGTCCGGATCAGTTTGGAACCACACAGGATTGGTTCATCACCGTAATCGGGCTGGGGGCAAGTAAGCAGTGGGGTCGAAATGTAAAACGCCTTCATGTGTTTATCCGCAAAAGCGATATGACGAATTACCACGAGAGGGATAATTTCGCCGGGTTTACTTTAGCGGAAATTCTTGAGAAAAGTAAGTATTATCGTGTACCAGAGATCGATGCTTTTTATATGGACCCGTCTGGCGGAACGGTTGGAAGAACATCCTATACCGTTAAACACATGGACTCCAGCTTTATAGATGAGGTTCCTGCGGAATGGGCGGCGTCTAACCAATGTCCTGTCATTTATTACATGCGTAATGCTCGCACGGGGAAGTATTGGAAAATCGTTGGTCGTGAAGGCGGTAATTCCCGCGTTGTTTTTGCCGAACCGACTGATTTTCTCACTATGCACAGTGAACCTGACATTGCAATCCTGTGTTGGAAAATTCGCAACACCCAAGCGGGAGCTGGTTTTGGGCTACCAATTGTTGGATTTGATTCTGAAACGAACTTGCCGCTGGAAAACCTGCTTGGTTATTCTCCGCCATTTCCATTGGATGAAGAAAGGGAAATCATTACAGAGACGTTGACATCGGGTGCTACTACGTGGTCTGGCTCTTATGGGGAAGAATATGGCGAATGCTCCCCTATTGTTGATGAAGAAGAAGATTTTTATGTGGGTCAATTGGTATCAATCGAGACGGCTGATCCCAACAAGCCTGTTGTTTTTGCAAGGGTTGATAACGTAGATGATTTAACCTCAACTATTACTTTGATGGCGCTTGAAAGTTTTCAATATGATATTTACGGAACAGTTGACGGGTCTCAGGTTAAAGGTTATGCTACAGCCGCCGTTCGTAGCCAAATGGTTTGGTCGGACGTTGTCGGCGGTCATAATGGGCGCGTGTTCTTTGGCAACGCCAATATAGATCCTGTAAATGCTTATGATGACACCAGAACAGAACACCCGACTTTGGCGTGGTCGCACCTCTATGGTCACTCTATGCCTGACCATGTGCCAGCCGCTAACGTGCTCCGGCTGGACAGTCATATTATTGCAATCTGTAAAGCGGGCGACCGTATTGTCATGATGAAAGAGGATGGTTATTCCGTTGCTTATGTGTCTGGCTTAGAGACCGAATGGACCATTCAGGATTCTTTCCCCGGCCCCGGCACCACAGCGAAGAACAGCGTGGTTGTCTACGGTGATGTTATATTTCATCTGGATGGCAGGCATTTCCGTATGTCCCAGTTAAACGGCGTCTCGCAAGTGATTTCAGAAGAGATCCATGAAACACTCGGCCTGCTTGACAAAAGCATTCGAGATACGTGTTATGGGGAATACTTCGAACATGAAGGGCGTCCAATGATCTTCTGGGGATTTATTGGCGATACGACAGCGTTTCTTTTCAACATCCTTGAAGGGACTTGGTTTGAAATTACAAATGCGAGCGGCGTGAAAGCTGTCTGCCGTGATCCCAATAACGAAGATTTGTTGCTGATTAAATCGGATCAGGTAATCTGGTTTCCTGTAGACAATCCGCCCGATGTTGTACCAAAATGGAAATCTAAACGAATCGACTTTGGTCAGCCCGGACAGGAAAAAATCTTTGAGGGGATCGATATTGAATTTGCTTCAAACACGAATATTCTGGTAAATATCTATATTGACGGGAGTTTGATCAATACAAACGACTGGGGGTATTTGTCTGATACTGCCAGCGAGCGCGTAATTCGAGACCTAACTTTGCCAGCGGACGTGCGTCATGGGCGTTATATTGAAATTGAGGTAACCCTTAACACGACACTGCAAGATGAAGACACAAACACACACCTTACCGTCTATGGGATCAACCTCTACTGGCGACCGGGCTCGCGGTTCAAAGACTCGAACCCAGCCCCAAGTTAAATCGCCACAGCTGGATAGAGAGTTGAAAAACCTGAAAACGGATTTGCTGCGCGAGCGCCGTCAGTACAAAGCGACTGCTGAAAACCTGCGAACGCATCAAAACTATATGTATGATCAGCTCCGGGAGCTCTGGGCTGAAATTGAAGGTCTTGGTGGTGGTGGTGGTGGAGACATCCCCGACCCGACGTAGGAGATTATCATGGCGGCGGCGGCGGGGACGTTCCGGGTGGTGACTAGGAGGCAAATATGCTTTGGTGGATTCCTTTAGTAGCTAGTCTTGCTGGCAAGGTTGCTGGCAATCTGTATGGTGGTCCCGCTCCAGATATCAAGCCACCGACAACTCTGAACGATTCCCAGAAATGGGACGCCCGTTCGATGGTGCGTCCGAAGTTTCAGCCATTATATGGCGAAGCCTATCGCAGAGGTCGTCAGACGCAGGCCCGCGCCAGCGCTGGTTTATACAGTCGCGGCCTTGGTAAATCCGGTGTGTCTGCTTCTGTCGAAGCCGGAATCATGAGTGACACAGCAAACACCGTTGGTGGTATTGACGCTGACCGTGCTGCAGCAGAAGCTCAAGCAGAATATGCAAAGCTGCAAGAATTACGCCAGAATTATATGATGCAGTTCCAACGCGACACTGACGAGCGCGCATATAAACGCTCTTTCTTTGACGATGCTATTGACACCGGGACCAGTCTTTTTTTGCTTGATGCGCTGGGTGGTGCAGAAAAAAACGGAGGCAAGGCTGCCGCCAACATGTTCACCAAAGGACAGCCTGCGGAAAATTACGGCGGAATTGATTTAACACAAAACGTTGATCTTGGAAGCATGTTTAACTGGCAATTCTCTAGTTGGAGACCACCGAGATGACAGCCAAGGCCGCAGGAGATTGGTTCAGGGGTATGACAATAGATCGTTGGGTAACTGTTGTTTCAGTTATCCTGTTGTTGGGATGGTATGCCTCCAATAACCTTTTTGCCGTTGATTATGCTTCAGCTACACGGCATCAAGAGCAAGCTGAACAGATTGGAGAAATTCAACAGATCCTTGTTCATCTTGAAGACACAAAGGTTAGTCGAACTGAAATGTATGAATATATTAGTCAGCTAACCGAAGAGGTCACGCAAATTCGTATTATGATGGCGGCACAAGTCGGCATAACCAGCTCGGACCCATGATGCTTCAGGATGAACGTGACTTACAAATGAAAGAGGCGGCTTGGTCTTGCTTCACCGATTATAATCACATGTGGTTTAATGTGAATTATGATCCAAAAACATGGTCAGAGCACATTGAATTTGTGCTTCGTCTTTACGATGCGGTTCTGTCGAAAGCAACAGAGCTGGATTGGACGGTTGATGTCAAGGAAAAGGCTTTACAATTCCTGAAGGGAAGAATTATCACACCGCTGATCAATATTGAAGAGCGGGACAACCTGTTGGAACATCTACTTGATGCTGGATTGACCGTTCGTAACATGGCTGTGGAGGAACATCATGGGTAAAATGACCGATATGATTATGCAGATTGCGATTCAAGATGCGTTTCGTCGACGTTTTGCTGCTAATGATCCAGCCGCTCAACAACAGCTGCTTAATGCACGGTTATACGGTGAGCGCACTCAACAGACGATTAATGAAACGCGCGCGAATCGGGAACGAACTACTGTAGAAAATACCCGTGCTGATGCTGCTTCTGATGCTGCCGGACTCTTTTTGCAAGAGTGGAATACGGCGTATTCTGGATATGGTGCTTCTGAAGATTTGGACGAACCTGCCGAGCTTCG
Source organism: uncultured Anaerolineae bacterium (assembly GCA_964461615.1). Lineage (GTDB taxonomy): Bacteria > Chloroflexota > Anaerolineae > VGOG01 > VGOG01 > CAZVCJ01. The sequence continues at coordinate 25,949 of CAYWWC010000002.1, forward strand.
CGCAAGAGTTGAACCTTTAATGAACAAAGCAGCTGGACTTGGTTTTAATACGGGTCCATATGCTCAAACACTTCAAACCGTTCAAGGCATCGATCAATATCGTCAGGTTACAGAGAAAAACATCAGGGATATTTTTGGGGATGAGGAGTTTTCAATCCCAGCTGGGATGACTACTGATCAGATCAATAAATATGCTGATGATTACCGAATGCGTTGGAGAACCAAGTGGGACGCAGAAAGCGCACCATACGAATTGCATGGGTTCCGAACCCACAATAACATTGAGTATGCTGTCGATAAACGCGGTTATATCATGGGGACACAGACCGCGTGGACCGACTTCCAGAGAATGGAAAATGCTGGATTGCATCAAGCCACTGAGCTTGGTTCTCGTCAATTCTTAGGTGAACGTCTTACAGAAGATACTGTCGGTCAATATGTCAATGACTTAACACGCATTGCTTATTCGATGGAGAAAGATCCTGAACTTTGGGGACTTTCTGAAGAAGAAGCCGCAGGAGCAATTAGTCGCTTCCGGGCTGATGCGAACCTGCTTTTGAACATGCCTCATGATTTTGAAGACCCATATTATTTGCCGCGTGGGGAAGTAGAAGATTTCGACACCAATATGTTGTTGTCATCTTTTTCAGCTACGCCGCAAGGTGTTCAGAATTTCAAGGATTTCCACAGAAGTTATACGCTCGCCGGGAAAGATGCGAAGCGGGAAGAAGCTGAGGACTGGGAAGAGGATTTCTTTGAAGATTATGCGGCCTTCCTTGAAAAGGCTGGGGCCGGTAAAGCGACTTTCAAGATAGCTGATGGTTCAACTGTTATGGTTGAAAAAGCTGAGGATCATTTCCGTAATCGGATGAACGCCCGTTTGAAGGATCTGGTCGGCAAAGCGCCAAATGTATTCACAACCCGCTTCTCCAAAGCTCATATCAGTGCGGAACTTCCGGTTAGTCAACACGATATTATGTTGATCGATCAAGTTATGCCCGGATACCGTGACAAATTCCTTGATTATTATTCTGCACCAGAAGAAACCTCTGAGGGTGATCAAGAAGAGGTCACAGAAAATGTTGATTTCTTTGAAGTTATGATGATCAATGATCCTTCCAACCCGCTTTGGGATGAACACGGTATGCCGGAAACCTTCAGAGAAGGTGCCAAACTTATTGCTGATGGTATTATTGATAACGTCCCTAAAATTCCGGGCGCGACTGTTCGGTTTATGCGTGATGTATCATGGATGACAAGGAATGCCGTTGGAGCTACTGCGGGTTTGTATGGTGACTTTTATTCTGGGGATAGTCTTGCTGGTGTTGCTTATGAACAACGCATGAGCGATCTTATGCTTGAATACTTCAAGCGCCGTGGGACTTATACGCCGTCAGGTAAAGAGTCCGCTCCGTGGCCTATTCAACAGCCGTAGGGGGATTTTGTGGCAGAACCGCGTGTTCAAATTGATCGTAATACGTTAGAGAATATCCTCCATCTCGAACGAGCGGCAAGTGGTGTAAACGGGTCGTCTGCAACAGACGGAATCCGTGCGCTGAATGGTATTTACGAACAGTACCCACTGTTAATGCGTGAAGCCGAACGTATGATCCCATACGAAGTTGGCTTTAACGATGCTGCCCGTGATACCAAAACCCCTCTTGGTGCATATTTCTGGAAGTCGTTTAATCGCCAGCTTGAGACGATAGCGTTTCAGGGTGCAAAAATGGCTGCGGCTATTGGCGATTCTTTTGCTGGCGAATTTGTTTCCAATATGGAAAATGCTGGTATTCGTGAGCCTGGAGATTTATATCGTCAGGAAAAATACCAAGACATTTCAAATCCTCGTACCACACTGGAATATTTATATTCTGGTGGTGGTGCCATGCTTGCTGATCTTCCTCTTTTCCTTGCACTTTCTGCTGGTTCTGGCGGTGTTCTTAGCGGAGTTGGGCTTGGAATGCGCGGAGCCGCCGTAGCAAAACTATTCTCTCGCGGGAAAGATATTAGCCGATTTGGTGGATTTATGCAACGGCTGACATCCTCAGCATTGCGCGATTCATCAACCTTCATGATTCATCATTCGATCATGTCGGGTCATCCTGATCCCAAAGCAATTCGTTCTGGTATGATGTTTGGTGTTGGTGGTGAACTGGGCCGTACTCTCGGCATGACGATGGCAATGAATATGAAGCCGTCTGCTGGGGCTATTGTTGCTGGTGTGGCTGGTTCTGTCGCCGCCGGTCTTTCTTTTGCTACTGATTCATATATCCACCAACAGGATGCTGCAGAAGATTATTGGAAAACCCTTCCGTTTGAACGTCGTCCCGCCAAGATGGAAACCGATTGGAATGATATTGCCGCATCCTTTATTTTAGGTGCAGGATTTCATTCTCTTCATGCCGCAAAAGACTTTAAGAATTTGAAATACTGGCTCGAAACCACCAAGCCAATTCGTGACGCGAAGCGTGATTTTGACAAGTTTTTGCGTGGGATTGAATCGGGCAAGGTCGGTTGGGATGAGATGCTTGGGCTGAAAGCTGACCCAAAGGGGACGGGTCGCGAGCAGCCGCTGCCGGATGCAGATATTACTCCAGAAATGATTGCGGGTGGTTTTTTCCGTGGTGCTGCTTTTGGAGAATCCAGAGCTACAGGACTTCCCAAAAAACTGTCAGGAACCGATTGGCGGAAACGAATTGATCTTGCAATTCGCAAGTTGTCGCCAATTCTGGACGGACGTGATAAAGTCCAGATTCGGGAAGAGTTGATTGAATCGTTTGATCGTCTCTATAGTAAAGATACAACGATTGACAAGGAGAATTACGAGTCTGCTGTTCTTCAAGCCGCTGGTCGTAATATCGAAGCGTTTGTAGAGAACTTGGGGACAGAAACGCTTTTCGGATATTATAAAGCGACCAAACATCTCCGTGAAATGCTGGACAAAAAAGGCGTTAATAAGAAGGCGTTGGCACGAATTGATCAACTGCATGGGGAAGGCGCAACCGCTGTTGATGTTCTTGACGCTTACTTGATTGCTAGTCATTTACTCAGTAATCAAACCGATTTCGCGGAATTGCTTGCGCGGCGTGCAAATTTATCGAATCGGAAAAAGAAGACATTTAATTTCCGTGATCAGAAAATTGAGTCGATGGAAGATGCCCAGAGTATCGAACAACATATTGTCGAAAAGATGGGGCAAGCTCGCGAAAACAATGATCAAAATGCTATCCGAGAAAATCAACGTGCGCTTTCCGAACTTCAAGGTATTATGGAACAAATGGAGTCGGAGCGTATTGTTGAGCCCGGAGGTGTTGTTGAGCGGGGGACTGAACCAAGAGTCAGTGAAAGCAGACAAGGAGGTAGGTCTGAATCCGGTATTAGTGAATTGTCAGAACCACACGGTGTTTCTCCCCGTGAGATGTCCGGTTTCAAAGCTCATGTTGCACGCGAAGCGGAAGTTATTCGCGAAACTGGTTATAAAGCCGAGGAACCAGCTCGCCCAGAAGCAGCGGATACAAGAAAAGGCCCGCGACAAGAGGGTGAGATCATCGAGGGACGAGGTGGGCCGAGAGAGCAAGCAATTGTTGAAGAAGGTGGTCCACAACCTATCGGTGATGCTGCGGTAGCAGAAAGCAGGACAAAAGCATCAGACCTGAAAATTGTCACAACAAAAACGGGACAAAAACAATATCGGTATAAAGGCAGAATTGTCAGCAAAGACCGATATATGGAATTGTCTCGCAAAGTTTCCGGTGAACGTAAGGGCGAGCTTGGTACTACGAAAATGCCGCCGGGGGAGCTTCCAACAGAACCGGTAGTTCGTGGCGATCTGATGGATATTTTCGGGACCGCTGTTGTTCATGGACAAGGCGTTGTGGTTGTCCCAATCAATCAAGGGCATGTCCACGGTGCTGGCTTGGCGAAGATGTTTAAGGATTACATGGCTAATCCTCACGTCATGCCAATTTACGTTAAAAAGCATTGGCGTGATGAAGCCAATATTGATTTGATGAAGGATGGTTTGCGCCGCCTGATCAATCGTGCTCGATCTGAACCGGACGTACAGTTTTATCTGCCCCTGATGGGTCTTGGACATGGTCAAGGTGATCCAAAGGTGATTCTTCCGTTGTTGAAACAAACGATGGAGGCGTCTCCTAATATTCATATTGTTATTCCTACCCGTGAAGCTCTTCTGAAAACGCCGAAAGGAACGACGCGTACAGATAAGACACCCGAGCTGTTGGCTCAGATTGAAGAGTTCTTCGGTATTAAAGAGGGGCTCCCTGATGAAGCCGGTATCGTTAGAGAACAGCCTGAAGGTAAGGTTGTTTCAGAAGAAGGCATCATTCGTGAAGAGGGGGCAATCCGTGAACAGGACGGTCCTGATCCGATAGGTGATGCTATTGTTGAGGAAGGAATTCCCAAGAAGGTTTCTGAACTCAGCACAGATGAGGTACGCCGTGTTGCCGAATCGCTTGTTGAGGTTGAGCGCAAACGAGGTGTTCAGACTGAGTATGAAGATGCTGTCGAACGCATCTTGACGGCAGCAAAAGAAGAACAGACCCGTCAGGGGGTGTCAGAACTTCCGGGGGAAGAAGCGCAAAAGAAGGTCTTTGGTGGTGTTGTTTATGAACGTAATAATAATGTTGCGACCGACGAGAACTTTATCCTCAGCCGTATCCGATCTGTTGATGACATCATCAATATTATGAATCGTACTCAAAATCCCGAACTTGGTTTTCAGATAGCGGATCAGCATTTGATCATGATGGCAAAAGAACTATCGCCAGACCAATGGATTATGGCTATCATGAGTTCGGTTTATGGTGTTGATCCTCGTGCTTTGAAGGCCGGAGAAATTCGCGACTATATCGAATCCAAGAATGGAAGGTTGCGAGAGGATTTGAAGCGCGAATTTGTTCTTGGTCATGACACGCATACCGCCCTGCGAGCGATTTACAATAATCTCAGAAGTGCAGTCGAACGTGACATCACAGATGTTTATTCGGCAGACGGTCAATTGAAATTACGACCAACAGAAAATGTAGATGGTTCTGGGAAAAAACTGCCAGATTATTACAAACGAACTGTTCTTGATGATTTGGTAGATGATGGGAAAATAGGTGGCGTTGTTTATCTGAACTTTTTAGGACGGCACGAAAAGACAGAAGATGGAAGGATGATTTTCAATCCACATGATCAGGCGGGTTCTTTTGATAAGTTGGATACGTCCGAAAAGATCATGATGGTTGATGCAGCCCTTGAACGGGCCGGTCTTGTTATGCACTGGCCTTTTGAAGTTTCGCCTACAATGGTTGGTCTTCGTCCAAGAAAAGCCGTTACTGATCTGCCTGTCCAGAAGTTATATGAACAGGTTCTTCGTGAGCTTTGGCCCGGACAACAGGAAGCGCGTTGGCAGGGACAAAAGCCAATTAATGATGCAAAAGAATGGCTTGATGCCAGATTGACAGGAAAAACAGAGAAGTCACAACACGCAGAACTGGTTAAGATCAAAACGCGCATGGAAGCTGCGGAAGCAGAACTCGGCCCCGGCGGAAAATTCAAGGGACTTGACGTTGCTTCCAAGCGTGGTAAAGCGATTATCCGTGATGCGGTTTCGCTTGAAGGGCATGAACACTTCAAAAAGAATCCGATTGAAGTCAGGGTGATTGACGACAATCAGATTGATGCGATCACTCAGTTGTTGACGGGACTTGATCCAGACAATGTTCGAGTTGATTCGCACGGCTGGGCTCCATCAGCTTGGATTGATGAGGTTTCGTTTTCAACCGGTGCGCCTCTGGATGCAAAAGCGGCGAAGCTGGAATTCTTTGGTCGCCCGATGAATGTGGGTGATATTCGGGATGCTAAATTGCCCGGATTCACTGAGACAGAATTGCGGACTCGTTATCGTAAATCTACAGGGATGCTGGATGTAGACGGAAGGGGCAACCCTTTGCCAATCGAGCAGGTTGCGCGTGTGTTGGAGAATCATCCAGTCATGCTCAAGACGGTTATCACTGCTTTTCCAGATCTGAACATGTACGGCGCTCGTGGTGAAGCCGCAAAGCAAAGAATGCGGGAAATTGCTCCAGACCTGTTTGATGCTGAAGGAAACTTTACAGCACGAGAACAGATAATTGTAGCTCGGTCAGCTCAAAAAATCGGGTCACTTGACAAAATCCGGTTCCGGCCTCGTGATGTAAAGCGAGTGGCAGTTCAAACTGGTTCAGAGGCAGTCGGTCGTCTTGGTTTTCAGGCCATGAATTTCGCACCGGGGCGGATTGGAAAACATTATGTCGATGATCTTTTAGGCCCAGCGGTTGATCATCATGTTGATTTGATGATAGATCTAGCCACAGCTAACCCGAAAGAATTCGCGAACGAATTGAATATTCTCTTGCGTGATTCTGAAGCCCGTGGTGTTGGTGCATTCATGACCAGTTATAATGACCTGAATCGCTTGCTTTCAAACGGTGTGCCTATTCAGTCGCCTGCTGTAAGCCTGCTTGCCATGCCATATGTTGTTCGTCGCGCTTATGTTAATGGAATTCTGAAGGCTGCGATGCCGGGAGCACAGCGTTCAACAATCGTTCCTGATGTTTTTGGACTTGTTGAGCCGGGGGAGGCTTATGTCCCATACAATGTGCTCAAGAAGTTCTACGCAGATCCAGCAAACAAGCAGCGGGCTTTCGACGTTCGAGTTCTTGATGATGTTTTCCACGATAATGGGGCAATGCATCAGCAGTTGGTCGCGGGAAAAGGTGTTGACTTAGCAGCAGCTGGTATTGAGTTACATATGGCGGTTAGTCGCTTCCCGACTCGTGGTAAAGATGGCCTTTTCTCTGTTCGTGTTGCCGGTGTGTTGCCGGAAGGTCGTGGGAATGTTCTAATGTTGAATTCAAGACAGGTGAAGAACCGTCTTGATGCTGACTATGATGCTGATACAGCACATTATTCTCTTGGTGTTGATCCAAAAAGTCCTACCCTTGAATATTTCAATAAACCGTCTACGCCGGTGTCAATTACAGATGGTAAGGGCCGTCTGCAGGTTCCTGTTTTCAACAATGATCACTCTTTGCTAAGAGATCGGAACGGAAATGTTGTTTATGAACTGGTAGATGAACCGTCTTCTGGGGTGTCACCCGGATTTGTAAACCGGAAACAAGGTTTTATTGAAACAATCCGTGGACAAGCTCGTCGTATGTTGTTTGATGGTGATGCAATTGCACAGACAGCATCTGAATATCACTATGGGCAAAAGGCTGTCGGACAGATTGTATCGTTGATGGCACAGCGACGGGTGATTGCAGATAATCGTCTTCAGCCAAAGATCAAGATTGGTGAACTTGAAACACGGGTTCGAGCTCGTGATAACAAGGATATGGACGAACTGGCTGCGTACATGACCTCCATTGCAACCGACAATGCGAAGCATCGCGCTATGTCTCGTTTAGGATATGATCCACTTCTGTTTGAGATGTCATTGTTTGAGGCGCAAACAAAAGCCGGGAAGTGGAGACCGCTTACAGCTATTCCAGAGATCCAAAAGACACCGAAGGTGTGGGCAGGCATACAAAAGCAAATTGGCAACCGGCTTGAGTTTTTCAACTTTGTGACCAGAATTACGGGTCAAGGCCCAGAACGAGCTGCTGCTGATTTCTTGTCGTGGTATTATTCTCCAGATTCTGCTGAGATTCGCGGGATGATTGGTGTCGATATAGCAAAACAGCCCACTTCGCCAACTCTTTTGAAACGGAAAAAGGGAGAACCGGAGCAATTCCTGCTTCCTGCTGGTATTCGCAATTCTGGTGCATTGAAAAATGCAGGCAGGGCCAACGGAATCGAGCTTTCCCATGCGCTAAATCTGATGGGCGGTATTGTTGAACGTCTTGAAGTTCTTGGCAGGGGCGGGATGTCTGCTCGCGAGCGGTTGATCTTGAAGATGCGTGAAACCGGCCTGCTTGCTGAACCAATGGTTCGGACGGTTGAGCGTGGCTCAGGAAAGAACCGTAGAAGGTTTGCCGAAGTTGAGATCGCATCTCCATTGATGTTCAGTCGTAACGCGGCTTTTGAAACACATAAAAAAGCTCGTGAAGCACTGTTTCGGGAAAACCGTCAGATTATGAACAGTTGGTTCAGACGACGCAGGTTTAAGCCAGAAGGGTGGTCGCTGAAGAACTTTAATTCATGGCAATCGGGGTTGGTTAAACGTCATGAAGGCAGTCAAAGACTGTTCAGGTTTACAGAAGAGGGGCAGGCCCGTTGGGAGCGGTTGTTTGGTAACAAGCATTGGAAAATTCTCGAAGATGTTCATGATCTGATGCGTGATCATGAGGTTGCTGAAGCGAAAGGCTTTAAGACCCGTTGGGATTCGTATGTAGATACTGATCCTAACACGGGTAAATCTCGTATTGTGAATGGTGTCAGCCGGAATGTCCAAGACATGATGCAGGTCGTGTCTTCTGATCCAGCTACGGGAAGATTTGAACGCATGATGGCTGACATGCTTTTCCTTTATGATGATACTTTCCCAGCAGCGGCATTGACAGACGCAATACAGAATCGTTATGGCGAAAAGTTTAATCAGCACTATCTGCCGGAAGCGCAAGGTCAGTTAGTCACACAAGCTAAATATTCTGAAGACTTTGGCAGTCTTCTACATTTTCTTGGTCGTGGGAACAGAAAGCAGATTCTTGAAATTCTTCGCCAACGACAAATGGAAGATGGGATCGCCGCAGCACGAGAAAAGTTGAATCGGTACGGTAAAATGCGTCGAGGTTCTGTGAACTTCGGTGTGTTGTTTGATGCGGCAAAGACTATATTCGGAGGCCAACCCGATCATGTAACAGCGCACGGGAGTGTTGCGGCGAAGTCGCCACACAGGGATTCGATACGAAAAGACTTAAATGAAATATTTGATGTTGGTCAGGATGTGGTTCCTCTGTTTGTGGGAGAAAACCGTAGAGCTGATACTCAGTTGGATGCTCTTCGTAGTGATGTCAGAAAGTTTCTTGGTCATCCCGATATTGGTGATGGCGAAGCATGGCTTTACTATGTGGCACAGGATAAGATTGATGCGTGGTCGATGGATCTTCCTCGACCAATAACAGAACAAGAAGTTCTTCGTCTTCGACAGAAGTGGAATGATAAGACCAGTCGAATGACAGAAGATCGTCCAGCATCACCATTAATGGCAAAACTCCAATTCATGGATACTATTTTCGGAATGGAAGTCGAGGCGCTGAAATTCTTTGATGGTATCAATACGGCTCATGGACGTGAGGCGGAATTCTTGGCACGTTCGGGGATGAAGTTACAGCAGTTCAGAAAGTTGTTCTCTCGACTTGAGCAAGAAGATCCCGAAGCCGGTGTATTCTTTGCGAAAACACTTGAAGGCAGGGGTCTCTGGTCATGGAGTCACGATCTCGCGGGGAAACTACAAAACCGAAACCCGGACACCGTACCCGTTGACCAGAGACCCATGCGTTTAATGGATTTCCAAGACCTGTTGATGATCGGCCTGCGGGACGAACCTGCATACAGTGTTATACGTGAAAAGTATGACAGCCGTCCCGGCTTAATGCTTCCAGATAAACCGTTATTGATCGAGTCAGAAGTTAATACATGGAAAAAGCGATATAAAGCCGCAAAAGGAGAAGCAGCAAAATATCGAGTTCGGGAGTCTTTAACAAAAGCATTGGAAGAAAAGTGGGACACACAGGTGTTTGCGTTGCGCCCTGAAATGTATGCCGCCGTTCGAATGATTCAGGGTGGCAAAGATTTGAAAGATGCTCTTGTTGGAATTCCTGAAGTTAAAAACCCGGAACTGTGGGTTTCGCATGAAGGAGCTCTTCGCGGGAAACATGCTGGATTCTTGCAGGACTTTTTGCGGGAGGGTAAAGATTCAAACGGCAATCGCCGGATGGAAGGTTATCTGATCGAGTCTGCGGAGGCTTCACTTCGAAACGAACATCATCATCAACGCCGTTATTTCGAGGTGGCTCGTAATGCAAACAAGCAAGGATCGGAAGAGTGGGCATATTGGAATGCTTTAATGCAGGCCGATATTAAAAAGTACAACGGTGCTGTCAGCAAACTTCGTGCTGGGGGAACCGTCTTTTATGGTTCAATCAAAGGTCTTGGTTTTGGTCATCGTCGTCGATACTATCCGATGGGTAAATGGGATATTGCACGGGCTCAGGCTGGTGTAGAAGGTGCTCGTCGCGGTGGGCAAATTTCAGCCAGTATGCTTCGCAGAACCGATGCTGATGGTTATGATGTAAGGGTTATCGGTCGTGATTCTGTTGATCCTGTGAAGGATATTGCTGGTTATTTCGAGATGAATCATCGTGTCTGGCGACACAATATCTTTGCTAAAGAGTTTGGTGGATTCTATTCTGAGGTTGCTGCAGAACTTTCCAAGTTACGTGGTGCTGGTGTCGGAACTCACAGGGCTAATCGTTTAACATATCTGGTTGAACGAGCAAAGATGCTTGAGGATCATATTACCCGTCCTCACGATTCGAACATTGAATTGATCGCGCAAATCTTTGGTAACGTACAGTTCACGACCAAGCTGGGTGCAATTAACATTGCTTCGCCTATTCGTAACATTGTTGGCGGTATGTCCATGTACGGTGTTGATCAGGGCATCAAAGCAATGTACACCGGTCTTCGTGAAATGCAGACAGCAGAGGGCCGTGTCATCCGAAACAGGATTGATATGTTCTCTACACAGGCTGCGTCTGCAGAACAGATTGCTGGTGGTTTTGATCGTCCTGTGATGTTGTCAGAATCGCAACGCCGTATGAATGATCTCCTCTGGGATCATGTTGGTGGTGATCGAGGTGGTGTTGGATCGGATTCCTATAAGCGGTGGGACAACAAGCTGCTTAATTGGACAGCCGAAAAAACTCGTCGTGCGTCAGAAGTTCTGGGTAAAGGATTTACATGGTCGGAAAAGCAGACTCGTGCTATTGCGCTTGGTTCTTATCGCCGTGTTTACAATCAGGCATATTTGAATCTGCGAAGACGATTCGGTAATTCAAACCCGGAATTTCTGCATGTTGAAGCAGACAGAATGGCTCAACGTGCAACGATGAGAACGAATCAATTAGTTCAAGGTGAATATCGTTCCTTCTTTACCAACGATGTACTTCGTTCTCCAATGGGACCAATTCTGTTTGCGTTCCAGAAATATCATGCAACCCAGCTCAGGCTTTTGACTCGCTATCACAAGGAGCTGGCTTCTGATGTTTCCAAGATCGGGATTCGTGGCTCGTTGCCGGGACAGCGTTACAGTGGCGCAAAAATAATCAAGGGGATTGTTGACGGGCGTGATCCAGCATCAAGACTGTTCCGTTTTTATCTTTCACATGGTATGGTAGCGGGGGCGGCGATCCTTCTTGGTGCAGAATCAATGATTCGTCTGATGCCGAATCCTGAATTCCAGACCGCGTTTGATATTGCTACCTACATGCTTGAAGATGAACGGGACAGGGAAGAGCGTGGTGCATTTGGTCGTGGACCAATGTCAACAGAAGAAGGGATTGGTTACTTGGTCGCTGGATCGTTCGGAGGACCGGGGCTTCAGACCGCTCTTGATATTCTTCTGACTCTTAGCAACGGTGAATACAGCCGTCTTGCCTTCAATTCAGCGAATAACATGTTCGGCGGTTCTTATGCCCGAACGTGGATGGATGAAAACGAAGAACCGCACCTGTCAGGTATTCTCCCTGATCTGTACCAAGTAGGTAGTGCAAATATGTCACTTGGCAGGGCGGCTCTTCGTTGGGCTGGTGTTAATCAGTCTGAATGGCAAATGCGTGGGAATTGGGAACAGTTGGAAGACCTCAAAGATCGTATGGAAGACCTTATAGGTCGTTGATCACTTGATCGAACGCCGCTGTTACAAAATTGATTGCATCATAATCAAGACCGATGTTTCTACTTTGTAACTGGTGGAGAAAGCTGGATATCGCTTCCCGTTTTGCGGTCAACATCTCTGTTGTACGGGTTCTGGAAAGCGGGCCGAGCTTTTCGTCTTCAAGCTGTTGTTCCAACTCAGCCACCTTCTTCGTAAGAGTCAGTTCCTCTTCGGTTCCCCAATCATTGTGTGCAGATAGCTTCACAATATTTTTGGGATTGCCATCGCTGTTTTCAATACGAAGAATAACTTCATCCTTGTCAGGATGATATCTATTGCTTCGCACCTGTACGGTAACTCGTTCTCGAAGAAAACGGTTGCTGTATCCCTTGCTACCAACAACATTAAATCGTGCGGTGGCGGTGTTGGACGCTTTTCCAATCTGGAAACCGTTGCCTTTTGTTTGATAAACGATTCTGGTGCTGTCACTGATCCTTTTCAGATCGACTAATGGTTCCATGTTGTTCTCCTGTCATAACCTTAGTTACACCTTCTTCGAGTAATGGCCCGAAGTCTCCAGTTTCAAAAGCTCTATCGTTAATATCCAGTCGGCGCTTCCATTCGATGATTTCAGGAGCGGCCCACGGATGAGTTTTCCACAACACGTAGGTTGGATAACCGGTGTTGATCCGAAAATCGTAAAGGTTTGATGGAACGGCATATAGATCACCCTCTTCATAAGGAGATGTTTGATATAAGGATGTTGTTGGATCAAACGCTCGTGATGCGCCTAACAACAGAAAAACGCAAGCAAGACCAATCGCTCCTATTCGAATTACCTCCGGTGTAATGTAATGCAGTTTGCTCAATGTCAAAGATAGAAGAATCGGCAGAATAACAGTCATCACACGCCACGGGGTAAATGCACCAAGTTGGGGGAATATCAATGTCAGCACAATCATTGAGATAGCAAAAAGTGATACCTTCAGCAGGAATCTTGAGAAAAGAAGATTGTGTCCAGCGAACCGGTAATATATCAACATGGATATTGTCAGGAAAAAGAGAACTACCACGGGATGATCGGTCATAAATACTTTTGGGTCTGCATGGTGTGGGAAACGCCAAACCAAAATACTAGCTGCTTGAAGTTTTTCAGTTAATGTTCCTTGAGAGAGCCCGGATATCCAGAAGATATTTAATAGCGCCACGACTGGTGCAGCAATGGTTTTTGCTGGCTCTTTCCATGAACGATGTGGATACTTCAAAAGTATCCAGAAGCCCCATAGAATAAGGGTTGCAACCGCATAGCCCGGATGCATAATTGCGCCAATTGAAAGGAATATTGAAGTCTTTTTGGCGCTTTTCCGCCATAATGCATTAACAATTCCAGCCAGAGTGAACGCACCGAATGATGCTGGTGTCAATGATGCAGTCATCATCATCTGTCTGGCAAATCCCAGTCCGATGTAATCAAAAGCTGGATGCCATAACAGGTAATGTGCGATGATCATTCCGGCAGTCCAAAATACAAGTCGTTTGCTTTCGCTTACGAACATCGCCATTCGAAGCAGCCCCCAAGCGTACAGCCAGAACAGCATCAGGTTAATGACATGTAGCAACCAGCCCGCATTTAATGACACTGCAGTTAGTACAATGAGGGAATAAGCAGGAAACGGGTCTGTGAACTCGGTAAATGGATCTTGATCCAAGTTCCCATGACCCGCAAAAGCCAGTGCATGGATCGTATATGTATGTTGGTTTCCTGACCAGAGAGCTTCGGGACCAACCGTAATAAAAAGTAGTGTCCCTACAATTAAAGATAGAATCCCCAGTTTCATGAATATTCATCTCCTTCTGAAGGTGGCATTGGGCGATTTTCTGCCCAACGAATAAAGCGACCAAAAAGCCAAGCGAATATGAAACAAAAACCAATGTATCCGCCAACACCGATAATAATCTTCCAAAACAGCGAGATTTCGTTCATGCGAACCTCGGTCGTTTGCTTTCTATGTGGGCACGAATAGAATTGGGAAGATATACAGGATTTGCCCAAAGCGTGAATCCGGTATATTTCCAATACATTCGTTTCTTTTTCCCACGAGAGATGTATTTGTCATCTGCCCACAAAACACCATTTCCGGCATCATAGACAGCTTTCTCCAAATTATCTATGTCAGACCCTCGGAACATTGGAGCATCGTGTCCTATGAGGTCTTCTCGCAGCTTTTTAGGTATGTATACACCATCAATCGAACTTGGAATTGGTAAAAGGAAGGTGATTTCTACATTCACAGATTCTGGTTGATCTAAACCAAGAGGAAGATGATCAGTTTTAATGGAATGAAACAGTTCTTTCAAAACATGTTCATATTCCCAAGTGCGCCACGGGGTAATTGTCATACGACGGTTTTTATACAATGTTTTCGGACGCTGTTTGGGAACAAGATCAATGTCATGGACCATTAGAGATAGTTTCTCTCCTTCAGGGTGATTACACCCATGCCAGTGATTGAGTATGATCCCCGTTTGATCACTTCGACAAGACCTCTTCTTTTTAGAGTTTTTAGAACGTGCCATGCTGTTCTCTGGTTATCGAAATTGTTGTTGCCAAGTACACTTTCAGCAATCTGTCTTGGCTTGACTGGGCCTTCCTTATGAACGAAAAAAAGACAACGCAGCTGTCGGCTGCGTAATGGTTGGTTTGTCATTTTTTCCCTCCGTAACGCGCCTTTCTTTCCAAGCGTTCGGCGGTTTCTTGCGCCTCTATTTCCTGACGGCGTTGTAGTGCCAGCGCCTCAACATCTGTTGGTGGAGGTAGGCTGACAGCATATGCACGAGCTTTTTCAAGCATCGGATAAAGGCCGTGCGCTTCGTTCCAGTTTGCTAGATTAGACCACATTTTGAATGCCTCAAAATCACCCATTGCGAATGATTGCTGTCGCAACTGATTGATCCGTGGCATGATGTGATCTTCAGGAACACTGAGCTGACTCTTACTGGATAAGGCAGCAAGGGTTGTCAGCATGTGCTGATGTTCCCAGCTCATGTTGTTGAAATCAAATGTTGATTCTGTTGCCGTCCCCGTTGGCCCTTGTGGTCCGAGCGGGTTTCCAAATGGGTCAAAAAGCATAAATGCCTCAGTTTGGCAGAATACTCTGCTTTGTTTTTTCTGCGACCGATTCTAAAAAAACGCCCGGAGGAATGATCCCGAACTTGTGATCTGCTTCAAATTCTTCTGCACAATCGGGATGCATGTCAAACCAAACCACACCGCTATATATCACTTTACGATATACAGCGGCGGGTCCAGAGATTTCTTCTCCGCAATAAAGACAACGGGTGCCTTTTTTAATTTTGCGGTGTTCAAACATCAAAAGGCAGGCTCCGATTGGTCAACTTTAACCTTCGGGTTAAGCGACCCATCAGGCCAACCCATGTAAATGTTCCAATCATCCTTGTCGTCATCAAGGATTTCTTCAACGTGTTCGCGAATTTCAGTTCCGATATTGCGAACAAGGTCAAGCTCTTTGAAGAATTCGAGCTTGAATGTGACGTTTGTTGCACCATCAGTGGAATAGGACAGATACACCGGGATCGGGATCGGTTCCATTCCTTCGTAATACGGACAATCAAGAACCCATAAACGTGGGAATTCTGTACGGTTGGGTTCGTCGTCGACCGTATACTTGATGGACAAGTTGTTTTCATCCGAATACTCGTTCAACACCTTGCTGGTGCTGGAAGCATCACAGATGGTCACTTTACGAAGCATCAGGGACAAATCAAATGGTTCGCCCGGACTGAATCCCATCTGGGCATTTTCAGCTTTCTTGCCCAGAAGAATCTTTTTGGTTTCAGTGAAGAGATGACCATGACGCAGAAGCATGTCTGCGAAATCTCTCTGCGTTTTGTATCCAAAAATTTCATCAAAGATCGGATTCTTCCGCAGCTTGACAGTTCCCCATTCAGCATTACGAGGAGTTGAGTCTTCGTTGGTCATGACAGCAAGTTGACATCGTGCTGGGTCATCACCGTGACCGGTAAATTGAACATCAATGAACACTGACTTGTTGCCATCAGCATTGATCTTTGCCCAATTGATCAAAGATGGTGTGTCATTGAAACGGTGTCGTCGCTGACGTGGCGGATATGTCTTTTCCTTGAAATCTGGATGCAGGAAAAGACGTTCTTCGGCCTGAATGTGGGTTGGGCGGACGTGATCCGCCAGTTTCTGAATGAATTCAGCAATCATCTGTGTTTATCCTCCAATGGTTGACCTACGGAAGCCGGATCAATTTCCGGTTTGTGAGTTGGTTCTTGAGGTTGTTCATCAGTAACATACTCTGGTGTGGTATTGTTTTGATGAGGGTGGCTTTCGTCCGCCTGTTCCGTATTCTGAAGCATCGGCTGATGGTAATCGCCTGAGACCTTATCGGTCAACAACTTTCCGGTCTGATTGATGTGACAAATCATGCCACGATATTCAGCCTTTGGTGAGGTTGTTTTAACCGAAAGAATGGTACGATAGGAGCCCTCCAGCTCCTTGTCTTTGAGTGGTTTGAAAGTCAGTTCGATGGTGATCTTGTGATCACCTCGCTTGACTTCAGGATCGGACATCTTTTCTTCAATTTCTTCAAGTGCTGTCTGGAATCGTTTGGCAAGTCCCATTCGACCGCCAACATCATCCAGATTAATACGACCCGTACTGTCAGGTGCCATCTGGTCCTCCAGTGAATAATGGAATGTACGAAAAGTAGGATACGAAAAACAAGGGGGTCCGAAGACCCCCAGTTGATTAACCGAAATGTTTCGGCGTTCCGTCTTCGTGTCGTTCGATTTCCTGCTCTGTCCCATATCTGTTAATGAAGTATTCACAGATACGTTCGTTGGCAGCTTCGGAAGGGAAGCTATTGTCTGAAGTCAGTTCACGAGTGAAATGATTAAACATCGTCCAAGCACTGGTTCCGCCATCCAGAACTTCAGGATGAGCCGCAACTTTACCAATCAAGCTCTTTGGCATTTTTGCGACATGAATGGCTTCATGAAGAGTGGACAAAATTTCGTCAGCACTCAATTCACGTTCGTACATCCGGTCCCAGACTGGCAGGGTTTTTTCCCAATTGCTGGCACGATTGACAATAGCTTCTGCTTGGAGAAGAATTTCTTCTTCCATATCACCATTTTTCAGGTGACGGATGCGGAAACCATCGAAGAATTGACGGGCGACCATGCCGTTTGTACAGACCTGCCGCCACGCAAGAGTCTGCAGGCCGAGAGACATTGTACCGTTGTAGCTATTTACAATGTCAGCGGCAAACATCAGGTTATCATGACCGCCCACTTGCATCGTCAAATCTTTGGAAATGAACCTTTGACGAAAACGGTTCCCATCCCAGATTCTGGATTCTGGTTCCCAGTTGAATCCGGTTCGATGTAAAATATCTTCACCGAGATTTCGAGCATCTTCGTTTGACACCAGTTTGTACTGGTTCGAAACGATTTCGATTCCTTTCGGCTTTGGAATTTCGGTTACATCTTCAGCAAAAGATGTGTCAGGATGAATCGTCACAATTGCACGATCCTCCATCTGTTCTAGTGGCTCCAAAGTTACCTTTGCGTTCCACGGGAAATAGGGGCTTGCTTTGCTCATCTCCAGTTCCTTTTGGTAGAATTAAAACCATGTGATCCTTATGATTATAGACGTTTTCAGGACCAATCATGATGCGATGTATCTTCCCACCTTCGTCTGTTAGGAAGACGAAGTTGGGAGGTCTCATGTTTTGTCACTCACAGCAAGTGGTCGGGTATACAACGTGTCCTGTTGTGTCCCGGTTGCGACCTCAAGCTGTTTCCAGACGAGCTTCTTGGGTTCCAGCCAATCCTTTGAAGGACCATACTGTTCTTTGAACCACTCGCGGATTTTCTTGTTGTCAAATTCAACCTTCAGACGAACAAGGCCAACATCAAGAAGATCCTTGATACAGTCATCTGGAAGTTCGTCAACATCAATAGTTTCCAGATTGAACTGGGTGTTCTGAAGCTGGAATTTCATTACTTCGCCCAGAATTTTCTTCTGGTTGAGTTGGGCCATTGCGAGACGGATATTTCCGCGTAATGACTCTCTCAAATTGCGAAGTGATTGGGCTTGTTCCTTGAATTGTTTCGCCCAGTTATCACTGATGACAGCTTCAGCTTCAAGATGATCAAGAAACATGACGTATTTGTCAATCTTGTTCTGAAAATCCATTTCAGTGATGATGAGTTCAGCGACCCGCTTTTCCTGTTCGAGAGGGTCTTCGATGTCACGAAGTTCGACCAACTCCTGAGTCAGCAACATCAACGATTTTGGGGTCTGTTGTTCGAAGACCGTCGGAGTTTCTTCTGTTTCCTGCGGGGTTTCCGGCATTACTTCCGAAATTTTCTTCACCTCGCCCTTTTTCGTTCCGTCTTCCATCATCCAGCCCTTTCGGTTTTGCTCTTAACTTTCGCTTGTCAATGGTGTAAGGACCAGACAGTCTGAAATACATCCACAGTTCTGATCCCGGTTCCTGAATATAACAGTTGTATCTTGGGTCAACGGCAAGATCAAACATACGATGCATTAACATCGAACGAGATTGACTTGAGAATTTCAGGTATAAGTCTTTGTCGTGACCAAGCCGTTGTTTTGTAAAAACCGCCCCTTTCCATTTCACGGCATTCCCCTGTTTTTTCGCCAGTCAAATCCGTTGAACCTGACTTCTGTTGTGGCACCCAGTAAACGAGAAACCACAGCTTCACCATATAAGTTGACCAGAGTTTTTGCTGGACGGTTGGTAGTATAAATCGTTGGTTTCTTACTACGTGAATAAACGATTTCAGCAAGAATCTGATCTAAAATCTGGTTGCCTTTTCGTAAAGATGAAATATCATCAACAATTAACAAGTGCGGGGCTGTCATCTCGGTGGCAATAATTGTAGAAGCCTGTTGGTACCCCGGCTGCTTGAAAATTTGAGATACTCGCTTCATCATGTTGGGCCAATAATAGAACCGTGCTGTTTTTCCTGTTTGCAGGAAGCGCCTTCCTATTGCTGTGGCGTATGTTGTTTTGCCAGCTCCGGTCCCACCTGTAAACATGAATGAAGCGTCTTCTGGAAAACCATCTATGATGGTAAAGTCTGGATTGCCGGGAGTGGGTGCTTCAAGTTCTACTCCCAGTAAATGTGGAAAGAAACCGCGAGCGACCATATCAGCATCACCTCCTGCTTCAAATTCACTGAAGGTCGCTTTCGGTTTCTGACTGGTAGTACGATTTTCCTTATCTACAATCTTAGAACAAGAATCACAATATCGACTTGCCATATTGTATTCTTTATCCCCGATATTGATTGGGATACGATCTACCAGCTCTCCACATCGTTGACAAGGAGTAGGTTCCTTAGAATGGGACATCCCCGTCAGTACCTCCAGAAGAGGCTTGCTGCTGCCCAGAATGCATGGACTTCTTGGCTACATATTCCTTGTTTTTCTGAAGTCCACGACTTGCAGCTTTTTTCGCCTGTTTGATCCGTTCTTCATCAGCATCAGCGGGATATGTGGCAAAACACTGAGGCCAACCGGAAGCGTTTTCCATGACAATCATTCCGATTGGAACACCGTGAAGAGCGGTTTCGTCGAAATGATAGTCCGGCTGAAACATGTCGGACTTAGGTATGGATTTGCCGCATTCAGGACAAACCGGTTTGAACTTCGCTTTACGAATGGCTTTCATTGACATGTTGATGTCTCCGCTACAACCATCATCGCCGCCGTGAATGAATGAAAGGTTGTAATCAATACCAGCGTCATCAAACAGCTGCTGAATCAACCAGATCGTGTTTTCTGTGTTGCGGATTCGATGTTCAAATTCATCATCGCACACAGACGGTTGAACAAATACTGACAGGAACTCGACATCACTGTCCTGATCGAGCCACACTGTCGGTTTCTGTAGCTTCACCACCTCCATGAAGTCTGGAACTTTCTTGAAGTCCCCCTTGACCTCCTTTGCTTTGCTCCGCATTCTTTTCTTCCTTTCGGTTTTGATCTCGTTCAAGTAGTGACTGCTGTATGTTGGCTTTCTTCTGAACGTACTTGTCTTTACCCAACTTACCCGCATAATGCATTTGATCTAATGCGGTCATTTCAGCTGGATAATCAATAGTTTCTACTTCTTCACCGTTAGCGGCTTTGACAAGAGCTTCCCATCCCTTGTCAGGTGGAAGAACTATTCGTTTACCGGTCCAGTTTTTGATTCTGGAACCGGATTCGATAAGTGGGCTTGGCATGAAGTCAACGGATACCACAGTGCTGCCGTCTTTGAATTCAGCACATACAAACCCGATGGCATCGACCTTCCCCGGCACCTCGCGAGAAAGTCTGCCAGCAAGATCTGGGGAACGTCCTGCGGGTCGATCATCAACATAAGCCCGCTTGGTATGAGTGATGAGATGATAACTGCAGGGAAGTTTCTGGAGGCGGGTAAGGAAACTTCGAAATTTGGGATAGGCAAGAGCCCATCCGTTGACATCAATGGCCTTTTGAATTTCTGCCAGTGTTTTGACTCCGTGTTCTTCACAGGTTTGATCCTCTACCGCGTTCCAGAAAATATTGGTTGGATCAACAGCAACATGTTCAATCTTCATCTTGTTGCCGTCTGCAAAGTTTTTTTCAAGAGCTCGAAGCCACGCATCAGTGAACTGCATTACTTCAAGAGGTTTCATCCCTTCCGGTATCTGTGTTACTCTCCCGCCCAGATGTTCGTAACCGCCCTTGTCTAAACTTAGCACCTGACAATTTGGGATTGTTGCGACCAGACTGCTTTTCCCGCCCTTCGGTGGACCGTTCCACAGGTATCCGCCTGTATTCGGTAATCCAGTCTTTGCGGGGATGGGTTGTTCTGGTAAGATCAAGTTCAACTTGTTTGTCCTCCTCTGTTTTGATCCTTTCCTCAAGTTCAGGACCAGCCAGTTTTTCATGAGGCGGCATATCCCACGGCTCGGGTTTACGGACATTTAACCAGTGCCATCTGATACTTTCAAGAGCAGCGATCTGTTTGTTGAGTGCATCACGCATGGATGCCAGTACAGAAACCGCCTTGTTAATATCATCAATGTTTCTGGCATAAAATGTTCCGCCGCCTGCTTTGGGAAGCCTTACGATTGGATGATACTTGGATAACAGGAAGGACATACTTTCACGAACAACCCGTTCAGCTTGTGCAAAAGACATCTTATCCAACAGCCCTGACCGATTAACAATGTCTTTTCTGCTGATTGGTTTTTCAGCGTTTGTTCGACTCAATGCTCCGAGCACACGATACGCCATCCACGGCTGAAATGTTGTCCGTCCTGCCATACGAATCTCCTGTTTTGAATGTACGAAAACCGAAGTATGAAAACAAGTCGGTTTCGCAGTAAACACATTGCTCGTCTTCTGCGAAGATTACTCTTTTACAGACAGGACAAATTTGTTCTGGACGAGCCAAAAAACAGGGCGCATCACGCGCCCTTTCTGTAGTAAGCATTTTTTCTCCAGTGGTTAGTTTGAATGCAGGGTTGGTGGAAGAATGATGTTTAGCGGTTTTTTCGATGGAGTTTGGAATTCCATTGCCTTGTCGAAATATGCCTTGATATTGTCGACAGCACGTTGATATTCGTATCCCTCTCCTTCAACCATCGTAAGAAAACCCCAGACAATCGTATTAATAACCCGATTCATTACGTCATCGGGAGACATGTGAGGACCAGACGTTGATTTAACAATTTCTTTCAGAGATTCAATCAATCCAAATCCAATATCACACATCGCACCATATGTTGGAAACATTTTCATGGATGGCATGAACTCAACAGAAGGTACGTTTTTTGAAGATTCGGCATGCCCAACAGAGACAAGCAGAATGGTTGGATGATTCGAATCACCCTCTCGTTTCATGTCTTCGTTGTAAATGTCTTCCAAAAACTGGACCAACTGATCAAAGTGCGATTGCGGTCTCATGATGTCTCCTATTGATATGCTGCGGGTAACTGTGGCATTATAGGCTTCGGTTAAAGTACCGAAGGGACTTTCAATGGAACCGTTTCCACTGAGAGCCCCTTCACGAATGTAGTAATTATGGTATGCCACAATATCCTCCAGAAATCGTTTCTGGAAGATACATCAAATCAGGTTGGTTTCGAAAGCAAGACGAGCCTGATCGCCACAAACTTGGGGTCTGCTGATACATCTTACTCGACCAACAGAGAAACATTTGTCCTTGAACTTATCAGCATACCGGTTTGAAATGTATTTCCGGTAGTAGGTTTTGATTTCATCCGTTTCAGCTTGAATACGAACCTTGATACCTTCTGGCAAGAGTTCTCGAAAGGGTTTTGGCACCCCTGAATCATATCTTGTAACCCACAGACTAAGGAATGTGTAGTCTGTTTCAATATCAAACCTTATATTGAAATATTTCTCCAATTGATTCAGAAGACGACCAAGACGAGACTTGTCCTTGAATGGAATTTCATAGGTAAAATAGGAACCCCCATCCCAATAAAATTCTACACCCTTTGGGGTCAGGTGAGCTAGTTTTCTGACAAGGGGTTCCCATTTATGAAGATCCGTTTTCCGTTTTTCCAGTGCAATGGAGTTTTCCAGAATTAAATTAACGGCTCGTTGGGAATTGATAACAGTCAATTTCTCTTTAAGCATCTTTTCTCTCCTTCCTCGCGTCTGGCGAGTCGGCTAGGGCTTGGCGGAGTTGCTTCATCCAACAATCTTCGACAGGATCAAGATTATGGCTTTGGCAATATCCGTGATGATCTATGTGGGTGCAGTCAAGGTTTCCTTCATAGATGTCTAACACCCTCAACCCGGCCTTTCTCAGCCTCACAACCTCCGCTTCTTTGGATTCGAGGGCGGAGAGGAGGTCGCAAATGTCAACAGCTAAAGATTTGGTTGGGCAAGTTATAACAGCCCTTGTGGGTGCTAGACGATCTCTAACAAAGTACCCGTCTGTATAGTACCTCAGCGGCTCAGGCTCAGGCGGCGGCGCGAGTTCGAGGGTAATTTCAGCGAGGTATTTGTTCCACTCGCGAATTTTATCTGGGCTTTG
>CAYWWC010000003.1:0-45497 GCA_964461615.1 uncultured Anaerolineae bacterium
AGCGATAGCCGATCACGCGGGGGAAGGTGATCTCGCAGGCGATGCGCTCCTCCAGTGCCCGCACGCGGGTTGGGCGGGAACCGGGTTTGGGCGGGGTGGCGACGGCCTTGGTGGGAATGAAGGAGAATGGCACACCATACACTTCGGCGTATTCGACCGGGAAGGCTTGGAACTCGACCACATCGCCGTTCACGTTGACCTGGCGCGTCTCGGTGGCAAAGCTGATGCGGCGTAGGCCACGGCCCACTACCTGCTCGCAGAGCAACTGCGTGCCGAAGGCCCGCACCCCCAGGATGTGGGTCACCGTGTTGGCGTCCCAGCCCTCGGTCAGCATTGAGACGGAGACCACGCACTTGACCGGCTCGCCCAGCTTGCCGGGCTTGCCCACGGTGTTCATCACTTCGCGCAGTAGGTCTTCGTCGGTCAGGCTGTCGGCATCACGGCCAGGGAAGCGGGCACGGTATTCAGCCTTGAACTCCTCGATCTCCCGCTTGGCGATCTTCTTGAACTCCCTGCTCATCGCCTCGCCAGATTCCAGTTGCTTGCTGTCAATCAGGATCGTGTTGGGTCGTGCGATCCAACGCCCGTCTTTCACGTTACTGAAAACAGGCAGCGCGCCGGGAACCAACACTGAGCGATCATCGTCCACTTCCTTCTCCCAACCGGCGATGTAGTCGTACATCATCTTCGACACGTTGGTGTTGTTGCACACGACGATGAACACCGGCGGGGGCACGTCGCGGGTAGCCTCGCTTGCCTCCCACTGCTGGTGATACTTCTGGTAGTTGTAGTACAGACTATGCAGCGCGCTCTGGAGCTTGGCGGGTAGTTTAGGCTCGCCACTGACGGCCTCAGTTTTGCGCCCTTTCTTGGGCAGGTCGTCGCGGATGTGGGGCCACAGGTGGCGATAGGTGGGATAGTCGCCGATCATGGCGTCGTCGTCTACTGGCACTCGGGGGACTTTGACGATGCCACATTCGATGGCGTCAATCAGCGAGAAATCGGACACCACCCAGGGGAAGAGCGTGCCCTCAGGTTGGCCCGAACCGCGCAGGAAGAACGGCGTGGCCGACAGGTCATAGGCCACCTTGAGGCCGATCTTGGCCTTGACCGCTTCCAGCCCCGAAATCCAGACGCGAGCTTCCTTGTCGCGCACCTTCGCTTCGCGGCGCTCGTCACGGCTGAGGCGCACTTTCTCCCCATCGGGCTTGCGGCGGTAACAGTGGTGGGCCTCGTCGCTGAGCACGACGATGTTTTTCTTGTTGCCCAGCTCACGGCACACCCGTCGCACCATCTGGCCGGGCGTCTCGGTAAAGGGGCTTGCCTCGCCCTGGGCGAGCAGTTCCTTGGTCAGCCTACCAGCCTTGACCCTCTCGCGGAGTTGGAAAGCGTGAAAGTTGGTGATGACGATCTTGGCCTGGTGGAGTTGCGGCATCAGGTCGAGGGGTAGGATGTCAAAGCTGCGGTAATAGTTGTTGGGGTCGCTGGGGAGCAGCACTCGCAGCCGGTCGCGGATGGTGATGCCGGGGGTCACGATCAGGAAGGCATCGGAGAAACGGGCGTCCTGGCGGTTGGCTATCTTGTTCAGCGCTTGCCAGGCGATCAGCATCGCCATGACGACCGTCTTGCCGCTGCCAGTGGCCATCTTGAAGGCCATGCGGTAGAGCAGCGGGTTGGCCTCTGCATTTGCGCGGTGCAACTCGTTGGCGATCCAGTTGTCGCCGTGTTTGTGCGCCACTTCGGTGATATAGATCGCTGTCTCCAGGGCCTCAATCTGACAGAAGAAGAGTTTGCGCTCGCGCTCAGGGTTCTGCCAGTGCTCGAGCAGGCGGCGAGTGGTTCTGGTAATCCCCACGTAGCCGCCTTTGCGCCACAGCTCCACCCGGCCCCGCACACGGTTGATGAATTCGTTGGGCTGGATGCGGTCTTCAGTCCACGTCTCGAAGGCCAGTTGTTGTTGGCCCTTTTTCCTGGGGCGGGCGATGGGGACGAAGTACTCGCTCTGGCGGCGGCCCGGCGCTATCTCGTCGGTGATGCCTTGTTCGGAGAAACGAAAATGGAGCTTGGGTTCCTCAAAAGGCGAGTTGATGATGGGGTTGGCGATTACGACACGTTTGATTTGCATGGTCTGGATTCTCGCTTGTCTGTTCGTCCGGGGGACTGGAAATCCATCACTTGCCCAGGAAGCGGCTTTGTGCTACAATTCCTCAAGTCTTTCTCCTGGGCGTTCAGGAGTAGGTTTTGGGATTACCAGAGCAGCTACTCTGTAATCCCTTTTTGTTTGGTTGCCAGGCAAGTATATCACGTTTCGCCTCGTTTGGCAAAAGCAAAAAGCCACCGTGCGGTTGACGCAGGTGGCTTTCACTGGTTACTGAACGACAGCCTGGCAGGCCGCACCAACGCTTGTCGCTTCCTTGGCCCGCCTGCCCGGAGAGAGCTAAGTAGAGCTCCGTGGCTGGCTCGCCCTGCTCGCTGGGCCACTGCCAGCAGGTCTCGCACGGCACGCTCACCAGCACCAGCGTTGTCCACGGTGGCCTGGGGTTGTGGGGCGTTCGCAGCGCTCGTCGAAGGCTGCCAGGCTGGGGAAGTAAGGTATCTCTAGCCTCCGGCCAAGCGTCCAGGCCAGGAACGTCTTACCGCTGCCGACCGGCCCATGCACATTCACTATCTCTGGGAAGCGCAGTGCATTGCGTATATCGTCGAATGCAGCCCATTGGCAGTCGGTCAACCAGTCAGAGGCGGCTTGAGTTTTCAGTTTGTTCAGCAAGACCAACATCCTGCTCATCGTTCATCTGAGACTCGATTTTGGCGCCAATTAGTAGCCCAGCATCGCCGGGGCGCAGGCTACGCCTGCGGTACCATGCTCACCACCACCTGCATTGCGGGGAACTGGAGTTCAACCTCTCGTACCTGGGCTGGTAGTTCGCCTGGAATGGAAAGTACCAGCCGGTCGCCCCGAAGCTCTCCGCCCACCTCGACGCGCTTAATCTCCGCCGCCGCAAAGAAATCTGGCAGGGTCTCAAAAAACACATCGGACGGAGCCTCGGCAGTACCCTGCGTTTCACGTTCGATAAATCGCTCCATCAATGTCCTGAACTCCGCATCATTCATCTCGCCGATCAGTTTCTGTGTCATAACTGCAGTCATTCGTTTCCTCCTTGCATCTGTTTACGGCACACATTAGTTTTCCAGACCTGATAATCGGCCACGACCAACCGCACCGGCCCCACTTGAACCTCCGCGCTTTGGGGCCACACCTTAGCCAGTTTTGCCAGGTGGGTGAAGATCGTCCCACCGTCAATGAGCGCCCAAGCCTCTGGCTTAAGGAAGACCACTAAGGCCCGGATTCTGTGTTCGGTATTCAGGCGCGTGATGTAGAATTGACTGACAAGCGGGCGCTGTGGCCGCTGAAGAAAATAGAGACTCGTTTTCACATCACCTGGTTGTCCAAGTACCTTCAAGTCGTAAGGCGAACGGCGAGCCGCGCGGTCGCGTAGATCGTGTGCCTCAAACTTGATACCTGACTCCTGCAAATCGTGAAAGATCTCCACCTCAAAAGCATAACCTGCGGCAAACGATTCCCACCAGTGCAGAATGTAGGCCAACAACACTTGGCTATCGGGCACGCTTTGTTGTACCAGTCCGACCTTGCGTAGGCTGGTCACGATGAGCGTAGCAAATCTGCGACGTAAGCTCGAATGTTCCTCAGCCGGGCTGGATAGGGACAGCAGCTCGTCAATATACCGGTCCGACCACGTGCGTTCCACGTACACATCGTAGACCTGTCGGAACGTCAGGCTCTCATCTCCGCGTTGTACCCGGGCCGCATGCAGAATGTTGAACGCTTCGAATCCAGCCCGACGCTCAGAAGTGGAAAGTTGCCACCAGCCATTGGCCAGGTAGCGGGTGATGACTTGACGGTAGTGTCGAGCGAACGTTGATGGTAAACGAATGATGATGTTTATTTGGTCTTCCATTGGGTTCTCTCAACTCCCGACTGCCATACATCTCCATAGTTCTTGACTTCACTGTGCAACCTCATTGGGTTATCAAATCCCTCAGTTCGGGCATCTTGTGCAACCGCGCGAAGCGACCGTACACGCCAGCGCCTGTGCCTGGCTCGATGACCTGTGGACAGAGCGGTAACATCCAGTCCAGTGCGCGGTCAAGGGCTGCTGGCTCCAGCAAGCAAACGTGGCAGACTTCACTAAGGTAGCCAGGATGGCCCCCAGCTTGCTGGGGGGTAATTCGCTCAAGACTGAACGACTTGTACCTTCATGATGTCTGTCGTGCCGGGGTCGCTGCCCGCCGCGCCAGCAGTGATGACCACCACGTCGCCCGGTTTTACCAATCCGTGCTCTTGCGCCGTCCGGACCGCACCAGAGATCGTTTCATCGGTGCTGTCGGCGCGCCTGGAGAGCAGTGGGCGAACGCCCCAATAGAGGGCCAACTGACGCTGAACCACAGGGCTGGGCGTAACGGCGATTAAGGGGCAGCGGGGGCGATATCTGGAGATGACCCGAGCGGTGTGACCTGAGATCGTGGGGGTGATGATTGCCGCCGCTTCCAGATCACTGGCCGTCTCGCTGGTGGCATGGGCGACGGCGTCGGCAATGGAAATCACCGGGCTGCGTCCTGAACTTGTCGAAGGGCCGTGTCCTGAGCAGCTCGACTGAGCTCGCAGAAGTCTTGTCAAAGGGCCACGGGGCGGGCGGGGTCTGGCTACGCCTGCCAACCCACTTCGTTCAGCCTCTTTGGCGATCCTGACCATCGTCTGCACGGATTCAAGGGGATACTTGCCCACCGCCGTCTCGCCAGAGAGCATGATGGCATCGGTGCCGTCCAAGATGGCATTGGCCACGTCGCTGGCCTCAGCCCTGGTCGGCCGCGGGTTGCGCATCATTGAATCCAACATCTGGGTGGCGGTAATCACCGGCTTGCCCACGGCGTTGCATTTGGCGATGATCATCTTCTGCACGATGGGCACAGCCTCCGGCGAGGTCTCTACCCCCAGGTCGCCGCGGGCCACCATGATCGCGTCCGCCGCCTCGATGATCCCGTCAATGTTGTCCACAGCCTCCGGCTTTTCGATTTTGGCCACCACGGGCACAGGGAAGTCGGAGACAGTCAGAGACGGCTCGACTGAGCTCGCCGAAGTCCTTGCCGAACTTCGCTGCCGGATCATCTCCTGCAGCTCCCGCACCTCGGCTGGGTTGCGCACAAAGGAGAGGGCCACCCAGTCCACCTGCTGCTCCAATACGAAGCGCAAGTCTCGACGGTCCTTATCGGTGATGGCAGGAATGGCGTGAGAGGCGCGGGGCAAGTGCATCCCCTTGTTGGTCTGGAGCAAGCCGCCGGCGATCACCCGACAGGTGATGTCCATCTCCCCGGTGGAAAGCACCTCCAGCTCCAGCAGTCCGTCGTCAATGAGGATGCGGTCGCCGGCTTCCACGTCTCGCGGAAGCTCGGCGTACTGGACAGGCGCCTCGCCGACGTGGCCCACGATGGGCCGCGTGGTTAGGATTACCGTCTCTCCGGAAACCAAAAGCACCCCATCTCCTTCCATCTCTCCAACCCGCAACTTGGGCCCCTGCAGGTCGGTCAGGATGGCTATGGGTTTTCCCACCTCGGCAGCCATAGCGCGGATGCGCTCGATGTTCTCGCCGTGGTAGGATTGGCTGCCGTGGGAGAAATTCAGGCGGGCCACGTTCATGCCAGCCAGCATCAGTTCCCGCAGCATTTCAGGAGCACGGCTAGCCGGCCCGATGGTGCAAATGATCTTGGTGCGCAACATCCGTTTAATCCTGCTGATCCGTGTTCTTACTCCGTCGGCAGAGGCGCCACCTCGACTGCTGCAGGCCCTTTTGGGCCTTGCTCGACCAGGAACTCCACTTTCTGTCCGTCTTGCAGGGTGACGCGGCCCTCGATGTTGGAATTGTGAACGAAGATGTCCTCACCGCTGGCCTTGGTAATAAAGCCCCAGCCCTTGATGGCGTCGAACCATTTCACCTGCCCAATGAGCTTAGCTCCAGGCTCCTCAACAGCGCGGCAGCGAGGACAGAACTTAGGCTCGAACAACTCGGCGCCGCGTTCGGCCATTACCCGCTGCTCAGTGGCGGTGAACATGAATTGAGACCCACACTGCTCACAGTTGAGCCTAGTTCCGGGCTCTTCGACAGCAGCACTGCAGCGAGGACAGAACTTGGGCTCGATCAACTCGACACCTCGTTCGACCATTTCCCGCTGCTTGGTGACGGTGAACACGAATTGAGACCCGCACTGTTCGCAAGTGACCATTTTGTCTGTAAACTGCATTTCGCCTCCTTAACTTGTAAAACCAGAATTTGACCTCTTGGCAGGATAGACCCTGCCCCTACTATATGCTATTTCCAGGCTTTTGTCAAACAAGAAGAGCTTGAGACCTGTGGGTGCTGTTGTCCGCTGGGGTTGCTGCGGGTTTAGAACATCGAAGCAGTGAATCCTACCAGTCCGTTGTCCCAAACAAAAGGGCGGCGACCGAATAAGACCCGATCACCGCCCTCCTCAATAGTAGCCCCTGTATCTTACGAGCTGGCAGCCAGAGGTAACTTGGCTTCATCCATTTGCGGGATAGTCACTTCCTCGGTAGTCTCCTCTTCCTCTTCTTCCAAGGCAGCGGCCGGTTTCCCAGCGCCGCCCTTTCTGAACGATGCGAATTTCACATCCTCAAAGGTCTCTGAAGGGAGTTCGCCCTCATGACCAGGCCAGCCCCGAAAACCAGTTCCCGACGGGATCAGCTTGCCGATGATGACGTTCTCTTTCAGGCCAAGGAGATGGTCCTGCCGGCCCTCGATGGCCGCACCAGCCAGAACTCTGATGGTATGCTGAAAGGAAGCTGCCGAAAGGAAGCTGTCGGT
This sequence comes from uncultured Anaerolineae bacterium, assembly GCA_964461615.1. Lineage (GTDB taxonomy): Bacteria > Chloroflexota > Anaerolineae > VGOG01 > VGOG01 > CAZVCJ01. Next base: position 6,897 of record CAYWWC010000003.1, read on the forward strand.
ATTGAGGGCAGCTTTGCTGATACCTAGCAGGAGTGGTTGAGCCGTAGCCTGGCGGCCGTCTTCGGCTGCTGCCTTATCATTGATCTCGGTGAAGGCCGAGCGGTTCACAACCTCCCCCGGCAGGAGCTTGGTATCGCCCGAGGAGGTTACCTGCACCTTGTTCAGCATCTTGCTGATGATTACCTCGAAGTGCTTATCGTTGATGTCTACCCCTTGAGAACTGTAGACCTGCTGAATCTCCGAGAGCAGGTAGAGTTGGGTAGCCTCCCGTCCCAGGATACGCAGAATGTGATGGGTGTTCTTGGATCCCTCTGTCAACTGCTGGCCGGCCGTCACCCATTCGCCTTCGCTCGCGGTCAGTCGCGCCGCTGAGGGCACTTCGTATTCTCGCTCTTCTCGCCTCTCGTGGACTACGGTGATGTGGCGGTCCTCCCGCAAGACCCGTCCGCCCTTCTTAACAACTCGCTTCTTCTCGCCCCGGCTAGCGATAGGCTCCCCATCGGCTATCTCTTCGCCATCCTCGACCAGTATCTTCCAGCCATGCTTGATGTCGTACTCGTCGCGGAGAAGCTCACTATTGACGACCTTGACGTAGCGTACCCCCTCCTCGCGCCGGACCTCCACCATCCCATCAATGTCGGTCATGAGGGCCTCGCCTTTGGGATTCTTTCGAGCCTCAAAAAGCTCCTCTACTCGCGGCAAGCCGTGGGTGATGTCTCCCCCTGAGACTACTCCACCGGTGTGGAAGGTGCGCAGGGTAAGCTGTGTGCCCGGCTCGCCAATGGATTGAGCGGCCACGATGCCCACTGCGCTCCCTACTTCAACCATCTTCCCGCGGCCCAGGTCCCGCCCGTAGCACTGGGCGCAGAGGCCGTATCTGAGTTGGCAGGTCATAGGCGAACGGATATAGACCTCCTCGACGCCAGCCGCCTCGATGGTCTCCGCCTCTTCTTCCGTAATCATATCGCCGGCGGAGACTATGATCTCACCAGTCTCAGGGTCAGCAACTGGCCCCGCTGCGACCCGGCCCTGAATTCGCGTCACCAAAGCCTGGCCGCCCACATCGTCCGCTTTCTTGATCCAGATACCGCTTACGGTACCGCAGTCCACGGCATTGACTATCGCGTCCTGAGCCGCGTCCACCAGCCGTCGAGTGAGGTAGCCAGCGTCAGCAGTGCGCAGAGCGGTATCGGCCAGGCCCTTGCGCGCCCCATGGGTGGAGATGAAGTACTCCAATGTTGACAAACCCTCTCGGAAGTTGGAAAGGATGGGCATGGAGATGATCCGCCCCGCTGGATCGGCCATCAGACCACGCATGCCCGCGAGCTGCCGAATGGGCTGAAATCCCCCTTTGGTGGCTCCCGATTGCGCCATCATCTGGATGGGGCCATTTGGAGCAAGCGCCAGGGCCACAGCCTCGGTCACGTCATCAGTGGCCCTGGTCCATAGTTCGATTATCTTAGAGTACTGCTCATCCTCGGTCAAGAGCCCCCGTCTGTACTGTCGCTCCACTTCTCTGACTTGCTCAGAGGCCTGCGCCAGAATTGTGTATTTGGCCTCGGGCACTGTCAGGTCAGAGACAGCGATGGTCACGCCTGACCGGGTGGCATACTCAAAGCCGATGGCTTTGATCTTATCCACCAGCTCGCTGGTCGCCTCCAGGCCAAGCTGTTTATGGCACTTGGCCACCAAGTCCTTGAGCTGCCCTTTGTCCATAAGCTCGTTCGCGAAACGCAGTTCATCGGGCAAGATCAGGTTGAAAATGGCCCGCCCGACCGTGGTCTCCACAGGGCGTTTTGTCCCCTCATAGACTACTGTGATATGGCTATCCCTCCGCAAGACCTGGCCACCCTTCTTGACAACTTTCTCTTTCTCGCCATGCCAGCTAGCGATAGGCGTGCCATCGGCTATCGCGTCGCCATCCTCCACCAGGATCTTCCAACCACTCACGTCATACTCGTCGCGGACAATCTCAGGTGTGCGCTGCTCTCGCACATACAAAACCTTGATCTTGGCATGCAGATCAACCTTGTCCAGCTCGTAGGCCAGGGAGACCTCATCAAGGTCAATGAAGACTTTGCCCTCGCCCCGGCAGCCGTCCTCTTCCACGGTGAGATAATAGCACCCCATAACCATGTCCTTGGTGGGACTTACAATGGGATCACCACTGGCTGGCTTGAGCAAATTCTGCGTGGATAGCATGAGCTTTAGCGTCTCTTCCACGGCACGCTTGGATAGCGGCACGTGCACGGCCATCTGGTCGCCATCGAAGTCAGCATTAAAGGCGGCACAGACCAAGGGATGTACCTGGATGGCCTTGCCATTCACCAGGACAGGCTGGAAGGCCAGGACGCCCAAGCGGTGCAGGGTGGGGGCGCGGTTGAGCAACACCGGTTGCTCCTTGACCACCTCTTCCAGGATCTCCCAGACCTCGGGGTGCTCCCGCTCAATGAGCCGCCTGGCCCCCTTGACGTTATTGGCATAGTTGTATTCCACTAGCTTGCCGATCACAAAGGGCCGATAGAGCTCCAGAGCCATAGTTCTGGGCAGACCGCACTGGTGTAGCTTCAGCTCCGGGCCGGTGACGATCACCGAGCGACCCGAATAGTCCACGCGCTTGCCCAGGAGGTTGCGGCGGAAGCGCCCTTTCTTGCCCTTGAGCATGTCCGAGAGGGATTTCAGTTCCCGTTGGCCACGCCGAGACATGGCCTTGCCTCGGTAGCTGTTGTCAATAAGGGAATCAACTGCCTCCTGGAGCATGCGCTTCTCGTTGCGCACAATGACGTCAGGCGCGCCAAGTTCCAAAAGACGCTTGAGGCGGTTATTGCGGTTGATCACTCGCCGATAGAGATCGTTCAGATCACTGGTAGCGAAGCGGCCTCCGTCCAACTGGACCATGGGCCTAAGCTCGGGTGGAATGACGGGCAGCACAGTCAAGATCATCCACTCGGGTCGGTTGCCTGATTTTCGCAGAGCCTCCGTCACCTGCAACCTCTTGACCGCCTTCTTGCGGCGCTGTTTTGAGCGGGTGGTACGGACCTCGATCCACAACTGCTTGGCCAAGACGTCCAGGTCCAGCGCTTGCAGGATCTCATAGAAAGCCTCAGCTCCCATGCCAGCCTTGAAGACCTGACCCCATTTGGTCTTCAGCTCCCGGTGGCGAGCCTCTTCCAGCAATTCCATCTGGGACAGATTCATTAGCTCCTTGCGGTCAGCATCGGCCTTTTGCTTCAGAACCTCTATCTCCGGAGCCGACTTCGCCCGCAGTCTCTGGATTTCATCTTCCAAACCACGACGCAGGGTCTCGATATCAGCTTCCACCGCAGTTGCGTTCTGATCCTGTTCGACTCTGATCTGGCCCTCGATCCTACTTAACTCTTCTTGCACGACCCTATTCAAAAGAACCAAATGCTCCAGGCCCACCACCTCGCCGTTCTCGACGATGGCCTCCTCAGTGGGCGAGAAGATCAAAGGAACCCGTACTTTCTTACCCTGGCGACCCTCCACCTTCGTTTGCAGGGCTTGGGCCTCTTTCATGATTCCTTCGGTGGCTGTGGCCAACTCCTCCTCCAGGCGCTGATGAGTGGCCTGCCGGCCCTCCTCCAACTCCCCGGCTTTCCCAGCTACTTCACGCTCTAGCTCATCAATCTGCTCCTGGGTCTCCTTCCCCAGGTTAGCCTGTTCCAGGGCCAATTCCTCTTCAAGGCGATGCAGGGCTTTTTGCCGCGCTTCCTCATCTATCCCGGTGATGATGTACTGAGCAAAATAGAGGACGCGATCCAGGTATCGCCGCGAGATGTTCAGCAGTTGCCCCAGGTGGCTGGGCACGCGCCGCGTATACCAGACGTGGGCCACCGGGGCCGCTAGTTCGATGTGCCCCATGCGCTCCCGGCGAACCGAGGAGCGAGTCACTTCCACGCCGCATTTGTCACAGATTATGCCCTTGTAGCGCACGTTTTTGTACTTGCCGCAATAGCACTGCCAATCTCTTTGAGGCCCAAAGATGGCCTCGCAGAAGAGGCCGTCCTTCTCGGGTCTCAGCCGGCGGTAGTTGATGGTTTCTGGCTTGGTCACTTCGCCGTAGGACCAGGAACGCATCTCATCTGGCGAAGCCAGGCTGATGCGCAAGGCCCTGAAGTCTTTTACTTGCAAGATGTCCCCTCCTGATTGGATATTAGTTATTGGATATTGGCTATTTATTGATCGCAAACTGCCAGAGGTTTCGATACGCCGTTGGCTACTCAACCCAAGTACTTGGCAGTGGTCTCCATGCACCGATGGCCTAACAGTCGCGACACGAGCGAAACATCCCCCGTGTCCGCCAAAGTGGACACCGCAAAAGTATGCCTCAAGGCATGGGCCGATACATTCTCCAGGCCAGCGGCCTGGGTGTAGAGGCGTATCAGCCGCTGCACCGCGCGTTTGGAAATGCAGCTACCCTCTTGACTGAGGAAGAGGTTTTCGGTACTAGCCGAGGGAGGTCTGACTCGCAGGTAGTCCCGCAAGGCGGCACAGGCCAGGGAATTGAGGGGCACCTGGCGGCGCCTATTGCCATTGCCTTCGCGAGGGTTTCCGCCACGAGAGTTTCCGCCGCCCACCAATAGCATACCCTCCCCATTGCCCCGCAGTTGGACATCAGACAGGCGTAATCTCGTCAATTCTCCCAACTTGATCCCTGTTTGAATCAACAACTGGACAATGGCGTAGTCGCGCCTAACCAGGCTGGGCCGCCCTTCTTGTATCGCCTGAAAGAGGCTAGCGACCTCCTCAGGAGCCAGGGTGCGAGGCGGGTTTGGCTCAGGTCTCGTAATCAACCGCACCCCGGATGCAGGGTTGCTCTCCGTCAGGCCAGTTTCCATGGCAAAGCCGTAGAATTTGCGAACAGCTTGCAGGCGCCGATTGATCGTGGCAGGGGCCCACCCCTCGTTGATCTGCATGTGGCGGCGATATTCCCGGATGTCGTCGGGCGTCAACTCCAACAGGGACGACGGCCCCTTGACTTCGGCGAGTTCAGTCGAGCCGACACCAACGTGCCAACGAGCAAAGGTTCTCAGGTCGGCCAGGTAGTTCACGATGGTTGTTGATGCCAAAGCCGACCGCGCCAAATGCTCTTCAAATCGGGTTAACAGTTCTTCGACGTTCTCAGCCACCTATCAATACCTCTATTCAGGCAAGCAGAGGCGGCTCCCACGCCTGTCCTGAGCGTAGCCGAAGGGCCGCCGGATATCGCAGGCCGAAACCGCGGGTATGGGAGCCGCCTCTGCTGCGGGGGGGAGTTACACCTGGCGAAAAAAGAGCGCCTGAGAGTACAGTTCTCATCGCTCTGAGACCATGGCAGAAACCCCCCACTATGGTTATTTTATACGCAATAATTATACGCCTTTCGGCCGAAATTGTCAAATCGCCTCTAAGCGAGTTTTCCGTCACCCACTATTGACCGCAAGTAAGCCTCGATGAAACCGTCCAAGTTCCCATCAAGAACTGCTTCGGCGTTTCCCGTTTCGTGGCCAGTACGCAGATCCTTGACCATTTTGTAGGGATGCAGCACGTAGGAACGGATCTGGTTGCCCCAGCCAGCCTCGACGTGCTTGCCCTTGAGGCGCGACTGTTCTGCCTCCTGCTTCTTTTGCTCCAGATCGAAGAGACGGGCCCTCAGGATCTTCATGGCTGTCTCCCGATTCTGGGCCTGCGAGCGCTCGTTCTGGCAACTGACAATGGTCCCTGTAGGCAAGTGGGTGATGCGCACCGCCGAGCTGGTTTTCTGCATATGCTGCCCGCCTGGCCCGCTGGAGCGGAAGGTGTCAATGCTCAGGTCGTCGAGGTTTACGTCCACTTCGATCTTCTCCCCAATGTCGGGCCAGATCTCCACCAGGGCAAAGGAGGTGTGCCGCCGGTGGGCAGCGTCAAAAGGAGAAAGACGCACCAAACGGTGGACGCCTCTCTCCGCCCTCAGATAACCATAGGCGTGATCTCCTTCAACACTGACGATAGCCCTTTTCAGGCCGGCCTCCTCACCCGACATGCTGTCCAGGACGCTGGTTTTGTAGCCGCGTCCCTCGGCCCAACGCAGGTACATCCTGAGCAGCATCTCTGCCCAATCCTGGGCCTCGGTGCCGCCCGCTCCGGCGTGGATGCCCAGGATAGCGGCCCCCTTGTCGTGGGGACCTGAGAAGAGCAACCAGAACTCCAGCCGCTCCAACTCAGCCTCGATGGTCTCGACTTCGCCGGCTATATCGCCAGCCATGGCCGCGTCCTCATCGGCGATGGCCAAATCGAGGAGGGTCTGAGCATCGGCTACACGCTCTGTCAGCCCCATCCAGGTCTCTACCTCCTCATTGAGAGAGGCCAGCTTCCGCATCGCGGCCTGGGCTTCCTCCGGACGCTCCCAGAAATCGGGCTTGGCCGCCTGCCGCTCCAGCCGCGTTATCTCCTGTTCCTTGCTAGTTAGGTCAAAGACGCTCCTTCATCTGCTCGATGCGTTGCTTCAACTTGTTTAGCTTGCTCTTCAGTTCTTCCATAGATTATTGACCTCCCGGTTCTCTCAAGCATGAGCTACGAGTCGCTCGTTACCTCATTCCTCGTTCACTCATTGCCTCATTGCCCACCCTCCGCGCCGAACAGCCCCTCCACGAACTCCTGGGCGTCGAATTCGGCCATGTCCTCCATGCCTTCGCCGATGCCCACGAAGCGGATGGGCAGGCCCAGCTCTCTGGCAATGGCGAAGACAGCGCCCCCCTTGGCCGTGCCATCTAGCTTGGCCAGGAAGATGCCTGTCACCTCCACGTCGTCCTTGAAATGTCTGGCTTGGGAGAGGGCATTCTGCCCGGTGGTGGCATCCAGCACCAGGAGGGTCTCATGCGGCGCTTGGTGCACCTGCTTGGCCGCCACACCTCGCACCTTCTTGAGCTCCTGCATCAAATTGTACTTGGTGTGCAGACGGCCCGCCGTGTCCACGATGAGCATGTCCGCGCCACGAGATCCAGCGGCCCGGATAGCATCATAGACCACGGCCCCCGGATCGGCCCCCGGCTGATGGGCGATGACGGTGCAGCCAGCCCGCTGCCCCCAGATTTTGAGCTGATCAATGGCCGCCGCCCGGAAGGTGTCGGCCGCGCCGAGGATGACCTTTCGGCCCTGCGCCTGGTAGTAATGCGCCAGCTTGGCGATGCTGGTGGTCTTGCCCGAACCATTGGTCCCCACCACCAGGACGACCGTGAGCAATCGCGGATCATTGATGCTCAAGGGAGGGCCGCCGTCCAACGTGGCTGCCAGCTCCTCTTTGAGCATTCCTTCCACGTCTCTGGCATCACGCACTCGCTCTTTGGCGACGCGCTCTCGCAGTCTTTCCACAAGCTCAACGGTGGTGTTCACCCCGACGTCGGCCTGGATCAATAGCTCCTCCAGTTCCTCCCAAAGCTCCTCGGTGACCTCATTGGCCCCAAACAGACCAGCGACCCGCCCGAAAAAAGACTGGCGGGTGCGCGTCAAACTGTCCTTTATCTTTTTTGAACGACCAAACATGCCCCAGTTTACCTCCAGCGATATTATACTACAAAGAGGCGATTATGACAAAGATGAGCGCGACCAGACGATGCCAATGATGTTGCTATTCTTGAGTTAAAAATGTACTTGTGGTATAATCTCGCTTGGGAGGATCACAAATGCAGTTAACGCATTTGGATGAAGAAGGGCATGCCCGCATGGTGGACGTGGGCGGCAAGCCCGACACCGAGCGAGTGGCGGTGGCCACGGGCGAGATCACCATGCGTCCTGAGACGCTGGCCCTGATCCAGGAGGGCGGCATCTCCAAAGGCGACGCCCACGCCGACGACTGGCACCGCCAGGTGAGCCTGCTGGCTCTGGAGAGCATTGAGAAGATGCGCGCCCTGGGTCTCAACGTCGGGCCGGGCAGCTTCGCCGAGAACCTCACCACCCAGGGCCTGGACTTCCTCTCCCTGCCCATCGGCTCGCAGGTGCGAGTCGGCGACGAGGTCATACTGGAAATCACCAAGCACGGCAAGGTCTGCCACGACCGCTGCGCTATCTATCACCAGGTCGGCGACTGCGTCATGCCCCGCGAGGGCATCTTTGCCAGGGTTATCAAGGGTAGCCAGGTTAAGGAAGGCGACACAATCGAGATTTGGGAGGCCATTGAGCAGCCATGAACCTGCACTGCTTGTCCTGCAAACGAACATATCCTCACGACACCCACCAATGGCGCTGCGAGTGCGGCGGCGTCTTCGATCTGGAGGTCGCCCCGGGCTTCGCCCAAGATGAAATCGAGACGAGCGATTTCAGCCTGTGGCGCTATCGGGCCATGCTGCCGGTGAAGTACGATGACGCCGCCTCTGGCGGCGTCATCTCCCTGGGCGAGGGGCTCACTCCTCTGGTCGAAACCCAGGTCTATGATACCAAGATCCACTGCAAACTGGAGTTCCTGAATCCCACGGGGTCTTTCAAAGACCGAGGCACGGCTGTGTTGATCAACGTGCTGAGAGGGCTGGGAGTGAAGAGAGTAGTGGAGGACTCGTCGGGCAACGCGGGGGCCAGCCTGGCAGCCTATGCCGCACGGAGTGCTTATTACGCCGCTCGGAGCGGGATAGAGGCCGAGATATATGTTCCAGCGTATGCCTCACCAAACAAGCTCGCTCAGATCTCCGCCTATGGCACCAAGCTGGTGAAGGTGGAGGGGACACGAGAGAGAACGGCCGAGGCTGTTCAGGAAGCAGCCGCCCAGGGCGCTTACTACGCCAGCCACAACTACAACCCCTTCACCCTGGAGGGCCTGAAGACCATCGCCTATGAGATTTGGGAGCAACTGGGCCAGCGCGCTCCCGACAACGTGGTTCTGCCCGTCGGCCAGGGCAACCTGCTGCTAGGAGCCTACCGCGGCTTCAATGACCTGCTGGCGGCCGGCCTGATCGAAAAGCCGCCCCGTCTCTTCGCCATCCAAGCTGCGCCCTGCGCTCCCCTGTACGAAGCTTACCAACGGGGACTGGACGATGCCTTCCCTATTGAGAAGAACGAGACCATCGCTGAGGGCATCAGCTCTGCCAGGCCTGTGCGAGGCCGCCAGATCTTAGCAGCGGTGCGGGAGACGGGTGGCGCGGCGCTGGCCGTGAGCGACGAGGCGACGCTACGCGCCCGCGACCAGTTGGCCCGGCGCGGGCTTTATATTGAGCCGACTTCGGCCGTGGCCATCGCTGCGCTGCCGCAGCTTCGCGGTCCCATCGGGCCTGAGGAGATCACCGTTATCCCCCTGACAGGGAGCGGCCTCAAGAGCCAACTAACCTGAAACAAAGAGAAACCAGGTTTTCGCTCAAAAGTGCTTCTCAGGGTATCGGAAACGCTGACAGTCACGCATGGTTTGGATGCAGAGGGTTCAAAAAACCTGGTTTCTGACTGCTGACTAAGGAGATTAAAATGCGCAAGATGAACAATCGAGTGGTGATCACCGGCATGGGGACTATCAACCCCGTGGGTCTCGATGTGGAGACCACCTGGCGGAATCTCGTGGCAGGCAGATCGGGGGCGGGGCCCCTCACCCACTTCGATCCTTCACCCTACTTGACTCAGATCGCCTGCGAGGTAAAGGGCTTCGACCCCGAAGATTACATGAGCCGCAAGGATGCCCGGAGACTGGATCGTTACATTCAGTTCGCCATCGCCTCCACGGCCCAGGCCCTGGAGCAGGCGGGGCTTACCATTGATCAGAACAACGCCGACGACGTGGGCGTGATTATCGGCTCTGGGATAGGTGGGCTTCCGACCATGGACAAGGGCTACCATGATCTCTTCACGAAGGGCCCCATGCGAGTCAGTCCTTTGACCGGCCCTATGATGATCGCCAACATGGCAGCGGGGCAGGTAGCCATCATCTTCGGCGCGGCAGGGCCCAACTTCTGCATCGTCTCGGCCTGCGCCACTGGCAGCAACGTCGTCGGCGAAGCCGCTGAACTCATCCGCCGCGGCGACGCGGTGGCCGTCATCGCTGGGGGCAGCGAGTCCCCGTTCGTGCCCCTCGGGATGGCTGCTTTCCACCGCACGGGTGCGCTCTCGCGGCGCAACGACGATCCAGAGCGAGCCAGCCGCCCTTTCGACGCTCAGCGCGATGGCTTCGTCTTCGGAGAGGGTGCAGCCATCCTGATCCTGGAGAGCCTGGAGTATGCCCTGAGCCGTGGGGCAAAGCCATTGGCTGAAATGGTTGGCTACGGGGCTACCTCCGACGCCTTTCACATCAGCGCCCCGGCCGTGGATGGAAGGGGGGCCGCCAAATCCATGAAGAGGGCCTTGAAAAAGGCGGGCCTGGAGCCAACGGACGTTGACTACATCAACGCCCACGGTACCTCCACGATTCTCAACGATGTGACCGAGACCAAGGCCATCAAGACCGTTTTCGGCGACTATGCCTACCAGGTCCCTATCAGTTCCACCAAGTCCATGGCCGGCCACCTCATGGGAGCGGCTGGCGCGCTGGAAGCCATAGTGTGCGTCAAGACCATCCAGGAGGGCATCATCCACCCCACCATCAACTACGAGTATCCCGACCCTGAGTGCGATCTTGACTACGTGCCCAACGTAGCTCGCCAGGCTGATGTCAAGGTAGCCCTCTCCAACTCCTTCGGCTTCGGAGGGCACAATGCGACCATCGTGCTCAAGGCATACGAGCCGTGAAACGTGATGCGTGAAGCGTGATGATTATCAACTCCTCACGTTTCACGTTTTACGTCCCACTTTTTACACCAGTATGATCAGAATGAATCTGTCCAAACTAGAGGAAATACTGGGGATTGCTTTCAGAGACAAGTCGCTTTTGCAAAGGGCTCTCACCCACCGATCCTATATCAACGAGAACCCCGACCACCCGCTGTCCGATAACGAGCGACTGGAGTTCCTGGGAGACGCGGTGCTTGACTTCCTCACGGCGAAGTACCTCTACAACCGCTTCCCGGAGATGGCGGAAGGGCGACTGACCAGCCTGCGGGCCGCCCTGGTCAAAAGGGAGACACTAGCCTACTTTGCCGCGGCTCTGAACCTCGGCCCATACCTACTGTTGAGCCGAGGCGAAGCAGAGAGTGGGGGGCGGAAGCGCCAGGCCCTCCTCTGCGCTACCTTCGAGGCACTGGTGGGAGCGATCCTCCTTGATCAGGGACTTCAAGCTGTCGAGGGTCTCGTCCTGAGGTGCATTGAGCCAGAGATCAACCACATCCTCGATGAAGAACTGTACAAGGACGCCAAGAGCATGCTGCAAGAGTTGACCCAGGGAGAGCTTCAGGTAACGCCCATCTACCGCACCATAGCCGAGCGGGGTCCCGACCACGCCAAGGAGTTCACCATTGAGGTGCTCATCGGCGATGTGGCCTATGGCCGTGGTGTCGGGCATAACAAGCAAGTTGCCGAGCAAGAAGCAGCCAAAGTGGCTCTGCTGAGACTCAGACCCTTAGGGTTTCCGAAGCCCTAAGGGTCTCCAGTTGACATCGATCCCAATAAGCTGTATAATTCGCTGTGAGTTGAAGTGAAACAGGGAGAAATGGATTGCGTCTTAAGCATCTGGAATTGCAGGGCTATAAAACTTTCGCCACCAAGACGGAGTTCGCGTTTGAGGACGGGATCACGGTCATCGTAGGTCCCAATGGTAGCGGCAAGTCGAACGTCGCCGACGCCATACGCTGGGTGCTGGGCGAGCGGAGCTACAGCGCACTCAGGGCCAAGCGTACTGAAGACATGATCTTCTGGGGCAGCGAAAGGCGCTCCCGCCAGGGCATGGCCCAGGCTTCCATCACCCTGGACAACAGCGATGGCGGACTGCCCACGGAGTACAGCGAGGTGACCATCAGCCGCCGCGCCTACCGCTCAGGTGAAAACGAATATCTCTTGAACGGCAATCGGGTCAGGCTAAAGGATATCACCGAGTTGTTGGGCAAGAGTGGCCTGGGCCGCCGAACCTACAACGTCATTGGCCAGGGCCTGGTGGACGCCGTCTTGTCGCTGCGGCCCCTTGAACGACGAGCCATCTTCGAGGAGGCAGCCGGCATCAGCATCCACCGGGCCAAACGCACGGAGGCCATCAACAAGCTGCAGCGGACCAGGGACAACATCCTCCGGGTCAACGACCTCGTCAACGAGATCGCCCCCCGGCTCAAACGCTTGGAGAAGCAAGCCGAGCGAGCACAGCAGTATCAAGAGTTGTCCCAACAACTGGAGGAATCCCTGCGCACTTGGTACGCCTATCGTTGGCGAAAGGCCCAAGCGGCCCTGCGCGAGGCCGAGGCCAAAGTCAAGCAGCGGCAGGAGCTATCGCAGGAGCGCGAGGCCGAGCTAGAGACACTGGAGTTGCGGAAGGCCGAATTAAGAGCCCAGCAGGGCCGATTGCGGCACAAGCTCAGTGACTGGCACCTGATGGAAAACGACCTGCAAGCCCAGTCAGAAGAAAAGAAGCGGGAACTAGCCGTCAGCGAGGAACGGTTGCGGCTCCTCAATCAACAGAGCGAGGACATCGCCCAGGAAATCGCATCCCTGGAGGCCAACCGCGCAGCTCAACTGGAGAGGGTGGCAGAGGCCCAGGAAGAACTAGGCCGAGCTGAGACCCAGCTTCAAGAGCGGCTGACTAATCTGCCGGAGACCCAGGAACAATTGAAGGCCCGCAAGAGGGAACGGCAGGCCGTCCAGGGGAAACTGACCAGGGTCCAGGACCAGGCTTTCCAATTGGCTACCGAAGCGGCTGACCGGCGCAACCGCCTGACACAGCTCTCTGAGCGACGGGAGGAAGTGGGCCAGGAGGTGGAAGGTCACCGCAAGGCCCTGGCCGAACATCAAGCCAAGATGACGGCCTTGCGAGAGCAAATCGAGGTTGTAAAAGGCGAGCTAGAGGCCATTGGAGCCGAGGCCGGTTTATTGGCTCTCCGAAGACAGAAGATAGAGCAAGAGAGTGAGGCTTCGCGAGAACGCCAGGCTCAATTACAGGCTTCCCTGGCCAGGATCAAGCAAGAAGAAACTGGACTGCAAGCCCGCTACGATTTACTGGAGCGAATGAGGCACGAGGAGTCAGGCTACTCCGCTGGCGCGGATACGGCGCTCCAGGCAGCCAGGGACGGCCGACTGATAGGCATCGTCGGGCCAGTGGCCAGGTTGATACGGGTGCCCGCCGAGTTGGAAACGGCTATTGAGGCGGCCTTGGGGCCTCATCTGCACGACATCGTGGTGGAAACCCTGGACGACGCCAGGGCAGCCGTCCAGTTCCTGAAACGGACCAGAGGGGGGCGAGCCACGTTCCTGCTGTTGGACAGGATCATGACTGCCAAGAAACCCAGCCAGTCCATCCCTTCGACGGAGCTCGGGACGAGCAGCGGCACTGAGGAAGCGAGGGTTTCCGCCATCGTCGGCTTAGCCATTGACTTGGTGGAATTCGAGCAGAGGTTAGCCAAAGTGGGACACTACCTGCTGGGAAGCACCATCATCGTCCACGATTTCGAGACCGCCCTGCGGCTGCTGGCTGGAAATGGCCCGGCTGGACCACTTCAAATCGTCGCCCTGACCGGTGAGATGATCGGCTCCCACGGGGCCGTCACCGGCGGGCCGACGCAAGGCCGAGGCGGGGGCATACTGGCCCGCGAACGAGAGTGGCGCGAGTTGCCCCAACACCTGGCCGAGGCCCAGGAACTCAGCTCCGACTTGGAGAAGAAATGTCAGATTGAGGAAGCCAACCAACGCCGTTTGCTGAAGAAGTTGGCGACCCTTGAAGAGACAAAGGCTGAGATCAAAGCAAGAGAGGGAGCCAAGCTAGAAGAACTAGCCTCCCAAGAACGACAGGCGGATCTCCTGGACCAAGAGATGGGATGGCGGCAGGCCATAGAGAATCAACTGAAGACCGAGATGAGCGCCCTGGACGAGAAAGAATCGCTCCTCACCGAGGAATTGGCGAGTATGAAAGAGAGGGAGACCCAAACTCAGCAGCGTCTCCTGGCCTTGAAGGCGCAATTGGACGCCCTGAGCGTCGAGGAGCTTGAGGATAGGCTGGCCGAATTGAGGACTGCCATTGCTGTGGCCAAGCAAGCCTACGAGAACCAGAACGCTGTTGTGCAGGATTTACAAGACGGTTTGACCCGTTCGGATAAGCAGGTATCAGCCAAGAGGGATAAGAAAGGCCTACTGACGGCGGAAGGTCTGGAACTGGCCGAACGGATAGAGGATCTGCGACTTGGTTTTAAAGAAATGACACACCAGGTCCAGGTCGTGGCCCAGCTTGTCGAGCCAAGCGAAGCAGAGTTGGCCGCTTTGGAGAACGAGCAAGTTGAGACGGAAAAGACCGAGGCTCGCCTCCGCCCTCTGCTCCGCGAATACGAGAGCCTACAGGGCCAGGCAGTGCTGAAGGTGGAGCGTCGCAAAGATGAGTTGGCCAGCTTGTCGCATCAGATCGAGAACGACCTGGCCCCTTCGGCCGTTAGCGAAGCGGCGCTCAGGACAGGCCTGACAGAGATGGAGGCTGACGACCATGCCCCCGAGCGAGGTTTTCCGCCGTTATCTCCCAGCGAGGAGGAGCCGCCGCCCGAACTGGAAGAGGAGATCGGACGAATGAGGGTGCAGATCAGGCGCCTCGAGCCCGTCAACCCCAATGCGCCGGCAGAACACAAGGAGGTTATGGAGCGCCATGGATTCCTCACGGATCAGGCCGGGGATTTGGAAGAGGCAACCGGAGATCTCCGCCAGGTCATCGCTGAACTGGACGAATTGATGGAGAGGGATTTCAGGGAGACGTTTGAGGCTGTGCGCGGGGAGTTCGGGGGGTATTTCGTGTCGCTGTTCGGCGGAGGTGCGGCCGAGCTGGTGCTTACGGAACCCAACGATTTGATGGAGACGGGGGTTGACATCATGGCCCGCCCGCCGGGGCGACGGGAACAAAGCCTGGCGATGCTGTCCGGAGGGGAGAGAGCATTGACTGCGGTGGCCCTGATCTTTGCCATCCTGAAGACCAGTCCCACTCCCTTCTGCTTCCTGGATGAAGTGGATGCTACCCTGGACGAGAGCAACGTCGGCCGCTTTCGGGATGCGCTGCGAGAGCTGTCTGAACGCACTCAATTCATCGTCATCACCCACAACCGGGGCACCGTCGAGGTAGCGGACACCGTCTATGGCATCTCCATGGGCGCGGACAGCGTCTCCAGAGTCATCTCTTTGAAGTTGGATGAAGTTGTGCGGGAATGAATCCCAATGGCACCAACTCTGCCGCAGAAAAGCAAAGGAGCCGCCTGGCTTCCACCAGGTGGCTCCTTTGCTTTCACCCTCACCGCACCTTCCGCGTATAATCGGGTAGCAGGATGGGGGACAGGATGGGGTTCTCTATCCCCGCCTCCTCCAACTGCTTGTTCTACTTTCCGCGTGGGCCAGGGTCAGCTTGCCTAGCTCGACCTCACTGACCAGCCCAGCCTCGTGCTCGGCTTCGGCCAGGGCCACCCAAACCCGTCGCCACAGCCGCCGTTTGTGCTCCTCGGACCACAGTCCTCGCATTTCCTGACTACCGTAGCGCCAGGTTGCAGAGGGAAAGAAGGGTATTGTGGCCGTAAGCTTCTCGTGTCATAGCTCTACTCCCTCCTAAGATTATTGCTTCGGCAGCAAAGGCTGCTACAATAGTGATACTTGCACAACGACGTCTGGCAGACCCTGGGAGGATTCTTCCTGATCCGGGGCATTCGCCAGAAGTCCTACCAGCCGACCTGCCTTGTCCCGCAATGCCTGGAAGCGACCACGGAGGGCTTTTCGCGATTTACCTTGCACACCGATGTAGAATGAATCCGTTGGGCTGGGCCGTAGACCATCCACCCTCGCCAACCTGAGCAGTGGCGCAAAGGGATAGCGGTGACGTTTGAGGCCGGTGACCGCTTCCTCGGTGAAAGCCATGGGCAGCGCCTCTTCCGCGAACAGTTGAGGTTGCTGCCCCATGGCCAGCTCTACCAGCGCTGCCCGTAGTAGCGTCTGGCGCGCCTGCTCCTCCACCGCCAGACGCTCCGCTCGCAGCCGTGCCGCGACTACTTGTGCCTGTTTCTGTAACCGGGTCTCAATGTCTCGCTGGAAGTCGGTACGCGCTGCTGCTATGACTTCTTCTGACCAATGCGCACCTGGTTCCTCAACGTACAGTGCTTCGAGGTCTGCCACCCGCTCGATTCGCTGTGGACGCCCTCTGGCATCAAGGATGTAGTAGACACACAGGGGCAAGGAGCCTTCTAGCCAACAACGCAGCACACGTCCTTCAGGGCTCGAGATCGGCTCCGGCACAGTCTCCAGCAGTGTCGCCAGCAACTCGCTCCCGTACGTCAGCAGCCGCAAGGTGTTGGGGTGGGCGTCAAACAGGGCTGCGTCAAAGGTCGCGGCTATTTCGCCCTCGTCGGTTTGCAACCAATAGGCCCGCCTGAATTCGGGATGAGGTTGGAAACGGTCCGCCAGGGGGGATGCCTCCTTGAGCAGCCGCTCCAAGTCGCTCAGAGTGACGGGGGAAGCGGACTCCAGCAATGGTTCGCCAGCGACCAGGTATTGGTCCAGGTCAAAGCCCCCGGCCTGCTGGGCATCTGACTCTTGTCGCAGCCGGGCCAATTCCCTCATCAACACCTGCTCGCGTTCAGCGCCTGGCGCCATGGCCGCGGCCTGGATGACTTGTCCCATCCGGGCCAAGATGGGCTGTAACTCGCCGACGACATCCTCGAACCAACCGATCCGATCCTCCAGTGCCCGGTAGATTCTGGCTTCTACAGTGTCCTCGTAGAAATAGTGACGGATCCAGACTCTCTTGTGCACCTGGCCGATGCGGTCAATACGACCGATCCGCTGCTCGACTCACATGGGGTTCCAGGGCACGTCGTAGTTGATCAACACACCACAGGTTTGCAGGTTCAATCCCTCGCTGGCCGCCGCGGTGCCAAGCAGAATCTTGATCGCTTCGCCCTTTCGGAAGGCATTCTTGATATTCTCTTTCGTCGTCGGCACCCAGGCAATGCCATTCCAGACCTCGCCACCCCGCCCGCTGTAGCAAGCCACCTGCCCCCCGTAGACCTGTCGCAGTTGCTCGCGCAGGAAGTCCATGGTGTCGGTGTACTGGGTGAAAATGAGAACCGTATCCCGCTGCTTGAATATCTCGCCCAAATCGGCCAGAAGCCGCTCGACTTTAGAATCGTTGCCACCCAGCCCGCTGAGTTCAACGAGGAAGTCCTCGACGTACTCGATCTCACCTCGAAAGCGAGGGTGTTCTTCCTGATCATCCAGCAGTTCAGTGACATCAATGCGCAGGTCTTCTTGCTCTATATCGTCATCATCTGTAAGCGGAGCGGCGCCCATGACACCGCCTCGCAGAAATTCCAGGCGGCGCTCCAGACTGCGGCGCACGGCGTAGAAGCTGCTGGTCAACCGGCGGCGGTACACGGTCATGACGAACCCCAGCCCCTTGCGCTCTTTCTCATACTTGCGGTAGAACTGGGTGATGTATTCCTCGATCCGATGATAGAGATCATGCTCGTCAGGGCGCATGTCAATCCATACCGGCTCAGGGTCGCGATGCGGCACATTAGCCTTGAGAATGCCCCGCCTGACGTACTCCCGGAGCAGGTGTCGAGTGCTGCGGAAGAGGTAGCGACGCAGCGGCGTATGCCGTCGGGCCATTTCTACCACCAGGGCACGGTTCTTGGCCAACAACTGCTTGGGTCTGGCCCCACGCTCCCGGGGTGAGATCAGCATCTTGAACCGCTGCCAATCCACCAGGCCCAGTCTGGCCTCGGCCCGGCTGGCAAAGGCCGGATCGAGTTCCCCACCCGTATCCAGAAAGTCGCGCACCATGCCGAAGACGAAGTCCCAATCAGCATCATCGAAGGGCCGACGGAGTTCTTGGAAGAAGCGCAGGAAGTTGCAGCCATCAAGCCCTTGCTCGATGGCATCAGCGCCCCAGCGACCGCCCAGACCAAGAACCCGCAACAGGTCCCACACCTCCACCGGATGGATCTGCATGGGCGTTGCCGTCATCAGGAGCAAGCCAAGCGTGCGATCCCTTAGCCCAGGCTGTCCATCCCGTCCCATCAGCAGCTCCAGCAGGCGGTTGGGCCGGTAGCGGTGAACCTGAA
This sequence comes from uncultured Anaerolineae bacterium, assembly GCA_964461615.1. GTDB lineage: Bacteria > Chloroflexota > Anaerolineae > VGOG01 > VGOG01 > CAZVCJ01. The sequence goes on from CAYWWC010000003.1 coordinate 24,995, forward strand.
AGTCCTTGCGGCGGGCGTGGTGCGCCTCGTCCACGATGACCAGGTCCCACGGGCGGGCCGCTAACAGATCCGGCTGGCGCTCGCGTCGTTTGGCCAGTTGGCTGGAGGCGATGAAGACGCCCTCGGCGTCCCAGGGGTTGGGAACATCGGGCGTATGCTCCTGACCGAACACATCACGGAAGGTGTGACCATCGAAGAAGGGGATGTTGAGGGCGAACTTCTCGTACAACTCCTCCTGCCACTGACGGCAGACGGATTTGGGGGCCAGGATCAGGCAGCGGCGGACGTAGCCCGACAGGATGAGTTGGCGCAGCGCCAAGCCGGCCTCGATGGTCTTGCCCAGGCCAACCTCGTCGCACAACAAGAAACGCTCTGGGAAGCGGGCGACGACGGTATCGGCGATGCGGGCCTGGTGGGGCCAGGGGGTCACGACACTGGTGGCCGCGCCCAGCCACCGGGCGCTGAGGAGGTAGGGGGCATCGCGCAGGAACTGAAAGAGGACACGCTCCCGCTGCACTTCGGGGACATAAGCGCCTGGGGCATCGATCACTTTGCGCTCAGGCTCGCGCTCCAGTGGATCCCGTGTGGGAGCCGTGGCCGGGCGATAGCGGAGCAATTGCTGCCGTGCCGCTTCGGGCACATCCAGCGCGATCCAGAGGGGCTCCTGGTCATTCCACAGGTGATCAAACCGATAGCCCACCTGGGCCAGGTAGGGAGCGGTGGCGTTCCAGGAGAAGTAGACGGAGAACTGCTCGTAGTTGTGCTGCCACCCAGTGGCTGATTCATTGACGCTGCCGCTGAAGGCGATTTGATCACCGTCACGGTCGGTGAAGAGGCCCTCTTTGGGATGGTAGTAGTCCTGGGCCTGGGATGCAGGGAGGGGGTGGCCCTCCGGCCCTTTGGGGAGCACGACGCGGATTTGCAGCCTGCCTGTCGCCACCATCCAGGCCAGCACTTCCAGGCGGCGGCGCATGACCTCTCCCTCAGGCGCGCTGAGGGCTGCGATCAGCCGCTCGGCTACCACATCGTCCAATGCCTGTCCTTGCTCGATGGCGCGAACGTCGGCCTCGCTCAGTTGGGCGCCGACCAGCAGGCGCATGGCGCCGCCGTGGGCAATGAGCCGGGCCACGCCAGTGGCCGCCACGGCCAAGGCGCTGCTGCTGAAGAAGCCGGCCGTGCGGTCGTAGCGGAGGCTGGACGACAGGGCCGGGATATAGAAGTCGTGCAGCCGGTCGTCGGCCGGGCCGTAGGAAATCTGAAAGTCGTGGTCGCGAAGTCTCATCACTTGCCGATCACCGCTGCCAAGCGGTCAAATTCCTCCCAGGCGAGCAACAGCCCATCCAGCGAAAGCTCTGTCGGGCCATCGTCAAGAGCTGGATCAAACACATGCACAGCAGTCTCCGTTACCTCGCCGACCACCAGCGCGTGAAAGCCTCCAAAGTCTGCCCAGGGCAGAAAATCGGCGCGCACAAATATGATGGCGTGACAACCCGATTCAAGCTGAGCCCGCAAGTCATCAATCGTGCTGGATCCAAACTCCACCCGGTAACCCCACCTACGCAGACGGATGACACGACTGGCTGGTGTGCCGAATTCGTAACTGCCCAACTGGGTCGCGAGCTGTTCTTCACTGAAATCGTCACCCAGCGCGGCGAGGACCATTTTGGCACAGGCTGGCAGACAGGCGCCTGGCTTACTCTGTCGGCAGTGTCGCACCGTAGTAGAGTCTTCTGGCATGTTGGACAATCCTATCCCGCGTTGCTTCATTGGCAAGGACCTCACCGCTGCGTGCATCCACATCTGCATAACCGACCTGACCCAGGTCGCCTAACTCCGGCAACGACAGGAATATGGGCACCCGCCAGAAAAACCTCACGCCTTCCATCACCAGATCGGGATCACGGCCGATAAGCCCTGTGCCAAGTTCCGTCACTACCTGCCGGTTTACCTTGCGCCGGGCATCAGCGGCGGTAATATTCAGCGTGGCTACCACGTGGAAGCTGAGATGGATCGGCGCAGTTTCGGTTTCCGTCATTGTATCTCTGATCACAGTGGACATATTAATCCTCCCCATCGGATACCCCAATAATACCCAATATCTAATACCCACCCAACCCCAGCCCCAACTGCTCAACCGCCGCCTGGGGCTCCTCCTCCACCAACACCTCCAACTCCTCAAAGAACGCCAGGCGCAGGCGGTCCAGGGCGTTGGCTTCGGGGCGGACGAACTTACCCTTGATCTGGGTGCGGGGGATGGCGTTGAGCAGAGCCTGCAAGCAGGCTTTGAAGGCGCCGTCGGTCAGCAGGGCGGTGCGCTTGAGGAAGGCTTCGCAGGCCAGCGGGCCGTCTTCGTGGTAGATGAGCATAGTTGCGTGGACGGCGTCCAGGAGGGTGTCGAAGATGACGGCCTCGGGGTCGGCCAGGCCCTTGCGGCGGCGGTCTTTGGGCTGCTGCAGCACGACGAAGCTGCCCTTCTTGCTGATGACGCGCTTGCGCCGCACCAGGTCTTGCTCAATGTCCAGCCCCAGGGCGAGGGCCAGCTTGCGCGCCTCGTCGGCGGGGAACTGCTCGGCTTTGAAGGCGTCCCAGGCCATCAGGTACCAGTCGGTGACGGGATCGAACTGGATCTCGCGGCCCAGCAGCAGCCCCCGCTTGCGCAAGGCGATGACCTCCTCGCGCGCCAGGTCGAGGGCCGTTTCGGGGCGCAGGGGTCTGGGCTGCCCGGTCTTCTCATCCACCTCGCTGGTCAGCACCGGCCAGCGCTCGGAGATGACGGACAGGACGGGGCCAAAGGTGCTGATATACAGGTCCACGCCGCTGACGCCCTGTTCGGCAAACTCAGCCGCCTTCTCCCGCGCCACCCGCCGTACGCGGCCTTTGATGTCGTCCCACCAGACCACACCCTCACCCCGCCCTTCGGGCGCCCCTCTCCCTAAGTAGGGAGAGGGGATGGGGGAGAGGGTGGCTCTCTTGCGGCACACCAGCAGGATGGTGCTGGCGGCGGCGTTTCTCTTGGCCTGGTGCTGCGAGTGCTCGGACTCGGTATGGACGGGCCAGGAGGCTTTGATGGTGAACCCCGCGCCGATGAGGGCGGTGGCCAGGGTGTCCCACGCTTCCACTTGTTTGTGGGTGAACATGACCGTCAGCACGCCATCGTCGCGCAGCACGCGGCCCATCTCGCGGAAGCAGGCCGCCATCTTGCGTTCGTAGTCCTGTTTGGCCAGGTTCTTCTTCTTGCGGCCCAGGCTGGCGAAGCGGGCAGGGTTGGCCACCGCCTCGTCATCTTTGTTGGTCAGATGGTCACGGAAGAACTCGGGATACACGTGGCCCACACTGCGCTTGAGCCAGACGTAGAAAAAGTCGCTGAGCTCAGCGTACATGACATTGTCGTAGTAGGGCGGGTCCACGCAAATGAGGTGAACGGAGCCTCTCTCGACTCGGCTCAGGTCAGTGGCCGATCCTTGCCAGATCTGCAAGCGTTCGACGGGCAAGCCGCCTTCACCGCCCCACAGCTCGTATTGCGCCGGGCTGCTAAGCTCAGCAAGCTCACGATAGGCATCCTCTACCTGGCTGATCACCCAAGGCATTAGATTTCCGGATGCGTCAAATTCAGCAAAACTCCACTTCAAACTATAGTCATGTCGTTCAAAGGCATTGCGAATGCCTCGATTGGGATCATGCCTGGACTGTTTGCCATTATAAGATATGGCTTTATCTAGCGCTAGCGCCAATAACGTCTCCACCGCCGCCACCCGCTGCTCGTCCATCTCCTGTTGCATCTCCGCGCCCACCTCTCGCAGCGTCTCCAGGAAAGTAACCAGGGAGAGAAGTTGGCGGGGGGAGAAGAAGTCGGCCCAGGTGGGCATGCCGTAACGCAGCGGGCGGGGATCGTTGCCGCTGGGGAACTGTTCTCGCGGCACCAGCCCGGCTGCCTCCCAGTAGGGCAGCTTCTCGGCCAGGGCGGCCTCGGCGCGGCGGATGGCGGCCAGGTCTTCCTCCGTTGGAGGCCGGAAGTCGAAGCCACCCCGACGTTTCCCCGCCACCGCGTACAGTATCTGGCCCAAGCGGCCAGCCTGGGCCTCCCGCTTGATGTAGTCGCCGTCAACGGCCTCGCCGGTCCAGGGGGAGCGCCCAACCCCTCGCTTGACTGTGCCCTCATCAGGGTCGAAGTCTATGGCGTCGCCACCCACGATCTCGAAACGGGGTTCGTCCCAGGCAGGGTCGGTCAGCAACTGCACAGCCACCGGCGTTTTCTTTTTGCTCAACCACCAGTTGGGGGAGAGGGGCACTGGTTTGCCGGTGGTTGGACAGGCCACGGTGCGCGCCCAGAGGTAAGCAGCACCTTCGGCTCCCAACGGCAATGGTGTGAAGTAGGGCTCCAGCTTAGGTTTGACCAACTCGTACCAACGACTGCCCCATCTGCGGATGTCATCGGCCAGGGTCAAACCAAAGCGAGCCGGATAGTCCAACGTGGCCTTGAGGATGACTGATGCAACCGGGTTCAACTCGCTGGCCAGGACAGTGAAGCCGTAGCGTAGTGCCTCAAAGGGAATGGAACCGCCACCGGCCATGGGGTCCATCACGATCAGTTCACGACTACCCCAGGTCAACTCCAATAGGTCGAGCATCGTTTCCAGTTCCTCGGCCGGCGGAGTGTGTTTGAACGCCCGGTCGTAGCCGTAGGGATTGCGGATTTTCTTCTCGGCCTGACGAGCATGCATAAGTAGCTTGCGGGCAGCCACCGGGTCGCCCCGAATGCCCACCAGGTGGGTGAACCAGGCTTGGTACGTTTCCGTCGTGGGGAATTTCTGGCGCAAGTGCGCAGGCCAGTCTGCGGACCATTGAGGCAACAGGCCAGCCAGGATCGCGGCGCGGCTCACCGTCAGTGGCCGCCGCGCCCACCAGACGTGCAGGAAGTACAGTGGCGGCAACGCGCTGCTGGCGCCGCGCTCGCGCTGGCTTTCGGCACCGATGGCTTGGAAGGGGAGCCAGGATTCGATTAGGGTGGGGGGTATGGTAGGTGACACGATAACTTAACCTCTCATTTGAATGGTGGAATATCCACCGGCAGGCCAACGCGCATAAAAAAGCGAGCGAAGGCTTGCGCAAGATGTTCTCGGTAGGGTGGAAGCATGCGAAGGCGAGGTGATTGCCTCACTGCCAGTTTCCTGACGACGTCAAAGGGCAGGGCAAAGACCTGGCGAAAGATGACAACCCGGATCTCACACCCAAAACCCTCGAGTTCACAGGCTGCGAGCATATGGTATCCCGGCACATTTCCTCGCCGAATTTGCTCCTTGCCATTGCTTGAGCGAAAGAAGTCGTTAGTTTGTTCAAAGACGCTCAGCGGCCAGTGAGGGCAGACGAGAATGAGATTCAGCTTCCCATGTACCAGGTCACACGACTGACTCAGGATAATCACATCGTAAACATTGACCTTCGCCTGTATGCTGCCTTCATTGCCCGGCTGACCTGGACGAAGCAACTCTACGTCAGGTTCAAGAACCGAACAATCGAATAGGAAGTCGCCCTGTTCCAGTTCAGCTCCCTCAACTACGCTATACCATGGATAATCCGACGTCATCTATGCCTCCCAGATGTCATCTTGTGTCATCTCCAACGTGATGTTCGGCCGGGCACGCCCCCCATAACGGACTCGAAGCGTTGTCTCAAACACATGCTTGGGGGGCAGATGCGCGATGACTTCTCGCTCAACACCCAACTCCAGTGGCGGGAGGCGGCTTTCTTCCACCCAGTGAGTAAACTCCGATATGACACGGCGAGCTTGAAGCTCGAAGTCTGCGGTGCTCTCACCTGGCAAGATCGCAGGCCGGTAGTGCCACCTGGTCGCAACGCCAGGTTCACCTACTCCTGAGCCCGATACGAACTGGTTCTGCCAATCTGCTGGCAGCAAGACGGCTAATCGGCCATCGGTTGGTCGGATCTGCTGCACCATATTGGAGACGGCAACTGCACTCATGATTCCACCTCCTCAAAGAGTATCCTGGCCTTGTCTGTAAGGCAAGATTCGAAGGAATCCTCAATGTGTGTATGGGCGGTTTCGATCCACTCAGCGCTAGTGTCCAAGGCAAGCACTTCTGCACGCACGGTGAAGAAGTCAAGGCCAAGGATAAACGCGCTATGTTCGGGGCGGTCGGATGAAGTTGATCCCATCGTCACCACAAGCTGGCCGTTGGCCACCTCAAACGGTACTTCAACCCGCATCAAGAAGGAGCTCATGTCCTTTGACATCGGAATCTCCGGAAGGATCCGAAAATACTGCTCCAATTCAACCCGTGGTTCCGGCATCTCGATGCGGTTGATGTAACGCAGGCCAATACGTTTCAAACCTGTTGGATCCGCGATTTCTTCATACATACTGAGGGCTTCCAGAATCTGGACCTTGAAGGTGGCCCAGTTAGGATAGGGTTTGAGATAATTGACTGCCAGTAGATCTGGGCCAACCTGGATGAGCGCTTGCTCATCCTCACGCACGAACTGCATTCGTGCAATTCCGCCCTTCACCCTCTGAGCGATCTGAGCAGCCTCAGCCCGCATCTCCAGTTCCAGCACGTTCTGCTGGCGTTTCTTGGGGAACCCCTCTTTAAGCCTCTCATACATCAGGCCGGGAACAGTCCAGTCCCATTGTTCACTTGTGAACTGAAACTCAATGACTGCTTCGATAACAGGTGCATTGTGGTATATTCTGCCCATATCCTCTTTACTCCCCTGCCAACAGAATCCGCAGCGCCCGCTGGGCGTTGACAGCGCTTACCCCAGCGGTGCATTTGCTGAACCAGTAGTACGCTTCCTCGGACGGCATGGCCCTCAATCCGCTGGAGATGGCCTCGACGCGGTCCATGCGGGTCAGCGGTTTGACGGCCAGAAAGAGCAAGCCCAGCCGCAAGCCCGTTTCCTCGTCCAGATGAAAGGGCTGACGGCGGCTGCGGGACAGGTCGGTCACCTTGTAGCCGCTCTTGCGCAAAGCCTCCAGGACGTGATCAGCCACGGCTCGCAGCGAATCGCCAGTCAGTTCCACCAGCCGCTGAGGCTTCGAGACCTCGCCGTTAGCCGCCACGGGCCATTGATACAACGCCAGGCCATAATCCCCGTCATCACGGGGCGCGACACGCAGCTCGAAGGGTTTCTCGGGGTCATAGGTCGGTGCATCGGGCTGCACGGCATAGGCCACCATTGGCACGGGTGGGGCCTTGCCAGAGATCACCTTATCGGGCACGTTGAACAGGCTCATGCGGCCACGCATAGGGATTGGCTGGGGCAGGCGTTGGGGAGCCTCCAGTCGCCAGCCGAACATCGGGCCAGGGAAGTCATGCAAGGACAGATGCTGATCGCGCAGATCCTCCCACGCCGCCTCGCCCAGCGTCAAGATGCCCACCAGTTCCACCGTGCCGATCAGTGCGCCCCGCACCACTCTGGCTGGGTCCAGCCCGTAGGCTACGCAAGCCTCCTCTTGAACTGTCTGGCTGGCGTGGATGGCGAGGCGGCCTCGATAATGCGTTTGCCAGGTACGCAGCTCGATAGTTTTGCGCCCCTGAACAATGAGTTCAGCCCAGGGTTGGCGGATACTGAGTGCTTTCACGGGCTCTCCTCCTGAAGCGGCTCTGCATCCAATACCATGTGCCCAAAGCCAAGAGTAGTGAACACCTCGTGGATGGTCTGGAACTGGTCTGAATCCACAGCCAGGCCATCGGGGAAATCAGCTCGCAGAGTGGTCCTGGCCAACAGCTTGCTGGCCTCCTGACCGAAAGCGTCAGTCAATTGCTTGACCCGCTTGTAGCGGCCCCAGGCACCGTTAAAGGATAGGCTCAGCGACTCGGCTTCACCGAACTCGGCGTTGAAGGATTGCTCGACGTGGAATTGCCCCTTGCCCAACTGGGGTATTGCCAGCCCCATGGCGCGGGCCTCGGTGGCTCCCTCTTTGCCCGTGCCCTCAATGCGCACGAACAGGCGACTCAGGCCGGTCACACCCTGGTCATAACATTGATCGAGGATGCCCTGGAAGGCCTGAGCTGGCGCGCCCTCGGCGTGGAGTCTGATCCTCACTGCGCAGACACACGGGTCCTGCCCACACACCGGACAGGCCTGGCCGCAGATGCACTGGCTTTCGGGGCGGTGGCAGACCGGACACGACTCCTCCGGCCCATTTCCATTGTCCCCCACACCTTTGATGGGCAAGCCCAGCCGCTTGGCCTCTTCGGGTGTGTACAGGATGGCGTCCTCACTGATCTGCACCAGCGGGGCGGGCGATACCGCCCCATAGCCGATCTGCTCCTCCGTGTCGTAGTAGATCCATGTACCCTGACTGATGCCATTGCGAATGGTCTTCTTGAGTTGGTTTAGGTCCAGCAGGATGCGCAGCCCCATGCGGCGAGCGAAGGCGCGGCCCAAGTCTTCGGTTGAGATCGTCACCTGGCCAGCGTCCCAGGCCCTGGCCTTGACGAAGGCAGCCGGCAGAGTTGGGTCGTCGGCGGTCAGCACCTTCTGCAACTGCTTCAGCACCCGCAGCACCACATTGCTCTGATCCCGATTGACTTCGCCCTGATCCTGAGCGGGTAGGGTTTCGCGAGCCAGGTTGCTGTGTTTTTGGGCGGCGTCGGCGCTGGGATAGTAGAGGTACTTGTAGCTCTTGGTGATGGCAACTCGCACCTCCAGTTCGGCAGCCTCGCCCATTTTTTTCAGCTTCTTGCGCTGCTCCTTGTGGAACTCGCCCATCCGCTCGGCGTCGCCGGTGATGCGCCCGATGGCCAGATACCGCTGTGCCACCTGCACCATGTTGTCCACCTGATCTTCGTCAGCTACCAGGAACAGCACGTTGTTCTTGTAGCTGCGGTAACCCTCCAACGCCCCGGCGTGATCGAAGATCTTGCGCACCAGGTCAGGTGGGGCTGCTGCTCCAGCATTGCTGGTGGCGGCGTCGTAGTGGATCACCACCAGTTTAGGCTTGTCGGCGTCGTCGTCCACGTCACCGGCTTCACTGGGGAAATAGAACGGCTTGAAGTATCCCGTCTTCCACACTTGGCGTATGCGTCCATCCAGTTCAGCCTTGGCCTTGGTGCGCCCTACCACCCCCATCTCATCAGTAATGATTTTGTTAAGCGATGGCTCGGTCTTGAACCGATAGCGGCGCCCATCCCAATCGAAGAACCAGCCGATGTCGTACAGTCGTTCGGCGGCCTTGGTTGCCATGGTCGGGTCGTCGCCCGGCTGGAGCACGGCCAGGGCCAGGCCCGCCGGGTCCACGCCAGTGGCAATGCCCTGGGTCAAGCTATGCAGGAAGGTGGTAGTAGCTGTGCGGTGGGCATAGGGCGGTTTGCCAGCCTCCAGCCAGGGAGTGTCAACCATCTGGGCATGGGCTGGCGAGCCCGCCTTGGGGCTGACGATGTCGGCCTCGATCACCTGCTTGAAGGCCGGGCGCTCCAGGCGACTGGTCAGGTCGCCAGCGATATCCTCCACCGCCAGATCGAGGTGATGGGGATGGACTAGCCAGGCGTCACGTGGGCGCGTCTCCCACAGGCGGCGGACGACCCTAGCCAGCAGCCGCAGTGCGCCACGAGTCTTCTGGAAGTTGGGGATGGTCGAGGTCTTGCGGTTGAGTGTGGTCAGCAGCTCGGGGTGGAAGGGGTAGTCATTGACCATCTCCTGAGCGTACTCGGCCCTAGCCGCCCGCGAGGGCAGGTCGGTGCCCTGATCCAGGGCCTTCTTGAAGTAGGCAGCGTAGGCGGCAGCCGTGCCCTGGCCAGTAGTGCGATCTATGCGTCGGAACAGGCGGTGGGTGACAATGGCCGAGATCTCGGTCTCGCCCGTGGGCGTGATCACCCGCTCCTGACGCGCCGATACCCGTCTGGCTTCGGCCAACGCCTGGCGCAGCTCCTCGGTCTCCTTGCCGAAGGCATCTCGAGGATCGGCCAGCGTGTAGACCACCGCCACTTGCTCCCTGCTGGCCGCGAACTCGAACAGCGACATCAGGAAGGCCACCGTCTGCTCGGCCAGATCCGACTTGCCGGTAGTGGTGGGCACAGCTTTGGCCGCCCGCAGGTGGCGGGCTATCTCGTCTAGCATGATCAGCGTGGGTTTGTCGCCGACCAACTCCTCCCACAGTCCGGTGCCTGGGGCAACCTTGTTTAGCTCACTCTGTTCTACCAGGGCAGGGTTCTGGTCATCGGTCAACTGAGCCACGATCTCACCCCAAAGGGTGTAGGTTCTGAACCCGTTGTGAGCCAGACCTGTCGAGGGCTCCAGATCCGACCCGACGATGCCCACTACCTTGATAGAGCCTGGAGTTGGGATGAGTGCCGGGTCCACCAAGGCGGAGTCGGGCCGATGCCCTCTGGCCGCATGGTAAAGCGCGATCAGGTTGTGGGTCTTACCGCCGCCAAAGGACGTCTCCAGGCGAATGATGGCGTTACTGGCCGGTTTGAGGCCAGTCAGCCGTCCCAACGCTCCGTCCAGCAGCAGCTTGAGGCCCTCAGTGGGGTAAGTGTTGTCGAAGAAGACACTAGGCTTCTGGTAAACTGTATCGGCTCTGCCTATGATGACGTCTCTCAACCGGGCAGCGAAGATTTCCTCCCTCAGTTCGCCTTTCAGAACCTCGGATCGCGGCTCGCAACTGTCGAATATCGTCTTCATAGGGCCTCCTCGTCACTATGTACCTACCATCCCGTTTTTCCTACCCGTGCTTTCCACAGGCGCACTGCACCAGCACTAGTAAGTATACCAGACTTCGCTTCATTTGGCAATAGCACTTCACCTCTCCTCCAAATCAAAAGCGTGTGGCCAAAATCTGTGGAAGGTAGTAGCGGCTTCAGTCGCTTGGAACGACTAAAGTCATCACTACTACAAGTTTTGGCCACACCCAAAACCAAAGAGCCGCCTGGCTTCCACCAGGCGGCTCCTCCGCTCATACCCTCACCGCACCTTCCGCGTATAATCGGGTAACAAGATGGGGGACAGGATGGGGTTCTCTACCCCTGCTTCCTCCAACTGTTTGTTCCACTCGTCCACGTGGGCCAGGGTCAGCTTGCCTGGCTCCACCTCTTTAGCTCGGAGGGCGGCGGCCCGGCCAGCGCGGCGGCCAAAGACGGTTATCTCCAACAGCGAGTTGCCCATCAGTCGGTTGCGCCCGTGCACCCCGCCGGAGATCTCTCCAGCCCCGAACAAGTTCGGGACTCCGGGGATGGCTCCGTCTGGCCTCAGGAACACACCGCCGTTTTGATAGTGCAGCGTCGGATAGACCAGCATAGGCTCTGTGGTGATGTCAATGTCGAAGCGCTTGAACTGGCGCACCATGGCCGGCAGCTTGGCCTCGACGGTGCCGGGGCCGTGGATGATGTTGATCATGGGCGAGTCCAGCCAGACCCCCAGCATCCCCGAAGGCGTCTCCAATCCTTTGCCTCGCTCCACACACTCCCGAATCAGAGCCGAGGCCTCGACGTCGCGGGTCTCACGGGGGTAGACGAACTGTTCCCCGTCAATGTTGCAGACCTGCGCTCCCAGCCCCCGAACTTTCTCGGTCACTAACTGCCCCACGATCTGCTCCGGGTAAGCAGCGCCGGTGGGGTGGTATTGCATCGTGTCTTGGTGGAGAAGCTTGGCCCCCACGCGATAGGCCAGGATCAGCCCGTCGCCGGTGGCCCCGTAGTGGTTGGTGGTGGCAAAACCCTGATAGTGCAAGCGCCCGCTGCCGCCGGTGGCGATGATGGTGCACTTGGCCCGCACCACCAGATGCTCCCCTGTCTCCATGTTCTGCAGGATCGCTCCCGCTGCCTGGCCCTTATCGTCCATGAGAAGCTCGATGGCCGACGCGAACTCCAGAACGGTGATGTCGTCGGGATAGCTGTGCACCTCGTCGCGCAGCACGCGCATGATTCCCGCACCGGAATAGTCTCTGGCCGAGTGCATCCGCTTGCGAGCGGTGCCGCCGCCGTGGATGCTCACCATGGCGCCATCGGGCTCCTTGTCGAACATGACGCCCAAATCCTCCAGCCACTTGATGGCCAGCGGCGCGTCCATCACCAGAGCTTCCACAAGATCGGGATCGTTGGTAAAATGGCCGCCGCCCATGGCATCCAAATAGTGGATGGCGGGCGAATCGTTGGCCTTGTCAGCCGCCTGGATTCCACCCTGGGCCATCATGCTGTTGGCATCGCCCAGGCGGAGCTTGGTGGCCACGATGACGCCAGCGCCATCCTCCCGAGCCAGCAGCGCAGCCGAAGCGCCAGCCCCGCCGCCACCGATGATGAGCACGTCGGTGTCGTAGTCTATTTGGGTCAAGTCCAAAGCATCAGACGCCAGATGGCAGCGGCCTTCCAGGACCTCCACCAGCTCGTTAGGGGCCTTCTCGCCCTTGCTCGGCCCCACCCGGATCTCGCTGAAGCTTTCAACCAGATAATCAGGATGAAACCGCTCCAGTACCTGTTGCTTCTGTTCAGGCGTCATCATAGGGAAGGTCTCTTGCAAACGCCCCGGTCGAGTGGCCTCCACTCTTTTGATGGATTCACGCATTTCAGGTGTATAACTCATAGTGTATCTCCTCAATCTGGTCGGATGGTCTGATCGTCCTTGGTCAAGTGGTCTTTCTATTCTCGGATGATCTGACCACTCGACCATCTGACCAAGGACCACCAGACCAATTCCCTAGTCAGGCTCGATATCCCGCTCATTGTATCTCTGGCGCAGTTCCTCTTTGCCCAGGGACTTCATCTCCCTCAACGACTCGTCGAACTCTCCAGCCTCGATCTCCGCCACTCGCTCGCTGAGATGCTCGGCCTTGGGAGCCAGGTACTTGCCGTAGAGACGGCGGCAGAGGATGGCGATGTTGTACTGCGCCTCCTCGGCCGGGCAGCGAGCCGTGCACAGGCCGCACATGATGCAGTCGAAGGACTTGCTGGCGACGGCGGCAATGTTACCCCTCATGGCCTCGGCCATGTAATCTTTGACATCTATGTCCTGGGGACAGGCTTTGGTGCACGTGCCGCAGCTCAGGCAGCGCAGCAGCTCAGGATAGAGCTTGACCAGGGTTCCAAAAGTCGGCTCAAGCTCATCCAGCCTATACTCGGCCCGCTCGGCAGGGAAGAAGGGGATCTGCGCGATGTACATTTCGGGCTCCGCGACCGCCTGACAGGCCAGGGCGATCTTGAGCCTGTAGTCGCCCGCCGTGCGATAGACGGTGGCACAGGCCCCACAGAAACCCGCGCGGCAGCCTGCTCCCCGCACGATCTTGTAGCCGGCGTACTCCATAGCCTTCATGATGGTCAGGCCAGAAGGCACCTCGTACTTCTTGCCCATGATGTAGACAGAAATCAGTTTTTCAGTCATTGCACTACCTCCAAGAGAACAGCGGATTGGCAGGATTAACGGATTAGTTGTGCGACCGGCCGCAAATCCTGCACAACCGTGGAACAACGGACTGATAGGATTTAACGGGCCGGCGGGCTTGGCGGGTCAAGTGAGTGGGACTGAGGAGAAATCCGCTAATCCTGCCCATCCGTGTTCTAGATCTCCCGCGCGTCCACGATTTCCATGCCCAGAGCTTCCATGGCCGACACCAATTCGTCTTGACCAACCTCCGAGACCTTAACCGCGATCAAGCGATTGGTGGAATCCTCTCCCACAAAAGTCCCCAGGCTGATTATGTTGCCGCCCATTTCGACTATCTCGCGGGTGATAGCCGCCAGCACACCCCTCTGCTCCGGGACAAGCATGGTCAATCTAATGCCCTTCTCCCTGGCCCCGAGAAGTTCCAGGAAGATACAAAAGAGGTTCGTCTCGGTGATGATGCCCACCAACTTGCCATCGCGCATCACAGGCAGGCTGCCAATCTTGTTGTCGGCCATGATGCGAGCCGCCTCCTCCAGCGGAGTGTACTCGGTAGCGGTGATCACATCCTTGCACATCACTTCCTGCACCTTGATCTTGGCGACAAGGTAGTGCAACTCGTGGATGCTCAACGATGTAGCCGGCGACGGAGAGACGTACAACAAGTCTTTCTCGGTAACGATGCCTACCAGTTTGCCCTTCTTGTCCAACACGGGCAAGCGGCGCACCTTTGACTCCCGCATGAGTTGAAGGGCATCATCAATGGGAGTATCGGGGTTAGTCGTAATCGGGCGCTTGGTCATCCTTTCACCTACTAGCATTTCACACCTCCTTGGTTTTTGGTAAGTCAAAGTCAGGCGTCAAACGTGATAGTTCCGTTTGACGTTTTATAGCACCGCATCCAGCATTGCTAATATCTGTCCAGTGGTGAAGTTCCGCACCGCTGATGCCTTATTGGGGCAGGCTACCGCGCAAGCGCTGCAACCCTGACAGAGAGCCACGTTGACTGTGGCCAGATTCCTCCAGGGGTGCATCTCGCGAGCCTCATAGGGGCAGGCTTCAATGCACAAGCCGCAAGCGGAGCACAGTTCCTCGTCCACGTAGGCGATGATGGGCTCCTGCACCATCTCACGCTGGGAGAAAAGGGAGAGCACCTTGGCTGCCGCGCCGCTGGCCTGAACGATGGTCTCGGGTATGTCCTTGGAAAACTGGGCCGCCCCTGCCAGATAGACGCCTGCCGTCAGGCTCTCCACGGGGCGCAGTTTGGGGTGGGCCTCGCTGAAGAAGCCGTGCTCGTCGGTGGCAATCCGCAAACGCTGACCCAGGTCTTTGGCCCCCTCGCTGGGTATGGTAGCTGTCGCCAGCACCACCAGATCGGCTGCCACCTCAACCGGCTTGCCCGTCAGGGTATCAGCTCCCCAGACCATCACTCTCCCATTCTCCTGGAAGACCTTCGACACTTTGCCTCGCAAGTAGAGCACGTCATACTGCTCCATGGCCTGTTGCACGAACTCCTCATGGCCCTTGCCAGCGGAGCGGATGTCAATGTAGAAAACGTAAGCCTGGCCATCGGGCACTTGGCGCTTGTACATGATAGCCTGCTTGGCCACGTACATGCAGCAGACTTTGGAGCAATAGGGCATGTGCAACTCTGGATCTCGGGAGCCAGCGCACTGCACCCAGACAACCTCTTTGGGAACCTTCCCATCAGAGGGGCGGTGAATCTGCCCACCCGTGGCCAACAGCCGTTCGAACTGCAAGCCGTCAATGACATCGGGATGTTTACCGCCGCCATAGTAGCCCAGTTTTTCCTGAGGGTAGAGATCATAGCCTGTTGCGACCACGATGGCGCCCACGTCGTAAGTGGTAGATTGGTTTCCCAATTTCCCAACCCTGACCGTGAAATTGCCAACGTATCCGCCAAGTTCCTCCACCTGGGCGTCAGTGAGGACTTGGATGTTGGGATGTTGTATCACGGCCTCGATCTTGGAAGCCAATAGGTCTGGCGCGGTGTCGAAGTTGAGATAGGTGCTGGAGAGCTCGCCCATGCGCCCGCCCAGGTGTGTCTTTTTTTCGACCAAGATCACCGGATAGCCGGCCTCAGCGATGTCCTGCGCGGCCTGCAGGCCGGCAATGCCACCGCCGATGACCAGGGCTTTCTTGACCAGGGGCAGAGTCAAGGGCACCAGGGACTCGTCGTGGCGTACTTTTTCAACGATGGTCTTGATGGTTTCAATGGCTTTGGCGGTCGCCTCCCCGGGCTGCGATTGATGCACCCAGGAACACTGCTCGCGGATGTTAGCGATTTCGCACAAGTACGGGTTCAATCCGGCCGCGCCCGTCGCCTTGCGGAAAGTGACTTCGTGCATGGTTGGTGAGCAGGCAGCGACGATTATGCCATCCAGGTCGTGCTCGGCGATGGCCTCTTTGATGAGATCCTGCCCTGGCTCGGAGCACATGTATTTGTAATCCACGGAGTGGGCCACACCCGGATAGTCGCGTACCTCGTCAGCCACCCGTTCCACATCCACGGTGCCAGCGATGTTTAGACCGCAGTGGCAGATGAAAACGCCGATCCTACTCATCTAGTCGCTCCCAAGCCTGCCTGAACAAGTTCAGTCCCATACCTCCGCCCCACTCGCTTCCCAATTTACTCTTCCCTCCGCAACAATCCCCATCTTTCGCAACGCCCGATAAAGCCGCTCCTCCCAGATGTCGCCGTGGAGAAGCTCCTGCACCTCTGTCGCCCGCATCAATCGCTCCCAGGTGGTGATGATAAATGTGATGCGTCGCCACTTCTTGCTTACGATGGGATGGGGCAGCCCGTTGAGTTTCCCCAGGCGGATTCGGTAGTAATCCTCTTGAGCCCTGGGATGAAGTGCTTCCTGCGGAAAAAGCTCAACGCGCTTGGCGGTTTCCCATTCTTGGGCCTCAGCCCAATAGTTGATGGCCCAAGCCTCGTCCCCGAAGACCTTGGTCTGATAGAAGGCCAGAACAGGGGCATTGATAGCTCTGGTCGGGGTGCGCCGGGCGGGTATGCGATACCAGTGCTCGTCCCTGGCGATGGTGAAATCCCGCAGGTTGTTGATGATGGCCACCAACACCGTGTTGTAGGGATCGAATTTCTGCCTCAAGACGAACTCCACTGGGCGAAAAGCGACAGGACTTTGGCTGCCGCGCCACTTCCCTGGGCCACGGTTTCGGGAATGTCCTTGGGCCCCAGTCCCGTCCCGGCCACAAAGATGCCAGGCCGCACCGTTTCCAAAGGACGCATGTTACCGTCGGCCTCAGTGTAGAATCCGCACTCGTCGGTCTCTATGCCCAGCATCAGCCCCAATTCCTTGGCGCCGTCCTTGGGCACTGCGGCTGTAGCCAGAACGACCAGATCGGCCGCTACTTCTATGGGCTTCCCGCTCAAAGTGTCAGCCCCCCAGACGACGACCTTGCCATCATCCTGGAAGATTTTGGACACCTTTCCCCGCAGGTAGAGCACCCGTTCCTCCTCCATCGCCCGCCGCACGAACTCCTCGTAGCCCTTGCCAGCAGCGCGGATGTCAATGTAAAAGACGTAGGCTTGGCCATCGTGGACGCGATGCTTGTAGAGCATGGCGTGCTTGGCAGTGTACATGCAGCAGATTTTTGAGCAGTACGGCATACCCAACTCTGGGTCGCGAGATCCCGCGCACTGGACGAAGACCACCTCTTTGGGAACCTTGCCATCTGAAGGCCGCTTCACTTGGCCAGCGGTGGGGCCAGAGGCCGAGAGCAATCGCTCGAAGGCCAGCCCGTCAATGACATCCGGTATCCTACCGTAGCCGTACTGACCCAAGCCATCTGCTGGATAGAGATCGTAGCCCGTGGCCACGATGATTGTTCCAACCCGTTCCTCGACGGTGTATTCCTGCTGCTCGAAGTCAATGGCATCCACAGGACAGACCTTCTCACAGACACGGCACCTGTCCCGGATGAAGTAAATGCAGTTTTCGCGGTCAATGACCGGCTTGTTGGGCACCGCCTGGGGTGAGACGGTATAGATGGCCTTACGTTTGCCCATCTCCCGCTCAAACTCCGAATCCACACGCTTGGGGCACTTCTCCTGGCACACTCCGCAACCAGTGCAGGGGTCCCACTTCACGTAGGTCGGCTTCCGCTTGATGCGAACGCGGAAGTCCCCGATATCGCCCTCGATGGACTCCACCTCCGAGTACGTCATGAGCTTGATGTTCTCGTGGTGCCCTATCTCCACAGTGCGCGGGGTCATGATGCACTGGGCGCAGTCCAGGGTGGGGAAAGTCTCCGCCAGTTGGGCCATCCGCCCGCCGATGGAAGGGAGCTTGTCCACCAGGATCACCTCGTAGCCTGAGTTGGCTATATCCAAGGCTGCCTGCATTCCAGCGATGCCCGCGCCTATGATTAGAGCTCTTCTATATGGCGTTTCCGTCACCCGCCCACTCCAGTTCCGCTATGAACTGCTCCAAGCTGCGACCTTCACCACGCACGTAAGCCTCACGCGCCTCTCGCACCCGCCTGGCCAATTCGTCATTGTGCTCGTCTTCCAGGTCTTCCAAAAGATCCATCACCGACCAATTCATGGACAAGAGATACTCCACGAACTCTTCCTCTCCGAAAACCCTTACCTCAGATTAAGTTTGCATCCTCAAGCAGCGGCCGAGGATCAACATAGTGTCTATCCAACTCGAAGCCACTGCTATCCAATCCCAAAGCGACGCCCAAAAGCTGGGTGAAATACAAAACGGGAATGGGCTGGAACCCGGCGTGCTGGCTGCCCATAGCCTTCTGCCTCCTGTCCAGGTTGAACTGGCAGAGAGGGCAATTGGTGACCACCAACTCGGCTTCGCTCCGCTGGGCTGAGGCCAGGATGGTATAACTCATCTCCGCCGTCACCTGGGCCGACTTGACCGCCAGATAGGCTCCGCAGCACTCGCCCCGGTGGGAATAGTCTACCGCTTCAGCCCCCAACGCTGTTATCAGGTCGTCTAGCACTCGGGGATTCTCTGGGTCGTCATAGGCCACCTCAGCGGGAGGACGGAGGATCATGCAGCCGTAGTAAGCAGCGACCTTCAGCCCCGCAAGCGGCTTTGTGACGGCTTCTTTGACCTTGTCAAAGCCGATCTCGTCGCGCACTATTTGCAGCAGATCGATAACCTCAAGATCGCCGCTGTAGTCCGCCTCAAGGAAGAAGTTGAGCTTCTCCCGGCTGTCCTCGTTCTCGCGGATTACCTTGTTGGTGCGCCTGAGGACGTTGTAGCAAGTGGAGCAGGCCACAGCCAGCCGCTCGCCCTCCTGCCGAGCGCTGACCAGCACCTGAGCTGGCCCGGCCAAATCCAACATGTTATCAACCAGCAGGGGGAAGGTAGCTCCACAGCAATTCCATTCTTCCAACTCAACCAGTTCCAGGCCCAGTTCCCTCGCCGAAGCTCGCGCCGAATTGTCAAAGCCTTTGCCTTTGGTGTTCAGGGTACAGCCGGGGTAGTAAGGTATTTCCATGTTATCTCCCAATCTCAGTAAATCACGATTTTGTCCGAGTTCACGGCGGAATGGCAGTCGGACACGGCACGGAGAGCACACAACCATAGATAGCCTCCACTGCCCGGCTGAGCATGCGGGCCATTCTTTTCAGATGAAACAGCTTGCCATCCACCAGCCGCCCACCGCGTCGTGGCCGACCCAGCCAAGCCCAGCGGATGTAGGCCCACAGATTCAGAATGGTGAAGGCAATACCCACCAGAAGCAAACGAAGGCCCGGCTTGCGAGAAGTCGTTCGGGCACACACCTGGTTCATCATGCGGTAGCTGGTCTCGACGCCGAAGCGCAGGCGATACATCTCATACACTTGCTTGGGCTGAGCCGTGACGCCATAGACGGCATAGGCATACCGCCGACGACCGTGTTTGCCATACTTGCCTTTCAGGTAGACCTGGACGAACACCACCTCGAAGGTGACCTAGCCGTCCTTGGGGTTGCGCATGGTGTAGGTCGTGCGACCACTCTTCTTTTGCTGGCGCAGCAGGCCACGGGTGCCACCTTTCTTGCCCCGGATGATGACCGGCATGACAAACCAGATGCGCTGGGTCTTCAGGTAGCGAATGACCTGCACATTGTAGAAACCGCGGTCCAAGAAGAGCCGCCTGACGCCGATATCCAGTTCCTTGAGCCGAGTCAGCAGCCTCTTGAGCACGTCAATCACCTTCTCATCACCCCAGACGTAGGTCAGGGCCAGCGTGTAACGCTTGTTCTTCAGGATGATGACGTAGGCTGTGGCGTAGCAGTGAAAGTGGGTCGTGCCCTGTTTGGCCTTCCCGCGCCGAATCTCACGCTCATCCTGGTCTGGCTGGCCGTGATAGGGGATGAGAACCAGGTCCGCCTGGATCACGGTGTCAACGTCGGCGTCTGTCATAGCCGGGAAAATCGGCAACGAAATCAACCCCTCATAAGCTTCTTCTGCCCTGGGACACGATCCTTTTTTGTACCCTTGCTTTTGATAATGAGGATGCCAATAGACCGGGATGTAATGCACGTTCACACCGATATTCTCAGCTCGCAGAGCAGCAAACACTTCAGCCCAGCTTGAAGCCCATCTTCCAAAGATGAGCTTATACCACCCCCCACTCCCGCAACGCCTCCTCCAGGTTCTCTACAATAGCGGACACCGAAATGGGCTGTATTTCGACATGGCTATCCCGTTCTCTAACCGGATGGCGATGCCAGCCCCTTAATTCTTCAATTTCAAACATCTACTATCCTTATCCTATTTCTGAGCATTTTCATTCCTCCTATCTCAAGAAAACGAGTTAAATTTTGCAATGAAAAATCTTTCTTTCCCCCTGGATTTAAGTGATAATTACAAAAAACAACATATTCTTTATCACGATAAATTTCTACTTCAATGATCTCTCTGTTTGGTAAACTAGGATCATTAAGCACATATGATAAAGTTTCTCCTTTATACCTATCCTTATTACTAAATTCTTTTTGTAAAAGATCTTTACATATCAATTGATCGACTATCTTCAAAAGATCGTCCCAAGTATTTTGGAGCTCCCTTTTCTCCATTTTTTTTAATTCTATTTCCAATATTTTTGATAGCTCGCTTAATTCGTTTTCAGCATAACAAAACAGGTATGCCCTGGAAAGCACCTTGCCAACC
>CAYWWC010000004.1:0-40640 GCA_964461615.1 uncultured Anaerolineae bacterium
ACTCCGCTAACGCTTCGTCGCTGACTACGAACGAAATGTGACATTGTCGAAGTAGGAGCGGAGCGACGTATCGAAGCCAAGCAGGTTGTGCCTTGGACCCGCTCGCTGGTCTCGATACGCCTGTCCTGAGCTAGTCGAAGGGCTGCGCACTCGACCGACGCTCGCTGATCTCTCAATGGTTAACCTAGCGCTTGTTCGCGCGTACAAATTGGATTCTGGACTTTCAACACGCCCACAGGATCAAGCCGGGCTCGTAGGGATTGCTCAGATCCTCGTGATGGGGGAGTATCCGCAGGGCGTAGCCGTAGCGGCCACTGGTACGAGCGGGAATGGAACCAACGAAGGTGTGGTTCCCATCCCCATTGGACTCCAGCCATTTCATGGCCATAACTTCCCCCTTTGAGATTTCCCCTTTCGTATCGAGGGGGCCATAATAGAGCTGCACCGTCACATCACTGGGCTCAAGGGCGCCCAGATACACCTGAGCTCGCACCTGTAGCTCGGCGCCTACTTTTAGCCTGGCTGGTACCTCCGTCTTCACGTTATCCATCCGGATCTCGGACCAGTGTTCGTGGAGATGGGACTTCCACTGCGACAGGGCCTTCGCCCGAGCCATCTCGCCCTCGGTCAGGCGCCGATACCGCTGGGCCGCAGGTAGGTAGAGACGCTCTGTGTACTCGCGAATCATGCGGTTGGTATTGAAGACCGGACAGATGGCTCTCATGGCGGCTTTCATCTGGGCGATCCATTTGTGCGGAAGGCCGTTGGAGTTGCGATCGTAAAACAGCGGCACGATCTCTTTCTCTAGAATTCCATAGATGGCTCTGGATTCGATATCGTTCTGATAATTAAGGTCTTCGTACAACTCGCCTCTGCCGATGGCCCAGCCGGTGTCAGGCTGATAAGCTTCATCCCACCAGCCATCGAGGGTACTCATGTTGATGACGCCGTTGGCGGTGGCCTTCATCCCGCTGGTGCCGCTGGCCTCCCTGGGGCGAAGCGGAGTGTTGAGCCAGATGTCTGCTCCCTGAACCAGGTAACGGGCAATGGACATATCGTAGTCCTCAATGAAGACTATCCGTCGCCGAAACTCCTCCCGTTGGCAGAGACGGACGACCTGCTGGATCAGCTCCTTGCCTGGATTGTCCTGGGGATGCGCCTTCCCTGCAAAGATGATCTGAACGGGGCGATCCTTGTCGTTTAGGATGCTGGCCAGCCGGTCCGGATCGCGCAGGATCAGGGTGGATCGCTTGTAGGTAGCGAAGCGGCGGGCAAATCCGATGGTCAGGGCTTCGGGATCTAGCACTTCGCCCGCTTTCTCTATCTCAGACGGGGGAGCACCCTGCTTCTTGAGCTGCTCTCGCAGACACCGCCGAACGACGGCCACCAGGCGCCCTCGCCGCCTCTCGTGGGTGAGCCAAAGCTCCTCGTTGGGGATCTCGTCCACCCGCTCCCAGATGGTCTGATCGTCTGGGCGTTCCAGCCAGCGATGTCCCAGGTAGCGGTCATAAAGCCTGGCCATGTCGAAGGAGATCCAAGAGGGGATGTGGATGCCGTTGGTGATTGAGGTGATGGGCACTTCGTCCTCAGGCACTCCTGGCCAGAGACTCTGCCACATCTTGCGAGCGACCCGACCGTGCAGCCGGCTCACTCCGTTGGTTTGGGCTGCCAGGCGTAGGGCGAGGACAGCCATGCTGAACAGCTCGCCATCGTCTGACGGATTCTCGCGTCCTAAGGCCAGGAATTCCTCCCGAGAGAGTCCAAGCCTTTTATAGTAATCGGAGAAGTACTTGTCCATGAGCTCTGGAGGAAACCTATCAATCCCGGCTGGGACGGGGGTGTGGGTGGTGAAGACATTGCCGGCCGAAGCAGCCTCTTGGGCCTCGGCGAAAGAGAGCGTGCCTTGACGGCCTTGCTCCTCCATGAGGATGCGGATCCGCTCCAGAGCCAGGAAGGCGGAGTGGCCCTCGTTCATGTGACAGATGGTGGGGCGGACCCCCAGGCTCTCCAGGGCGCGGACGCCGCCGATGCCCAGCATGATTTCCTGCTGAATGCGCATCTCCAGATCACCGCCATACAGCTCGTCGGTGATGTCCTGGTCCTGACGACCGTTGGCCGGGATGTTGGTATCCAGCAGGAAGAGGGGCAGCCGTCCGACCTGGGCGCGCCACACCTGGGCCGTGACCTTGCGGCCGGGGTAATCAACCTGCACCGTCACCGGCGTTCCGTCTTCCCTTTGCTCTAGTTGGATAGGCATGTTGTAAAAATCGTTCTTCGGGTATAGCTCCCGTTGCCACCCATCTGAGTTCAGATACTGATGGAAGTATCCCTCTTGGTAGAGGAGCCCCACTCCCATCAGAGGCAGGCCCAGGTCGCTGGCCGATTTAAGATGATCGCCAGCCAACACCGCCATGCCCCCGGCGTAGATGGGCATACATTCGGTGAGCCCGAACTCGGCCGAAAAGTAAGCAATGCACGGCGCGCCTGGCGCGCCGTGGGCTTTCTGATACCAGGTGCTTTGGCTCTTCACATAGCGGTCGAACCGTTGAGCGATCCGCTCCAGATGGGCCAGGAACCCGTCATCCTCGGCCGCCTCTTCCAGTCGCTCTTGCTTGATAGCTCCCAGCATAAGTACGGGGTTGTGGCCGGACTCTTCCCAGAGCTCGCGGTCCAGCCGACGGAAAAGGTCAACAGCCTCCAGGTTCCAGCACCACCAGAGGTTGTAGGCCAGGTCTCGGAGGTGTTCCAGTTTGGTTGGCAAAGATGGGACGATAGTAAAGGTGCAGATGGGTTGCATGGTTTCTTACCTCTTCTGATATGATGTGGGGGTGCGGACGCTGGCCCGCAGTGCAGCCACGTTTTCGGTCAGCGACGCCCGCTCGTTGTAGATGCTCGATCCGGCTATCAGCACCGTCGCCCCTGCGTTCACGACCAGCGGCACGGTGATTGGGCTGATCCCGCCGTCCACGGCGATTGGCACGTCCAACCCGCGCTCGTCCAGCGTGCGGCGCAGGCGGTGAATCTTGTCCAGTTGGCTGTGGAGGAATGGCTGACCGCCCCAACCGGGATTGACCGTCATCACCTGGATCAAGTCGGTCAGATCCAGCACTTCTTCCAGGACGCTCAGGGGCGTGCCGGGGTTAATTGACACGCCTGCCTCGATCTTGAGTTCGCGGATAGACTGCAACGTGTGGTGGAGATGGGGGCAGGTTTCCTGGTGCACGATCAGGCGGTCTGCCCCGGCGGCGGCAAACGCGGCCAGGTGTCGCTCTGGCTCGACGATCATTAGGTGCACGTCCAGCGGTAGTTTCACCAGCGGGCGCAGCGCGCGCACCACGCCTGGTCCGAAGGTGATATCAGGGACAAAGCTCCCGTCCATCACGTCCACCTGGATGGCGTCAACCCCGGCCGCTTCGGCCTCGCGGGCCTGCTCGCCCAGCCGCGCAAAGTCAGCCGATAGGATAGAGGCTTCGATTACGACCATTGTGTGCTCCTTCAAGAATTGGTGGCTTCACGTTTTACGCTTGAGATGACGAATTCCCTCAACACTAGCAACAATCACGTCCGTCGCCAGCCCCAGGAACAAGCCGTGTTCCACAATGCCGGCGCGCTCGCTCAGCCGGGCTGCCAGTTGGGCCGGCTGTGCGATTGGGCCGAAGTTGCAGTCCAGGATCAGGTTGCCCTGGTCGGTTGTGAACGGCGTGCCGTCGCTGCTCAGGCGCAAGACAGGTTGAGCGCCCAGCGATTCCAGATAGGCGGACTGCGAGCGCCAGCCAAAGGGAACGATCTCTACCGGCACCGCCCAGCGGGTGCCCAGCGCGGGCGAGAGCTTGGACTCGTCCACCACGATGATCTCGCGGCGGCTGGCTTGGGCGACCATCTTCTCGCGCAGGAGCGCGCCGCCGCCGCCCTTGATCAGGTTCAGATCGGGATCAACCTCGTCCGCGCCGTCAATCGTGACATCAACGACGGGGTGCTCGTCCAGCGTGGTCAGCGGGATTCCCAGCCGCCGCGCGTCTTCTTCGACCTGGCGTGAGCAAGGCACGCCGAAGATGTCCTGAAGTTGGCCCTCGTGCAACAATTGGGCGATGCGGCGTACGGCGAAGATGGCCGTGCTGCCGTGACCCAGACCCACCACCATGCCCGATTTGACGAATTCAACCGCGCGCTCGGCGGCCCGCTGCTTGAGTTGCGAGATGTTATCCTTCAACTCATCCACTTCTCAGTCTCAGTATACTCCGATTTCGCTCGGCTTGGATCGCCAGATCCAAGCCAGAACCGGGGATTTGACAATCCCCTCAGAGCGATTTGGGGTATCTTCTCAAAAAGTCGGGGGAGGACAAATCCAGCGCCGGCCGAGTAGGAGCCCTTCGACAAGCTCAGGATAAACTCCGCGACGTATCGAGGCCAAGCGGGTTGTCAGTAGCCCCGCTCGCATCCTGGGTTTCGATACGACCTGAAGGTCTACTCAACCGGCAGATGCTCGCTATGCCCCCTTTCCCCCCCCAATATTGAGAAGATACGGTTTGGGGACATGCCAAATCCTGCAGTTATGACTGAACCTCACCGAATCCTTCTCGACCTGTCGTCTCCTGCCACGCCCGCAATACCTCGGCCACGCTCCATGCCTGGGCTATGCAGCCACGCGGCGCGAAGGGCGGGTCACCGTCGAAGATCTCGCTGATGCTGCCCACGCCGTGATCGGCCAGGTGGTGAATGAGCGGCTGCAGGAAAGAGCGCGCCAACTCACGGTCGCCGTAGACGCGCAGGTGCGCGCTGACGAAGGGGCCGATCAGCCAGCCCCAGACAGCGCCCTGGTGGTAGGCGGCGTCACGCTGGCGCTGGTCGCCGCCGTACTGGCCGATGTAGGCCGGGTCATCCGCCGCCAGACTGCGCAGCCCGTGGGAGGTGAGCAGGTGGCGGGCGCAGGCGTCCACCACGGCGCGCTGCTGCTGGCTGGTCAGCGGGCTGTGGTGCAGGGAGACAGCGAATAGTTGATTGGGGCGCAGGGCCGGATCATCACCCTCCGGCCCGTCGAGTAGATCATAGCAGTAGCCGGTCGTTTCGTTCCAAAAGCGGGCGAATCCGACGCGCGCTTGTTCCGCCAGGGCCTCGTAGTCGTCGGCAGGCTCGCCCAGATGGCGCGCAAACTCGGCCATGCTGCGCAGGGCGTTGTACCACAGAGCGTTGATCTCCACCGGCTTGCCTATGCGCGGCGTGACCACCCAATCATCCACCTTGGCGTCCATCCAGGTGAGCTGCACGCCGGCTTCACCGGCGTAAAGCAGGCCGTCGTTTGGATCCAGGTGGATGTTGTACCGCGTGCCGCGCTGGTGCCATGCAATAATCTCCCGCAACACCGGGAAGAGATCGCGCAGCAGGGTGTCATCGCCGGCGGCGGCGTGATAGGCGCGGAGGGCTTCAAAGTACCAGAGGGTGGCGTCCACGGTGTTGTATTCGGGCGTCTCGCCCCCGTTCGGAAAGCGGTTGGGCAACATGCCCTGATCCACGAAATGGGCAAAGGCGCGCAGTATTTGCGCGGCCACGTCGTAACGACGGGTGACCAGTGTCAGACCCGGCAGACTGATCATCGTATCGCGGCCCCAGTCGCCAAACCAGGGGTAGCCCGCGATGACCGAACGGCCGCCTGTCCTGAGCCCAGTCGAAGGATCGGGCTCTTCAGGCAATGCGCGGCGCACGATGAACTGGTCGGCAGCCAGCACCAGGTGTTGCACCCAGGCAGGCGCGTCGGCGAGACTGCTCTGTGTCACCGGCCGCTCTTCGTATGCCCGTCGTTCGGCGTAGACCGATGCACCATCCAGGCTCGGCGTCGCCTCAGTGCTGGCAACAATGGTAAGCGACTCGCCAGGATGCAACACGGCACGGAAGCGGCCGGCGTAGAGGTTGTCGTCCAGGGCGTCCAGCCCGCGATGTTTCTCGATGCTCAGGAAATACCCCTGGTACCATTCGTGCTGGGGCGTCGCCTCGGCGCGGTCGCTCAATAAGTAGAAGGGCAGCGCCTCGTCGAAGGCCATCACCTGCAAGCCGCGCGCTACCGGCTCAATGCGCATCTGCCAGTCACTGGAAAAAGTGTTACTGTGATGGCCCCGATAGTTGACGACGGCTTTGACGCTCAGGGTTAGGGGCGCGGTGGCCCGTCGCAGATCGTAGCGAATGTAGGTCGTGTTGGCGCCGGGCTGCATCCAGACTCGCTTTTCCAGCAGGGCGTCGGCGCAAGCGAAGGTCCACACCGGCGTCGTGCCTTCCAGGCGGAAGCGCTGCAAGTGATAGAAGCCGATTGGTTCTACCCCATTCCACCCTCTACCAAGCTCATAGCGGAGGGCTGCAACGGGAACGGCCCAGCGGTTGGCGAACAGCGGGTAGGTGCGGCCATCGTAGGTGGCCGTCTCGTCCAGCTTGGTAAGCAAGAGAGTGCGCCCCAGCGGTGGCTGGAGGGCAGCGATGAGCAGGCCGTGGTAGCGGCGGGTGAGCAGGCCGGCCACGGTGCCCGACGCATAGCCGCCGATGCCGTTGGTCACCAGCCACTCCCGCCCGGCCGACAATGCCAGGTTGCCACACACCTCACGTCCGAAATCAATCGTGTGATAAGTCATCTGCATCACCTTCGGTGGGTATTCCCGTCCGCCCATACGTTTCCGCGAGCTCAGCTAATCGGGCAATAATGTGGTCATCGTTGAGTGCGTTGGCAGGCAAGCGCCAGGTCCAGTTTCCCGCTGCCTGGCTGGGCATGTTCATACGGGCCTCGCTGCCCAGACTGAGCACATCCTGCACGGGAAATATCGCCAGCGCCGCAACGGACGAGGCCGCCAGTCGCATCAGCGCCCAGGCGATATCGTGCGTTAGCGAAGCGGCGTAGCCCAGGTAGTGCGTACAAAAAGCCTGCTCGGACTCGGGCGCGGACGCAAACCAGCCGCGAGTGGTATCGTTATCGTGACTACCCGTATAGACCACGCAATTGCGTTCGTAGTTGTGGGGAAGATACGGATTGGCAGCATCATCGCCAAAGGCAAATTGGAGGATCTTCATCCCCGGAAATCCAAACCCATCACGCAGCGCTTCCACTTCAGGCGTGATAACACCCAGGTCCTCTGCGATGATGGGCACGTCACCCAGCGCGCTGAAGAGGGCCTCGAAAAGGGCCGCGCCCGGCCCTTTCACCCAGCGCCCGTTGACCGCCGTCTCTTCGCTCGCCGGCACCTCCCAGTACGCTTCGAAGCCCCGGAAGTGATCAAAGCGCACAATGTCAACTTGGTGCAGTGTGATGCGCACTCGCTCGATCCACCATTTGTAGCCCTGGTCAGCCATCACATCCCAGCGGTAGAGGGGGTTGCCCCACAACTGCCCCGTCGGGCTGAAGTAATCGGGTGGCACGCCCGCCACTACCGTTGGCCGCCCATCTTCGTCGAGGGGGAACAGGTGCTGGTGCGCCCAGACGTCCGCGCTATCGTGTGAGACATAGATCGGAATATCGCCAAAGATCAGGACTCCGTGTTCGTTAGCATAGCGCTTCAACTCGCCCCACTGCTTGAAAAACTGGTACTGCATGAACTTATGAGCCATAATGGCAGGTGCTAGTCGCTCACCCCACATGGCCAGGGCGGCCGGTTCGCGCCGCCTGAGCTCGGGCGGCCACGTGCCCCATGCCTCTCCGTGGAAGTGGTCTTTCAGCGCCATGAAGAAAGCGTAGTCACGCAGCCAGACGCCGTCGTGTTCGGCGCAAAAGGAATTGAAGGCAGTTGCCTCGGCCGTTAGCGAAGCGGCATCGGCCTGGGTCGCAAACTGTTGATATGCTCCCAGCAAAAGCGGCTTCTTCCAGGTAATCACGGGGCCGAAGTCAACCCGCTCATCGGGGAAGACAGGCGCTTCCTCCAGGGCCTCGTGTGCAATATAGCCCTCGTGGGCCAGGCGGGCCAGGTCAATGAGCAGCGGGTTGCCAGCAAAGGCCGAAAACGTCTGATAAGGCGAGTCCCCGTAGCCCGTCGGGCCCAGCGGCAAGACCTGCCAGACCGTCTGCTGGGCCGACACGAGGGTGTCCACCCAGCGGTAAGCCATTTCGTTGATCTCGCCGATACCAAAGCGTCCCGGTAACGACGTTGGATGCAAGAGCAAACCAGCGGAACGTTCTAGTTTCATGGTTCTCCTTGCTTGAACTCAAGAGCCTTGTGATACAGATCCACGTACTTCCGGGCCGAGGCTCGCCAGGAGAAATCAGTCCTCATCCCCCGCTCCATCAGGGTTCGCCAGGTGTCTTTAACGCGATAGGTTTCCACAGCCCGCTTCACGGCAACTAGAAGTGCCTCTTCGCTGTAGTCTGAGAAGGCGAAGCCGTTGCCCTGGCCCGTGGTTGGGTCGTAGTCCTGAACGGTGTCAGCCAGGCCGCCGGTACTGCGCACGATGGGCACGCTGCCGTAGCGCATGGAGATGAGCTGCCCTAGGCCGCAAGGCTCGAAGCGCGAGGGCATGAGAAAGGCGTCGCTGCCAGCGTAGATGCGCCGCGCCAGCGCACCGTCGAATTTCAGGAAGACCGCGGCCTGGCCTTGATACTTCCCGGCCACATTAGCAAAAATCCTGTGATAACGCTCCTCGCCCGTGCCCAGGAGGACGAACTGAAGGTCTAGCTCCATCAGTTCGTCTATGGCTTCGGCCAGGATATCGAAGCCCTTCTGATCGGCCAGGCGGGAGATCATGCCAATGAGCAGGACGTCAGGGTCCGGAGGCAGCCCCGCTTCCCGTTGCAGGGCCAGCTTGTTCTCCACTCGCCCCCCCTCTTTCCCCTCCAACTTTGGGGGGGAGGAAGGAAGAGCGACGTCGTAGTTGACGGCGATATCTCGGTCGGTGGCCGGGT
This sequence comes from uncultured Anaerolineae bacterium, assembly GCA_964461615.1. Classification (GTDB taxonomy): domain Bacteria; phylum Chloroflexota; class Anaerolineae; order VGOG01; family VGOG01; genus CAZVCJ01. The sequence goes on from CAYWWC010000004.1 coordinate 8,867, forward strand.
TCCAGACTTCGTAGTCCAGGCCATTGAGGATGCCGAACAGGCGATCCTGGCGCTGGGCCAAAATGGGATCCAGCCTCTCTCCGTATTCGGGGGTGAGGATCTCCTGAGCGTACTTCTCGCTTACGGTGTTGATGACATCGGCGAAGAGGATGCCACGGGCCATCAGGACAACCGCCGAGCTCATCCAATCTTCTGTGGGATGGGGGAAGAGGCCATAATCGGCCAAGCCGGCGAACTCCAGAAGCTCAGGGCCGAAGATGCCCTGGTAGGCCAAGTTGTGGATGGTGAAGGCGGTCGCTGTATCGGCGAAAAAAGGATCATCCTTGTAGATTGTCTTCAGCCAATTGGGGATGATGCCGGTGTGCCAATCGTTGCAGTGGATGACGTCCGGTTGCCAATCGAGCTCTCTCAGCATCTCCATGATGGCCCGGCAGAAGAAGACGAAGCGCTCCCCGTCGTCATCGTAGCCGTAGACCTCCTGGCGGCCGAAGTATTTGTCGTTGCCAACCAGGTAGGCGGGCATCCCCTCCACGACGCTCTCGAAGACAGCGGCCAACCCTTCGACGAGCTCAGGACGCTGCTCGTGATCGCAGCCAGCGGGCACGGGCAGCGAATCCAAAACCTTGGTCAACCCGAACTTGGCCTCGTCAATCAGTCCGTATTTAGGCAGCGCCAGTCTAGCGTCGTGGCCCAACAGCCGCAGGGCTTTGGGAAGCGATCCGGCCACGTCGGCCAGCCCCCCTACTTTGGCGAAGGGCACTGCTTCGGAAGAAAGCAGCAATATTTTTAGTGATTTGTTCATCGTCTCTCTCCGCTGAGATTTACCCTCACATTATACAACAGATTCGTGAAGTTGGGAAGAGGCTGTCAGAACCACCGCCATGGCCGTAGAGAGGAGACGGGTGTCGGCTGTGTCGGCGCGGGAATTGATGATGATGGGCACTTTGGCCCCCACCACCAGCCCGGCCATGCGGCCACCCGCCAGGTATTGAATGGCCTTAGCGGCGGTGTTACCTGCCACCACCCCAGGCACGATGAGGATATCGGCATTTCCCGCCACAGGGCTATCCACCTGCTTGATGCGGGCCGCCTCGGATGAGAGGGCAACGTCCAGCGTCAGCGGCCCGTCCACGATGGCTCCCTCTACCCAGCCATCTTCGGCCATTCTGGCCAAAGCCAGGGCTTCAATGGAGTTGGGGAGTCTGGGGTTGACGACTTCGGTGGCAGAGAGGATGGCTACTTTGGGTCTCTCCAGGCCGAACTTGTGGGCCACCTCAACTACGTTCTGGATGATGACTAGCTTCTGCTCGATGGTGGGGGAGAGAATCACGCCGCTATCGCTCAGGTAGATAATGCGGTCGAAACCGGTCACCTCAAAGAGACCCACGTGAGTGAGAAGTTTTCTCTCGCGGATGCCTCTCTCGCGGTCAAGGGCTGCGCCCAGGATCTGGGGGGTCTTGAGCTGACCTTTGATCACCACATCGGCTCGACCCTCGCGGGCCATAGCCACCGCGTGCCGAGCGGCCCGACCAGTGTCCGGCTGGTGGATGATTGTCATGCCACTGAGATCCAGATCATGTTCCTGGGCCAGGTACTCAATGGCTGGTTGGTCACCCACCAAATGCGCAATGACAATGCCCCGTTTTTGCAATTCCTCAGCAGAGACAAGCACTGCCGGGTCGTGGGCTGCAGCTATAGCGATGTGCTTCGGCCCCACCGCCTGCGCTGCTTCAATCAACTCAGTGAAATTGGTGATAGGCATAAATCTCGAATCCTCCGGATTTTGCAGACTGACCCATTGTACAACGATTTGGCCTACGAGACAACTTCTCCCCCCCCCCGACCTCCCCCGGCGAGGGGGAGAAGTTCCAGAGAAGGAAGGCTTGCCTTTTTGAGAGGGTCAGGTATAATAGAGGCCACGGTTAGCCATGAAGAAATTGATAGCGATATTCACAACCTCATTGTTCGTTGGCTTTTCAGGAGCACTGATGCCAGGGCCTCTCCTCACGGTGGTCATCAGTGGGAGCGCTCGAAAGGGCTTCTGGGAAGGACCGACGCTGGTGCTGGGCCACGCCGTTGCTGAGGCTCTCATCGTTGCTGCCCTGGCTGTTGGATTGAGCCGCCTGTTGAAACGAAATCTGGTGGCTGGGCTCATTGGTCTCTTGGGAGGGGCTTTTCTCCTCTGGATGGGCATCGACATCGTCCGGAGCGTGTGGTGGGGCACGGTCTCTTTGGAGCAGGCGATTGGCGTGGAGGCCGGGCTGCAATTAGGCCCCATCATCACAGGCATCGTGGTCAGCATCTCCAACCCGTATTGGGTGCTCTGGTGGGCCACGGTGGGCGCCAGTTACGTAGCCCTCTCTCTGGCACGAGGCCCTCTGGGCCTGGGGGCCTTCTATTTCGGCCACATCTTATCCGACCTGAGCTGGTATAGCTTGGTGGCCCTGTTGATCGCCAGAGGCAAAGCCCTGCTGAGCCAACCCGTCTACAGAATGATCCTGCTGGTGTGCGGGCTCTTCCTGATCGCTTTGAGCATCTACTTCGTCTATTCAGGCATCAAGTTTCTGCGGGGAAAAACTGTAGGCCTCTCACCATCAGATTGAGGAGAGTACCCAGAGGGGAGGTTATTCGAAATGAATATAGAGCAAGGACAGTCCCAACGCCTGCGGGCTATCGTGGAAACCATCGTCCAGGTGGCCCGACCGGAACGAGTCATCCTTTTTGGGTCCAGGGCGAGAGGGATGGCGCGAAGTGAGAGCGACTATGACTTCCTGGTGGTTGTGCGGGGCATCCGGAACGAGCGAGTAGTCTCCCGACGCATATACCGTGCCCTTCTGGATAGGAAGGTTGGGGCGGCGGTAGATGTGGTAGTGGTCAACACAGGGACCCTGGAACAACACCGAGAGAGCCCATTTTACATCTACCGCCAAGCGTTACAGGAAGGGAGGGTGTTCTATGACCGTAGACGAGTTTGATGTCTGGCTAGGAAGGGCGGAGAGCAATCTGCGCATCGCCCATCGGGCCAGAGGAGAGGGTGTCTTCCTGGAAGATTTGTGTTTTGAGGCCCAGCAAGCGGCGGAAAAGGCTTTGAAGGCACTGCTCATCTACCTGAGCGGCGATTATCCACGGGTGCACGCTTCTACCCTGCTTCTGGAGCGATTGGAACAACACATGGTCGTGCCTGAATCCGTCCGGGAGGTCGTAGAACTCTCCGACTATGCTGTCCAGATGCGGTATCCAGGAGACTATTATCCTGTCAGTGAGGGCGAATACGAAAGGGCTCTGGAACTGGCTGAGCGGGTGCTGCGGTGGGTCCGGTCGCAGATCGGGCAGGAGATAGTGGAACCGTGACCACCACTCACTACTTCACCGTCAGCCAGATCAACAACTACATCAAAGAACTGTTCGAGATAGACTTCGTGCTCCAAGACCTCTGGATAGAGGGCGAGGTCTCTAACTTCTCCCAATCGGCAGCGGGGCACGCTTACTTCACCCTGAAAGATCAGGCCGCTTCATCGCATGGCGTCACGGCGGCCAGTATCCGCTGCGTGATGTGGCGCTCTGTGGCTGCACGGCAATCTTATCTCCCCTCCAACGGCGAGGCTATCCTTGCCCACGGCCACATCTCTATTTACGAGGTTCAAGGTACTTATCAACTCTACGTGGATGCCCTCCAGCCGGCTGGCCTGGGGGCTTTGTATGTCCAGTTTGAGGCCCTCAAGAAACGCCTGGAGGCCGAGGGCCTCTTCGCCCCTGAGCGCAAGCGGCCCTTGCCCCCATTTCCTCGCTGCCTGGGCGTGGTCACCTCGCCTACGGGCGCTGCCCTCAGAGATATATTACACGTCCTGGGTCGTCGCTACCCCCTGGTTGAGGTAAGCCTGTCTCCTACTCTGGTGCAAGGAGACAGAGCGCCGCTGCAGATCGTGGCCGCTATTGAGAGCCTCAACGAGCACACCAATGCAGAGGCCATCATCGTCGCTCGCGGTGGCGGCTCGCTGGAAGATCTGTGGGCCTTCAACGATGAGCGGGTGGCGCAGGCCATCTACTCATCGCGCCTGCCCGTAATCTCCGGCGTGGGCCACGAGACCGATTTCACCATTGCCGACTTCGTGGCCGATGTGCGGGCTCCCACTCCTTCGGCTGCCGCGGAGATCGCCGTGCCCGATCAAGGAGAGCTGGGGGGAACGCGGCACCTCCGCCGCAACCGCCTGGTCGCGCTCATGGAGCAGCAGATAGCGGAGCGGCGTGGTGCTGTTGAATCCCAGGAGCGCGCCCTCGGCCGACTGTCGCCTCAGGCCAAAATCATCACCCATCGCCAGCGCATAGATGAGCTAACCCGCATGGCCAGCGCCAGTCTGGCTCACCAGTTGGCCCTGCGGCGAGAGCGGCTGCGCGGCCACCGCCTGCGCTTGCAGAGCCTCAGCCCTTTCGCCACCCTGGAAAGGGGCTATTCCATTACACGCCAACTGAGAACGGGTGAGATTGTGAAGAGCGTTGGACAGGTGGCGACTGGGGACCGAATCGAGACCCAGGTGAGCGACGGAAAATTCGAGGGCCTGGTCGCTTGGGCAGTGCAACACCAGGAGAATCAAAAATGAACGAAGCAGAGAAATTGTCTTTTGAAGAGGCATTCAAAGAGCTAGAGGATGCAGTACACCGACTGGAGGGGGGAGGGTTGACTCTGGATGAGTCCATCGCCCTCTTCGAGCGGGGGACGAAGCTGGCTCAGCACTGCGGCCAGAAGCTGGACGACGCTGAGTTGAAAGTGAGCCAGTTGGCGCCCTCGGACGAGGGAGGTTACGAGACAATACCTTTCGAGGAAAGAGACGTATCGTGAGACCCTTGGAGTTTTCTAAAACTCCAAGGGTCTGAATGCTTACTTCAGTTCAACTTCCCTTGCATAGACCACGGCCCCGCCCAGGTGATCTTCACTTGGGCTAGCTTTCCTTGCCAGTCCCTATCGTCTTCAAAGAAGACCAGCTTGTGGGTGCGGGTGCGACCTTTCCACTTGCCCTTGTGCTTCTCCTCGACCAATACCTCAACAGTTTCCCCCAAAAGCCACTGGTTGATCTCACCGGCAATGTCCTCCTGTAGTTCCTCGATAATCCTGCGGCGGCATGCTTTCTCCTCCGGAGTAACGTCGTCGGGCAGACGGCTGGCGGCGGTGCCGGGTCGAGGCGAGTAGGCGGCGACGTGCACCGTATCGAAGCGGATCTCCTCCAAGAGCCGGTAGGTGTTCATGAATTGCTCCACGGTCTCGCCAGGGAAACCGACGATCACGTCCGTCGCCAGGCTCACTTCTGGGATGCGTTGGCGGATTTTGGCCACCAGGCGGCGGTACTGGTCCACGGTATAGCTTCGGATCATGCGTTTGAGAACAGCGTCGTTGCCCGATTGGACGGGGATCTCGATGTGCTCGCAGACTTTGGGGAGGCTGGCCACGGCGTCAATGATTCGCTCCGTCATGTCAGCGGGATGGGAGGTCAGGAAGCGAATGCGCCACAGGTCTTCGATCCCGTGTACAGCGGTCAGAAGGTCGGCCAAATCGGGCTGGCCCGGCAGGTCGTGGCCGTAAGCGTCCACGTTCTGACCCAACAGGGTCACCTCTCGCGCCCCGCGTTTCACCAGGCATTCTGTCTCTTCCACGATTTCGTCCATCGGGCGACTTCGCTCCCGCCCTCGCCGTAGCCTGACGATGCAGTAGGTGCAGAAGTGGTCGCAGCCCTCGATGATTGGAACGTGACAAGATATTGGATATGGGGTATTTGATATTGGCGATTGGAGGTCGGCTGCTGATGGGCGGCGCTCTTTCACGAGCCGGATTAGGCCCGCCACGTCGGAGGGTTTGAGGAAGGCGTCTACGTAGGGGAAGTTCTGTTTGAGGGACGGGACGTCGTCTACGAGGCAGCCCATCACGACGATGACGGCTGCGGGGCGTTTCCTCTTGATAGGCTTGAGAGAGCTGAGGCGGCCTAGCGCCTTGTTCTCCGCGCTCTGGCGGACTACACAGGTGTTGAGGACGATGAGGTTGGCGTCTTCGGCTCTCCTGATGGGGACGTAGCCCAGCTTCTCCAACTCATCGGCCAGCCGCCGCGAGTCGGCGGTGTTCATCTGACAGCCGATAGTCCAAATGTGATAGTATTTCATCCTCTGGACAAAATCTCCCGAGCTACCATCAGGCCGGAGGCGGAGGCCTGTATCAGTCCCCGGGTCACGCCTGCCCCGTCGCCGGCAGCAAACAGATTCTCCACCTCGGTCTCCAGGGATTCGCTCAGCTCGAGCCTGGATGAGTAGAACTTGACCTCCACGCCGTAGAGCAGGGTGTGGCGCGAGTTGACGCCGGGGGCTATCTTATCCAGGGCTTCGAGCATCTCCAGGATGTTCACTATGTAGCGGTAGGGCAGCACCAGGTTGAGATCGCCAGGGGTGGCATCTTTGAGGGTGGGCTTGACGATGCTGCGCGCCAGACGTTCCTCATTGGAGCGTCGCCCCTGTTGCAGATCGCCCAATCTCTGCACAATGACGCCATCGCCCAGCAGGTTGGCCAGGCTGGCGATGTATTTGCCGTAGGTGATGGGATCCTTAAAAGGCTCGGTGAAAGTCTTGCTCACCAGGATGGCGAAGTTGGTGTTCGCAGTCTTTCGGTTGGCATAGCTGTGGCCGTTGACGGTCATCACCTCGTCGGCGTACTCCGTCACTACTTCACCGTAAGGACAGACACAGAAGGTACGTACCTTGTCATCGAAGGCGCGGGAGTAGTAGTGCAGCTTGGGTTCGTAGACCAGATCGGTGATGGGGGCCAGCACCTCGGCGGGCAACTCCACCCGTACGCCCAGGTCAACGGGGTTACGACTGAGAGAGAGGTTCAACTTTTTGGACACTCCCTTCAGCCAGGATGCTCCCTCTCGGCCAGGAGCCACCACCACGCATTGCCCCTCAATGACCTCTCCTTTGACCGTCTCCACCCCCACAGCCCGCGAGTTCTCAGCCAGGATTCGGGCTACTCCGGTTCTGGTTCGGATCTCCACCCCACGACCTGACAGCTCGTCCTGCATGGCGGTCAGGATCTCGCCGCTCCGCTCTGTGCCCAGGTGGCGGATGGGGAAAGAGATGAGCCTTAGCCCGGCCAAAGCCGCTCGTTTATCCAGTCGCTCTATGTCGTCGTAGTTGGTGCCGTAGATAGGCCCCGTGGCGCCGAACTTGACGAAGGTCTCGTCCACTTCCTGGATCAGGGCACTGGCTGCCTCGTCGCCCAGCAATTTGGCCAGGTGTCCACCCACCACTGGCGAGAGAGTCAGCTTGCCATCCGAGAAGGCCCCAGCCCCTCCCCAGCCGCAGAGGAGCATGCATGGATTGCAGTGGGCGCAGCCCTTGCCCAACTCGCGGGCCGGGCAGCGCCGCTTCTCGATGTTCGGCCCTTTTTCCAACATCAGTATATCCAGCTTCGCGTGCGACGACAGTTCCAAAGCGGTAAAAATCCCCGCCGGTCCAGCGCCGACTATGATGACGTCGTAGTGACGTTGTGACATTGAGTCCTCCTACTAACTTTGCGCCAAGATCTCCTGGAGCGCCTTCTCATAGACTTGATAGGCGCGGCTGCCGAATAGGACGAAGCGCACCAGTTCGATGTCGGTGTGAGACTCAAGGTAGTTGAAGACCGACTGCAGAGCTATGGGGGCCGCTTCTTCCATTGGGTAGCCGTAGGCGCCGGTGCTGATGGAGGGGAAGGAGACGGAGCGGACGTTGTTCTCTGAAGCCACCTCCAGGCTGCGACGGTAGGCACTGGCCAGCAGCTCCGGCGCTCGCTGGCCGTCGCGGTGGTAGATCGGTCCGACAGTATGGATGACGTGCTTCGCCTTGAGCCGATAGCCCTTGGTGATCTTGGCGTCGCCCGTCTGGCAGCCGCCCAGGGTGCGGCACTCCTCCAGGAGCCCCAGCCCCGCCGCCCGGTGGATGGCCCCATCTACGCCGCCCCCGCCCAACAGGCTCGGATTGGCTGCGTTGACGATGGTCTCGGTGTCCTGCTCCGTAATGTCGCCCTCAACGAGTTCCAGTTGCGATTTGTTGATTGTTACCTGCATGTTTTGTTTCCTCCTTTCTTCGGGCCTCTCCCCTGGCACAGGCAGACTGGGCGAGAGTTTACTTGCCCAATTGCTTTTCGAGAAATCCATTGACTTCACGAGCTACGAGAACGACGTCTCTAGCCGGAAAGTTGGTCAGCGAAGAAGGGGCAACCTTGCCTTCGGCGGAATGGAAATGGTGGGGGAAGTTGTCCAATCCTCTATAGTGAGGGGCGTTGTCCCAACCGATGATCCTTTGCCCACCCTTGAACAAGGTATAAGAGTAGCCGCTGGTCTTTGAGCGGTAGAAAAGATCAAACCGATAACCGCCCTCCAGGTTAAACCTGACTTTGGTGGGCAATCTTCTCAACGATATGACGTAGATGCACTCTCTTTCGAAAAGAGGCGCTAACTCAAGAAGTTGAGGGTCCATCCCAGGGCCTCTCTCATCACTTGCAGTTTTTCCAGTTCGTCAGTTGCCACACCCCATTCTATCGAGGTCTCCCAAGAGGGATGCTCAGGTAGTTCGCCTTTTTGCATCCTCTGCTCAAAGGTTTCCAGGTCACATCCGTGCTCGTTCTCGAATTCTTTGATAATGGTCTGATATGTTTGAGCCTGTTTTTCGATGTCTGTCAAGGCTCTGCGGAGTTTAGCTGCTTCGATTCGGAGAGGGTACCTTTCCATTACTCGGCTTGCCAATGTCATCGCACTCACCTCCTGGTGTTAATGCTTAAGATGTTTCTCATTGAGAACTCGCTTCAACAACTGCCCCGTGTACGACTCCCCCACCCCCGCTACCTGCTCCGGGGTTCCCTCGGCCACGATCTCCCCGCCGGCGTCGCCGCCCTCAGGGCCCAGGTCAATGATCCAGTCGGCCACTTTGAGAATGTCCGGCTGGTGCTCGATGATGACCACGGTGTTGCCAGCGTCAACCAGCAGGTTGAGCACCTTGATCAGCTTGTCCACGTCGGCGGCGTGAAGCCCCACGCTAGGTTCGTCCAGGACATACAGGGTGCGACCGGTGGCCCGCTTGGAAAGCTCCCGCGACAGCTTCACTCGCTGGGCCTCGCCCCCCGACAGCGTGGGGGCCGGCTGGCCCAGCTTGATGTAGCCCAGGCCCACGTCGTAGAGGGTTTTGAGCTTGCGCTTGATCTTGGGGATGCTGCCGAAGAACTCCATGGCCTCCTCGACGGTCATGTCCAGCACGTCGGCGATGTTCTTCCCCTTGTAGCGCACCTGCAAAGTCTCCCGGTTGTAACGTGTCCCTTTGCAGATCTCGCAAGCGATGTAGATGTCGGGCAAGAATTGCATCTCGATCTTGATCGTCCCGTGGCCCTTGCAGGCCTCGCAGCGCCCCCCCTTGACGTTGAAGGAGAAGCGCCCCGGCGCGTATCCCCGCACTTTGGACTCAGGCAGTTCGGCGAAGAGTTCGCGGATGTAGGTGAGAACGTTGGTGTAGGTGGCCGGGTTGGAGCGGGGTGTGCGGCCGATGGGAGACTGATCTATGTTGATGGCCTTGTCAACGTGTTCCACCCCCAGCACCGCATCGTGACGGCCGGGTTTGTTCCGGCTGTGTTGCAACACTTGCGCCAAGCGCCTGTGGAGTATATCCACCAGAAGGGTGCTCTTGCCGGAGCCCGAAACCCCGGTGATGCAGACGAATCTCCCCAGGGGGATGCGCGCGTCTATGCCCTTCAGGTTGTGCTCCGCCGCCCCTTTGATGATGATCTCCTGGCCGTTGCCGTCCCGGCGATGTTCAGGTATGGGGATGCGCTGTCGGCCAGCCAGGTAGTCGCCGGTGATGGAGCGCGGACAGGCGATGACATCCTCCAACGTTCCGGTGACCACCACCTCCCCGCCGTGCTCGCCGGCCCCAGGCCCCAGATCAACGATATAATCAGCGGCGCGGATGGCGGCCTCGTCGTGCTCCACGATCAGCACTGTGTTGCCCAGATCGCGCATCCCCTCCAGGGTGCGAATGAGGCGGGCGTTGTCACGTTGGTGCAGCCCGATGGAGGGCTCGTCCAGGATGTACAGCACTCCCATCAACTGGGAGCCGATCTGGGTAGCCAGGCGGATGCGCTGGGCCTCCCCGCCTGAGAGGCTCACCGCCGTGCGGTTCAGGGTCAGATAGTCCAGGCCCACGTTCTGCATGAAGCTCAGGCGGGCCTTGATCTCTTTGAGTATCCTTCGGCCGATGATCTGTTGGCGTTCGGTGAGGTGGTCGGGCAGTTCCTCGAAGAACTGCTTGGCCTCGGCCACTGACATTACCGTCACCTCAGTGATGTTCCTCCCCGCCACGGTGATGGCCAGGGCTTCGGGACGTAGTCGTTTCCCCTGGCAAGCCGTGCAGGGATTATGGGTCATGTAGCCGGAGATCTTGTATTGCACGTAGTCCGAGGTGGTCTCGTTGTAACGCCGCCACAGGTTGGGGATCACTCCCTCGAAGGCGGTCTCGTACTGCCACTGCCGCCCCTCGCGGTTGCGGCGTCCTGAGCTTGTCGAAGGGCGGTAGTGCACCGGTATGCGCTCCTGCCCGCTACCGTGGAGGATAACGTTCAACTGGCTCTGGGAAAGCTCCCGCACCGGCACGTCCATGGGGATGTCGTAATGCTCGGCCACCGCCTGCAGGAGTTGAGCGTAGTAGCCGTCGTCTTTCCCGCTGCTCTGCCAGGGCTGGATGGCCCCGTACCGCAGGGAGAGGTCGGGGTTGGGAACGACCAGGTCGGGATCAATAGCCAGCTTGGTGCCCAGCCCCTGGCACTCCGGGCAGGCCCCGTGGGGGCTGTTGAAGGAAAAGGTGCGAGGCTCAATCTCCGACAAGCTGACTCCGCAATGGACGCAGGCGAAGTGTTCGGAGAAGAGCAGATCCTCAGGAGGCTCGGCCGAGAGATTGTGGACGATGACTACGCCCTCGCCCAGTTGCAGCGCCGTCTCCACTGAGTCGGCCAGACGAGGCCGGAAGTCGGTGGGGTCATCCGGGTGGCGGTGTCCTGAGCCCGTCGAAGGGGGAACGACCAGCCGATCCACTACCACCTCAATGGTGTGCATCTTGTAGCGGTCCAGCTCAATCTCCTCGTCCACCTCTTGCACTTCCCCATCCACTCGCACCCGTACGTAGCCCGCCTTGCGCACGTCCTCGAAGATTCCCTGGTGGTGGCCCTTGCGATCCTTGATCAGGGGAGCCAGGATCATGATGCGGCTGCTCTCTGGCAGGTTCATAATGGCATCCACCATCTGTCCCGCCGTCTGCCGGGTTATCTCTCGGCCGCACTTGGGACAATGGGGCGCCCCGATTCGGGCGTAGAGGAGGCGCAGGTAATCGTAGATCTCGGTCACCGTGCCCACGGTGGAGCGGGGATTGTGGCTGGCCCCGCGCTGGTCAATGCTGATGGCCGGAGAGAGGCCCTCGATTTGGTCCACATCGGGCTTCTCCATCTGGCCCAGGAACTGGCGAGCGTAGGCCGATAGGGACTCCACGTAGCGGCGCTGTCCCTCGGCGAAGATAGTATCGAAGGCCAGGCTCGACTTGCCCGATCCTGAGATGCCGGTGATGACGATGAGCTTGTTGCGGGGCATCTCGACTGTTATGTTCTTGAGGTTGTGCTCTCGCGCACCTTGCACGATGAGCTTATCTTGAGTCATTCCCTGACTCCAACGGTTAGTATTCAGTGACCAGCGGCACCATATTGTAACACGAAAGAGGCCTCAAAGCAAGCAAGCCAGGGCACATTCAGGCGGCCCTGGCTCGTTGGACTGGCAAGTCCTTTGGAAGCGGTTCGTTTTACGTTTCACGCTTTACGTTTCACGTTCGGTCTCTTCGTCTGTCTCCCCCGGTATCTCAAAGCGATAGCCCACCCCGCGCACTGTGCGCAAATACGCCGGCGATCTCGGGTTTTCCTCTATCTTCTCCCGCAGCCGACAGACATGGACATTCAAAGTTCCGGTATCGCCCAGGAAATCAGTTTTCCAGATCTTCTTCATCAAGAACTTGCGACTCAAAACTCGCCCTGGGCTGCGTATAAAAACCTTTAACAGTTCGAGTTCCTTGGGATTCAATCTCCGCTCTTTGATTCCATTGTTGACACGCCGCGTCCCCAGATTTAGAGTTAGCCTTCCTGCCTGAAGGATCTCTCCTGCGTCGCTTCTCAAAATGCTCCTGATGCGGTTGAACAACTTTCGAGAGGTGAAAGGGGGCGTCAGGATAAAAGTAGCTCCCATCACATCCTCATCTCTTTTGGCCTTGGTCATGATCAAGATAATGGGGAGCTCGGCGACCTTCTCGTGCAAGGCCTGGCAGATTTTTCGCCCAGCTATTTTGGGAGATGTAGCGTTCAATATGATTAGATCGGGGGTCTCGGAAGCTGCCCGCTCGACGGCTTCTTGCTCACTGCGAGCCAGTGACACCTCGTACTTCTTTCCCTCCAGGCTTTGGAGAATCCAGTCTATTGGGGACTTGGCTTTTTCGATGAGCAAAATGCTTATAGTCATTGCTTTTTCCTGATCGGCTACTGAGATATTCCCCATGAGTTTCGGTCGGCACCGGCATTGCAGCGAAAGAGCGGAGGTGAATAAGAAGAGTTTCATCGAAGATGATAAACCATAGACGAGTATATTATAGCGCATTATCGTTTTTTAGGCAACTGGGGTTTGTTGACCTTTTACCTCCCCCGTAGTATAATCGGTTCGTCGCTGTGAAGGGCGGCAATGAGACAAAAGGCGCTGTGTAATGAGACGATTTGATAGAGACAAGCTCCTAACCCTGATTGTAATCGTCGGCTTGTTTGGTCTGGCTATCCTCTTCTTCTGGCCCGTTATCTTTGGTGGCCAAACCCTCCTGCCTGCCGATAACCTGTTCACCTTTGAGCCCTGGCGCTCCTTCGCCGATGATGCCATCGGAGATGGCGGCATCTCCGTGCCCCACAACGAGCTGTTGAGCGACTTGATCCTGGAGAACTATGCCTGGAAGCTTTTCACCGTCCAGTCTATCAAAGCCCGCCAGATCCCTCTTTGGAACCCCTACATCTTCGCCGGCCTACCCTTCCTGGCCGCAGGCCAACATTCCGCGCTATACCCCTTCAGCGTCCTCTTCTACGTTTTACCCGTCGTTTCCGCCTACGGCTATTTCACCGTCCTTCAGTTCTTCCTGGCCGGCCTGTTCGCCTTCATCTACGCTCGGGTCATAGGCCTGGGCCGCCTGGGAGCCGCTGTGACCGCTATCACCTACATGTTCAGCGCCTTCATGGTCACCAGCGTGGTGTTCACCATGATCATCGCCGCCGCCGCCTGGCTCCCCTTGCTCCTGGCGATGATAGAGCTGATTATCAAGAAGGTAGAAGACAGAACTTCCCCCCTAACTTTGGGGGGGATTGAGGGGGGGCATTCTCCTCCACTTCTCTACGTCGTTTTCGGCGCTATTGCTCTCGGCTTTCAACTTCTAGCCGGTCACATAGAGATCTCGTATTACGTGCTGCTGATCATGGCCTTCTATGCCGCCATCAGGCTGTGGCAAGTGGCGCGGGTCGGCAAATCAGCGGCGGGGCGTGCCTTGTTCTGGTTAGTCGTCATGGTCGTGCTGGGCCTGGCTCTGGGGGCGGTGCAGCTTATCCCCCTCTACGAGCTGGTGAGCAGCAGCTTCCGGCAGGATTCAGCCAGTTACCAGCAGGTGGTGGGCTGGGCTTATCCCCTCCGCCGCCTCATCGCCTTTGTCGTCCCCGATTTCTTCGGCAACCCCAGCCATCACAGCTACCTCGATGTCTTCAGTCGCCAAGCGGTGACTGTGGCTCAGGATTACTACGGCAACCCAATTAGCGTCATTGATTGGGGAATCAAGAACTATGTCGAGGGGGGCAGCTATCTGGGCATCTTGCCTCTGCTGTTAGCTCTGAGCGCCGTTTTCAGACGGCGCAGCAAATACGTCCCTTCGGCAGGCTCAGGACACCGTTGGATCTTCGCCGGCCTGGCTGCCATTTCCCTGGCTTTTGTCTTCGGCACGCCTCTCTACGCTCTGCTCTTTTATCTCTTGCCCGGCATCAAGCAGTTACACTCGCCGTTCAGATGGATATTCCCCTACACGCTGAGCGTGGCAGTGCTGGCAGGAATTGGGGCAAATCATTTCGGAATTCGGAATTCGGAATTCGGAATTGCGCGTAAGCTGGGCTGGCTCGGCCTGCTGGCCGGCCTCGGCTTGATGGCTGCCCTGGGCCTCAGTCTCATCCTCCCGGATACTGTTATTCCCCTCGCCGAGCGGGCCATGCTCAGCTTGGCCAAGGCCCCCGAAGCCTTCGCCGACGGGCGGATGTTTTACTCTTACGAACTCCGCAACCTGCTCATATTTGGGCTATTCGTTGCCTCCAGCGGGGCGGTGTTGCTTCTCGCTCGTTCCTCCCTTCATCTAGGCAGGTATAAGGCATGGAAGCCTCTGGCTTTGCTGGTGCTGATCTGCGATGTTTTCGTTTTCGGCTACGGCTTCAACCCCGCTGCTGATCCCAAGCTCCTTGATTTCAAGCCGCCGGTGGTGGAGTTCCTCCAGCAGGACAAGGGCCTCTACCGCATCACTACCTACAACGCCCCTGATGAGAAGACCTTCAACGCCAACGTGGGCATGTTTTATGACATCAGCGACGTACGCGGCTACGACTCCATTATCCCCAGGCAGTACACAGATTACATGGGCCTCATCTATGCCCAGTCAGAGCTCCAATACAATCGCATCGCTCCCATTTACACTGACCACCCCCAGGCCCTGGACTCGCCGCTGTTGGATCTGCTCAACGTCAAGTACATCCTGACTACCCAGGAGATCGAAAGCCCCAAGTACACCCTGGTCTATGATGAGGAGGTACGAGTCTACCGCAACGAGGGATGCTTGCCCCGCACCTTTTCACTGCCCGCAAGCTGCGCCATCGTGGCCAACGACGTAGCAACAGCCTTGCGAACCCACGATCCACGCCGGTATGTGATTCTCGAAGAGCAAGGGACAAAGCTCAAAACTCGAAACTCGAAACTCGAAACTCGAAACTGTGGTCTGCAACCCGCCACCATCACCTCCCACACCCCCAATCAAGTCCTCATTGACGTGGAGCTGGAAGAGCCGAGCTTCCTTGTCCTTGCCGATAGCTTTTTCCCCGGCTGGAAAGCCTTCCACCGACCTCAAGGGACAGGCGAGGGTGAAGAGCAAGAGTTGGAGATCTACCGCGCTGATGGCAATTTCCGAGCGGTTTCCGTTCCGGCTGGCCGCTGGACAGTGCGTTTCAAGTACACGCCGATGTCCATCAAGCTGGGGCTCTTCGTCAGCTTCATGGCCGGGTTGATGCTGGCCTTGCTGCTGGGCTACTGGCTGTGGGGGCGATTCTATCGAAAAAGCATTGAGGACTCCGATGCCAGCCGGGTGGCCAAGAATAGCCTGGCTCCCATCTTGCTTCAACTGGTGAACAAGGCCATCGAGACTGCCTTCGCCGCGCTGATGTTGCGCATCTTGGCCCCGGATGCCGCCGGGAAGTACTATTTCGCCGTCACCATCTGGGTCTGGCTGGACATCTTCACCACCTTTGGGCTGAACATCCTGTTGCAGCGAGAGGTGGCCAAGAATCGAGACCTGGGCAACCGGTATCTGACCAACACCACCATCCTGCGCCTGATCCTCATCGCTATCTCAGTACCTCTGCTGGCCGTCTTCATTGGCGCGCACCAACTTACCCGCCCCCTGGCTGACGATACCATCACCGCCATCGTGCTCTTGGCGGTGGGGCTGCTCCCTGGCAGCCTGGCCAACGGCCTCACCGCTGTTTTCAACGCCTTCGAGATGATGGAGTACCCGGCAGCCGTCACCACTGTGACCACGGTGCTCAAAGTCGTGTTGGGCACTCTGGTTTTGTTGCTCGGCCTGGGCTTCGTTGGCCTGGCAGGGCTCTCGATAGCGATCAACGTCGTCACCGCGGCCATCCTCTTCTACCTGCTGATCCGTCACGGCTTCCGACCGCGTCTCGAACTCGATTCTTCATTGCAGCGCCAGATGGTCAGCCTCTCTTGGCCTCTGATGCTCAACAACCTGATCTCCTTTTCCTTCTTCAAAATAGATGTGACCTTGCTGAAGACGATGCAGGGGAACACGGTGGTCGGGCTGTACAGCGTGGCCTACAAATTTATGGACGCCTTGCAAATCCTGCCCGCCTCCTTTGCCATCGCCGTCTTTCCCCTCATGTCTCGCTACGCGGACTCGGCCAAGGACTCGCTGATGAGGGCTTATCTCCTGTCCGTCCGTCTGCTGGTCATCATTGCCCTGCCCGTCGCCATCGTCACCACCGTCCTGGCCGATCCGTTGGTCTATCTCCTGGGCGGCTCCCAATACCTTCCCGACTCACGGATCGCCCTGCAACTCATGATCTGGTCCATACCCATCGGCTTCATCAACAGCGTCACCCACTACGTCCTCATCGCCCTGAACCAGCAGCGTTTCTTGACCAGAGCCTTCGCTATCGGTCTGATCTTCACCGTTGCAGCCAATGTTGTATTTATCCCCATCTACAGCTACCAGGCTTCGGCCCTCATCCACCTCTTCTCCGAGTTGGCTCTGCTGCTGCCTTTCTACTATTGTTTGCGCAGGCATCTGGCTCCCGTGTCCTGGGGGAGGCTGCTCTGGCGGCCGGCCCTGGCCGCCGGATTGATGGCCGGCCTGCTGTGGCTGCTGCACGATGCAAGCCTTCTTTTAACCGTGCCCCTGGGTAGCTTGATCTATCTCCTGGCTCTGATCCTACTGAAGACCTTCAGCGAGGAGGAAATCAGCCTGTTCAGGAGCTTGTTGCCTTTTGGTCCGTGGAGGGAGCGAGCAAAATAACAAGGCGGTTCGCTGCAAGCGAACCGCCTTGTTATATACGAGCAGTCGCCCGAGGCTTAAGCCATCGGGCTGGTCATTCCTGGCTCCGCAGGGATTTCATCCCGCGCCAGCTCAGGGCAAGCCTATGCTGCCTTTCTCCTTCTCCTAAACCGACGCCAAATCATCCAGAGGATGACGAAGGGGATGGCGATGACCACCAGGGTAGGTAGCACGTAGATGATCAACCAGATGGCGGCCTCTACAATGCTTTGGAGAGTTCTGGCCAGGCTTCGCAACGCACTTTTCGCGGTGCCGGAGGGCTGCCAACCGGCGATCACGATGGGCTTGGCTAACTCGTCGGGGATCAACTCGACGTTGATGGTGGCCATGGCCGTCATCTTCTCCAGGTATTGCATCCGCCCCTTGAGCTGCTCGATCTGTTCCCTGATGCTGGTGATCTCCCGATGCACGGCCAGGATATCCTCGGCCTTGCTCGTCCGCTCGCGCACCTCGGTGAGGAGCTCCAACAACTCGGTCTCGGTGGCCTCCAGGTTGCGCATACGGGCGTCGAGGTCGGTGTACTCTTCAGTCACGTCCTGGGTGGAGACGTTCCTGTTCTCGACCCTGATGGCCAGGTCTTTGAGGCTTGCCATGGCCGCATCGAATTCTCCGGATGGCACGCGGATGGTCAGGCGGGCCCGCAGTTGATCGTCCTGGTACCAGGAACTGGAGTTGACCACGTAGCCTCCCAGGTCTTTGGCGATGGCTTCGACCTCCTCCAGGCTCACCTCCGCGTCCTTCACGATCAGGGAGACATCTCCCGTCCAGATGATCATGCGCTCCTCGACGGATTCCATTTCCCAATCAGTGTCGGCCAGGGGTGCGCCAGGGGCAGGCATGGCCATGGCCACCATTTCCTTCTCGAACACTGCCTCCTCGACAACCGCATCTCTCGAGATTGCCTGAGGAGCCGATCCACCACAGCCCACGACGGCGGTTAGCACAACTGTGACGGCGATCAAACAGAACACTTTTCTCATTTTGCTTTCCTCCTTTTGTGGTAGAGTTAACGAGCAATAAGGTAACGAGTGAATTGACCTAAAACTCGTTACCTCGTTGACTCATTCCCTCTCACTAGTGAGACGCTACAAAGAGTCGAAAGGTTCCCCTCCCTCTCACCACCCGTATCCCAAACGGATTATGAGCCGCGCTGGCAGATCCTTCTCCACCATCCTGGCCTGAGTGACTTCGATGGGGTACGAGACGCGCCGATATTTTAAGGTGAAGTTGCTCCGCTTGCGGTCGGAATCGAGGATGGCGTAGCCGGCGCGCGGATCGCCGTCGCGAGGCTGCCCCACGCTGCCAGGGTTGATGATCAATCGCTCCTCACCCAGAGCCAGGGGATCATCGAGGGAAGGCATCAGCGTGTCGCAAGCCGGGTCGGGGTTTTCGGGACGATGGCCGAAAACATGGCTACGATAGATGATCGGGACATGGGTGTGCCCAGCAAGACAGAATCTGGTGTCGAAATACTCGAAGTTAGCCTGGGCAACAGAGGAATCCAGAATATACTCCCAGATGGGCTGGCGTGGGCTCCCGTGTACCAGGGTGAAGTCTTCCTCGACCAGGCTCTTAGGAAGAGCCTCCAGGTATTCCCGGTTTGAAGGTGACAACTGCTCCCTGGTCCAATGGCAGGCTCTTTTGGCAGCGGGATTGAAATCTTCGGTGTCCATCTTGCCCAGCGTGGCCCAATCGTGATTGCCGACCACGCAGACATGCGGCAAACCTCGCAGCCGCTCGACGCACTCGTTGGGGTCAGGGCCATAACCTACAACATCGCCCAGACACCAAACTTTGTCGAAAGAGCCAGCATCAGCCAGGACGGCTTCGAAAGCTGCCAGATTAGAATGAATGTCGGAGACTATCAAGTAGCGCATGTCATGTCCTCAAGTCTGAACGATGCTGGCGATCTTCTGCCCCAGGTGTACGCTGTAGTTCATGCCCCGATCCTCAGGGTAGATCTGGGTAGTATTGGCTAGATACAGTCCCTCGATAGGAGTCTGATGGTCGGGCACTTGCTGGGAGTAGTTGCAGGTGACTATGGGCTGTCCCGAGTCGTCGCCGAAGAGCCAGCTCTCCTCCACCCAATCCAGGTTGAATTCGGGGTTGATGCGCTGCACGTGAGGCAGGTACTCTCGCAATAGTTCGTCCTCCGACAGGGAGAATAGGGGGCTGTCCACAGACAAGTAGTTGGAGAGGTACAGGACATGCTTTCCGCCGTAAACCTCTGGCGGCATGTAGTTGGTGTGCTCAATGGCAGCGACGAAGGGGACGCTGGGATCGCTGATGTTCATCCAGTAGATGTTAGTGAGCGGTCGCTTCATTTTCAGCGCCAGACAGAGCGCGCTCTGGTACTTGACGTGGTTCAGTTTCCTGACGTAATCAATGGGGAGTTCCGGCGCCATCTCAGTGAAGATAAAGGAGGGCACTGTGGCGATGATGGTATCGAAGTTTCGAGTCGTGAAACGTGAAGCGTGAAACGTGAGGCCGATTGCTTTTTCACCTTCAACGACGACACGATCAACGGGCGCATTGGTGTGGGCTTCGCCTCCTAGCTCCTTGATCTGCTTCCCTAGCTCGTCTATCAGGAGTTGGAAGCTACCCTCCATGTAGCCCAGTTGCTCTTTCTGCATCCCCTTGGGACGCGAGCCGAAGCGGAGGCGCATCTTCCCCCAGAACCAGGTCATGGATACCTTATCGTAGCTATCGCCGAACTTGCTTCGTAACAGCGGCTCCCAGATGGCGCTGTAGACGCTTTTGCCCGCGTATTTCTCCAGCCACTCTTTGGCGGTGATGCCCTCGTACTTTCGCCAGTCGGCCTGGCGCTGGAGGTAGACAGAGACGAGGCCAGCCCACAGGCGATTGGGCAGGCTCAGGGGCGTGAACCGCAGCAGGTCCAGGGGGGTGACGAAGTCGTAGACCTTGCCGCCGTGAAAGAGGCCCACCTGGGAGTCAATCCAGCGCATCTTGGGTGAGAGACCTAGTTCATCAATGATCTGAAGGATGTGTCGGTCGCTGGTGAAGAGGTGGTGATAGAACCTCTCCAGGCGAGTCCCTTCGATATGAAAAGTGCCAGCTTGGCCGCCCAGTTCCGCCCCTTTCTCGAAGACGGCCACACTGTGCCCCTTTTTGGTCAGCTCGTAGGCCGCCGTAAGCCCGGCGATTCCCCCGCCGATGATGCCGATTTTCATTTATCCTCCTTAGCATTTTTTCGGCCCTTTGCCTCTGCTGCCACTCCAAACTCCGCCCACGAGACGCTCTCGCGCCACATGTAGTACGCCCCCAGCGCGGTGATGGGAAACCACAACGCCGCGTGCAGGATCAGGGTGTAAGCCGTGGCTACCTCATTGTTTACGCCGTAGGCAGCCAGGACAGCGATGCCGGGGGCGTCGAAAGTGCCCACGTAGCCGGGGCTGGAGGGAATGGTGGTGGCTAGATTCACCACGCCGTTCATCAGCATCAGCACGTAGAACGGCACGTTGAAATCGAAGGCGTGCATCACGAACCAGTACTTGACCGTCTCCGCCAGCCAGATCACCAACGAGGTAACGAAGATCATCAACACGACCCTGCCGCTGCGCAGGGAGTGCAGGCCCTCCACGAAGCGATCCAGCAGCTCACGGGCTTGCTCCCGAAAGCGCGCCGGCAACACGCGCTCGATGAACCAGTTATAAACCACCTGCGAGCGCTGGGGCGAGATGGCCATGACGAAGAACACGACCAGCGCCCCGAAGAAAAACAAGCTGGCGAGGACCACCACCTGTCTGAGCCACGGCTGCATGGGGACGAAGGGCAGGGAGAAGAAAACGAACAGGAGCATGACCACCCCGTCGAAAATTCGCTCCACCACGATGGTGGCCAGGGACGCGCTGACGCTCACGCCCTCCTTTTTCCTGAGAACGTAGGCCCGGATGACCTCTCCAGCGCGGGCGGGATAGACATTGTTGCCCATGTAGCCAATGCAGACCACCGGGAAGAGGCGAGCCAGGGGCACGGGCAGCATGGGGCGCAGCAGGTAATGCCACCGCCAGGTGCGGGCCCAGACGCCGAAGAAGTAGACAGCCACGCCAGGGATGAGCCACCAATACCTGGCCGTCTTCAGGGCCTGCCAGACCTGGGCCAATTCCATATTGCTCAGGACAATGTAGATAAAGATAGCGCTGATGATCAAGCCGAGCCAGAATTGCCATCTTTTGAGCATGATTTATCTCCAAGTGATTTTCTGAGCAGAGCGGGCTCCCACGCCCGCGAACAGGGTTGGCAGGTCTCTCCATCTCGCCAGTGCTCACGGATACGTCGCTATTCGACTACTGGCTGGGCTCCAGCACGATCATATTCGGCGAATCCCTGCCGATATTGATCCGCGCGTTCTCGGACACGTACTGACCAACAAACAGATCATCACCGTACTCCCAGTCGACCAGCGGCGAGAAATCGAACGAGAAAGCGCCGTCTTCTGCTGCCCGCGTTGGTAGGCCGTGCCACGTACCCTCAGGATGCTCCACCCCGGCTTCCAGTTCCACATTCGGCTCGGCGACGCCGACGATGGTGTTGGCTTCGGGGTCGGCGGTGGCCCTGGGGAACTTGACCTGAAACGTGGTGCGCCCGCCGCTGGAGGCGATCAGGGTGATCCAGTCATACTCGCTTGGCACGCCCCGGCGGGTCAGCCCGCGGAGATTGCCCTGGCTGTCGGCGTCGGCGAAGAAGGTATCCATCAGTCTGCCGGCGGGTGCATACACGTCCACGCTCACTCTCTCGTAAGGTGGCCAACCCCAACCGCCCAAGTCCCATGATTCGGCATAGATGCTGACAACTCCAGTGATCTCTGGCTCAGGTGTAGTCGCTTCTCCCCGTATCACCAACGGCAGGAAGGCCACCGGGCAGCCTACATCCCGCATGATGAAGTATTGCTCGGGAAGGACCTCGCGCGCGGCGGTGGAAAATAACACATCACGACGGCCATTACCGTCAATGTCCATGAAATCGAACGGACCAAAGTCTAGGGGAGGTTCGAAAGGCACAAAATGGCCCTGACCATCATTGAGGAAGAACGGAGGGACTTTGTTTGCAGTGCGGCCAAGGGGGGCAATGTCCAGATCGCCGTCATAGTCGAGGTCAACCAGATTCATGAGTTCGATCCACGGGTCGTCGTTAGGCACTTGCGGCAGGCGGGCGTCTGTCTCGTCCTGGAAGGCGCCAGCGCCGTTGCCGATCAATATCTGGATGTGCCAGCCCCCCTCGTAGTCATCCAGGGCGTGCAGCATAAGCAGATCCAGATGCTGGTCACCGTTGAGTTCCATTGCTCGAATGTCCAGCGCAACATCGGTTGGGTCCCAAGGCTTGGGAGGCATAGCGTCGGGGACGATCGAGAACCTGCCCTGCCCGTCGTTTAGCAGAACTTCAGAGGGGTAGTTAATGACACCACCACTTTCTCCGAGGATCAGGTCGGGCGCGCCGTCATCATTCACGTCGGCGAATCGGCAGGCCGTGTAATCGTCCCGCGTCAAATCCTCAATTATTGCCGGAAGCCGTCCCTCGCCAATGACAAACGCTCCACTGCCATCGTTGATCCAAATCTGCGGCCCAATCCCCCCCCCGATGTTACCCACGTACAGGTCCAGATCGCCGTCGCCATCAATGTCGGCGGCGTCAGCGGAGTGAGGGAAATCCAACTGCTGCGGTATGTTGCTCGTGGCATCCACCAGCTTGCCGCCGGGCGCAGAGAGGAATAGCCTGTTCTGAGCACCAGGCCAGGGAGATAAATCCACTCCGGCTGAAGCCCAGAACACATCCGGGTGGGTATCCCCGTTGAAATCATCGACGACGACGTAGCCGAACAAAGGCAACTCTGGAACTGGGCCGAGAAACACGGAGGATGTGGATTCGACAAGCCCACCACTGCCGTCATTCAATAAAACAACTGGTCTGACATCCACAAAGCCTGGGGATTTACGCCGGACCACGAAGACATCATCCAGCCCATCGTGATTATAGTCCTCGACAATGAGCCAGCCTGGATTCCCTTCTAGCGCCACCTCCACCTGCAACTCCGGCCGAGAGAACCGCGGCAAGCAGGAAAGGGGCGGAGCTTGCGGCGTCGCGGCGCTGCTGGCGATTGGGGTCGGGGGAGAAACTGCTTGTGCCGAAGACAGCATAAGCAGCGCCCAACCAACCACAGTGATGGCGCATAGCGCGATGCCGATGGAACGAATTGATTCTCTCATCGTTGAAGAATCTCCCTTGACTTTGACCTCCTCATGGGTCCAGAGGATACGGGCTAATTTTACCACACCTTTGTAAAAGAAACAAAAAGGGGTATCGGCTTGCCCGATACCCCGCATGATCAGCTTAGGGTCGTCTATGCTTCAGCCGTGCGCGGCTCGGCCTCTTCCCCTGGCTCAATCATCACCCCCAGAATCCTCTCCAAAGCCATAGTGTGGCTGCACACCCCCCGCTTGGCGAAGAAGTTGCAGCCGCAACTCCACTGCCCCTCGTCGTAGGTGACGGTATACGTGTTGTGGTTTCCCTTAAAAGTGACCTTGAATTCTTTGAAAGCGATCCTTTCGAGCTCCTGGGCGTAGCGCTTGGCCTTTTGTATCTTGCCGATCATACCTGAGTCCATTTTTGCCTCCTTTGGTGATTAGATAGGTAGCGGACAGTTTACCAAATAAACGACAAAACACCAAGGCAGAACAAAGCCTCAGTGTTTTTGGGCGCAGCGTTTTCTGATTTGTAAAGCGGACACAATCACAGTCGCATCCCCCCGTTGGTACATCCTGAACTCTGGGAATAGTATACCTTCTTTGAATTCTTTTGTCAAACCAGCTTTGGCCCTGAGTTTCCACTAATTTATCTATCTACTGTATGTAGCGAGTCTCGCCTGCATCAGACTACCACATGTAGTATGTATTGCGGCGCAAGAAGCCAACTTAACGGAAATTAGAGTTTGACGTGACGGGGACAAGAACCTACAGTTGAGCCAGGCGCTCCTTGAGATAGTCAATGACTGTCACCGGCGTAGGATCAATCTCGTAGAGCATGGCCAGGTAATAGCTAACGTAATCGCCGAAGTGGATGGCCGACAGCATCTGGGCCAGGGGGCTTTTGCCGCGCGCGCTCACTACCTCGCAGCCCACCCCTTGTCTGGCCAGCACCTCTTGGGTCACCTGGGAGCGTACTTTGTTGCGTGGATGGTCGAGGGAGGAGGTCAGCATGGCGACCACCACCTTCTCGGCCAGGTCTGGGGGGAACTGGTAGCCCAAGACGGCGTTGTGATTTAGCTCCGGCAATTGCTCGAAGAAGCACCATGCCTTGGCGTTTTCGTTGAGCTGGGTCTTCCAGCGGTGGGCTACCTCGGCCAGATACCCCGATCCATAAATCACAGGCAGACGCCCACAGAGCCGTTTCGCCAGTTGCTTGGCGGGGTTCTTGGCTACGGGGACAGTCTCTTTTATCTCTCTTTGCAGGGCTTCCATCACAGCGATGGCCTCTTCGAGGTCGTCCGACTTGTCACCGATGAAGCCCAGCTTCTGCACGACGCCGATCAAAGAAACGAGGGAGTACCCCAGGGCTGCGCGGGGTTGGGATTGATAGCGGAACGTCAGTAGGGGCAGCCTTAGTTCTCGCGCCCGCTGGGCCAGCTTGCCATCGGTGGTGATAGCCAAGAGGACCGCATCGCTCTTGTTGATTTCCTTAAAAGCCGTTAGCGTTTCCTCGGTATTGCCAGAGTAGCTGCAGGCGATGGCCAGGGTCGCGGCGTTGACGAAGGCCGGCACGGTGTAGTCGCGGTTGGTCACGATGGGCACAGCGCACTCAGGCTCGGCCAGGGCGCGCAGCAGGTCCCCGCCGATGGCCGAGCCGCCCATGCCCAGGACCACGACTTTGTTGACCTGGCGATATTCGGGGGGAAGTTCCAGGCTCTGCACATTTGCCCAGGCATCGCGGCACTGCTGGGGCAGCTCGGCGATGCGTCCCAGCATGTCATCGGGGTCTATTTCGTGGAAAAGAGTCCAGTTATTGAGGTCAATCATCTTTACGCTCCCTCTGGTTTCATGCTGCATAAATTGTACCACATTCGGCACAAAAGCGAAAGTCAGATGTAGTGGGATGATACGTTCCACCGCTATGTAGGGTACAGACGTTCGTCCGCCCCTCTTGAGGATTATGCTAGGTGTTGGACGTCACCGAGCTAGAACCTCAACATATGGTAGTTGGCCATAGAAGGGGACAAACCTGTGTGCCCGGTGCATAGCGGACAAACCTATCATCCCACTACAGTCAGAACTCCCCCCCTTCGACAAGCCCTTCGTCAAGCTCCGGAGGGGCCTCAGGGCACTGCAACGCCACCTTGTAAACCTCGCGCTTGGGCCAGCCCGCCAGATCAGCCACGACTTTCACAGCCTCTTTCCTCCCCACACCATCCGCCAGCAGCTCATCCAGCATTTCCATCACCTGTCCCTCATCCCACGTTACTCGTTCCTCCCCTGCCCCTTCGATGATCAGGGTGAACTCCCCCCGGGGAGGGTTCTCCTCGAAATGGGCCAACGCCTGGCTGATGCTCCCTCGCCAGACCTCTTCGTACATCTTGGTCAGTTCCCGAGCCAGGGCGATGCGCCGGTCGCCCAGCACGTCTTTCAAGTCGGTCAGGCTGGCACGCAGCCTGTGGGGCGCTTCGAAGGCCACCAGGGTGCGTCTCTCCCCGACTACCGAGGCCAGGAGATGTCGGCGATGCTTCTGGCGGCGAGGCAAGAAGCCGAGATAAAGAAAGCTGTCGGTGGGCAGCCCTGAGACCACCAAAGCAGTGATCAACGCCGAAGGGCCGGGCACCGGCACCACGGGGATGCCCCGCGCGATGGCGGCTTTGATGAGTTCATAGCCTGGGTCGGAGAGGCCGGGCATGCCCGCCTCCGAGACCAGGGCCACGTCCTTGTACTGAAGCGTGCTGAGAAGCTCATCCAGCCTGGTCAGCTTGTTGTGCTCGTGGTAACTGGTGAGAGGCGTCGCGATTTTGAAATGGGTCAATAACTTGCGGGTTTTGCGGGTGTCCTCGGCAGCAATGAGGCCCACTTCGCCCAAGATGCGCAGCGCCCGCAGAGATATGTCCTCCAGGTTGCCGATAGGCGTTCCAACTACGTACAGGGTACCCACTGATCCTCCCCTCAAAACATTCATGTGGCTTACCACCATTATACAGGATTGGCCGCTTTTAGTCCAGATGCGCTTTCTGATGATTGCCCAAGTCAGATGTCAGCGAGATTGGGGTTATCCCTTTTTGCAAAAACATCTAGATGTGATACAATTGGGATGAACCAACGAAACTTGGCTGATGGGGGCACAGGTGACCTTGACGGTTGCTCAGATCAGCGGTGCAACAATAATCCTCAAGTAACGATTGGACTTTGGACAAATCCGGGGAGGCAGCCAGAAACCAGGTTTTTTGAACCCTCTGCATCCAAAACGTGCGTGACTGTCAGCGTTTCCAATACCCTGAGAAGCACTTTTGAACGAAAAACCTGGTTTCTTTCACTTTGTCCAAACTCCAGTAACGAGCATCAAATGGCAACAAGCCAGACAAGCCCTACAGAGACCAGTCAAAAAAGACGTCAGTCATATTGTATGCCCGGCAGCTACCGCGGTCATCCCTGGGTTTCGAACGATTGCAAGGATTGGAGATCTTGAGATCCGCAAGCCGCCGAATGGAATTCGACGGCTGAAGCTGAGAAGGCCCCTCAGGGCCTAGTCTCAGTGCCTCAGCGCCTGAGGGCGCTTCTCAACCCTTCGACAAGCTCAGGGCACCGCTTCAGACGGGGATTTCCAATCCTCGTAGCCGTAGCCTTCGATGACTCCCAACTCGAAATTGAGGTACTCTTGCACGCAGAGGACAACGCCCTGTTCGAAAATAAGCATTCCCTCCACCCGTCCGAAGAGCGCGCCAGAAGGGATGTAGACCAGCGTCGAACGGCGTATGCTGGGGTAACCGTTCGGGCAAGGCGTAGATGAACGCTTGGTAAGCCTCTGGTGATGAGAGTGGATCAGGCATAAGCGGGTTCCAGGTTGACTTTGATCTGGAGAGCAACCGGCTGGCGGGCAATCAACTGGCGATACTTCTCATTCAGGCTCAGCCAGGTTCCGTACAGAGCAAACCACTCGATAAACTCCATGCGGTACTCGTCCAGTGCGTCGAACTCTTCCAGATCGCCGCGCATCATGGCCGCGTGGAAGTCCTGGGACTTCACACCGAACTTGACTTCAAAGCGACCCAGTTCTGCTTCCAACTGGCGCATGTCTTTTAACAACTCATTCAGAGACATCTTCCATCACTTCCCTCAGTTCACAGGGGATCTATCGAGACCAGATAGCATCAACTTCTAGCAGTCTGTCGGAGAGACCTTCCTGGAAGCTCCGGCGATACAATATGAGCGAAAATCCGCCTAAAAGGGGCCCAAATGTCAAGCCGGAGTACCACTTTAGCTTCCAGGAAGGGTAGGCCACTCCCTCTCCGACAGCCTGCTAGCTTATATTATAGCATATATGGCTTCTGACTGCAACACAGGTTCGCAAATAGAAAGGAGACCGAGACAAATGGAAGAGACTACCCGACAGCAAAGCATCAACCTCGCGCCCATTGGGCGAGTGATCAACGGCGTCGAATATCCCAATCACGTCAAATGGGAAAGCGTCATCTCCAAGGTGATTATCGCTCCCCAGTTGGTGGAGGCTCTGGATGGAATAGATGGCTTCTCCCACATCGTGGTCATCTTCTACCTGGACAAGGTGGACGAAGACCGGCGCTCGCTGCTGAAAGTTCACCCTGAGAACAAAGAGGAATTGCCGTTGGTGGGAGTGTTCGCTACCCGCAGTCCCGTCCGTCCCAACCCCATCGGGGTCACGGCGGTGAAGCTGCTGGGGTGCCAGGAGAATGTCCTGAAAGTGCTGGGGCTGGATGCCTACGACGGCACACCCGTGCTGGACGTTAAGCCCTACCTGAGGCGGGGTGACCTGGTCAAAGAAGCCACCATGCCGAATTGGTTGCTCCGCCTGTGGGAGCTTCAGGATGGTGGGCGCTGAAGAAGCATGAGCCATGAGCTGCTATTTTGCCAGAGCCGCTGAAACCGCGTTTGGGCGGTACGGGGATGCTATCGATGCGCTCAGTCTCTGTTTGGGAGATCGGGAAGTCGTGTCTTGGGGTCATGGCTATCCTTCAAAATCAAGATGTTCTGCCGCATTGTCATGCGGTGGTTACCACCATGATTATACTTCCCAATCTTAGATTTGGTCAATTTTTAAGCGAACAGAAAAAAGATGAAAACCTACGTTGTAGATACTCACGCGCTGGCCTGGTATCTGGATGACGATCCCCAGACCCGAAGGGTTTTCAACACCCTTCGGGTCTTTGGTTCTACAGTTCCAATTCATCCGCCACCCACCCCAGGGCCAATTCCTCCAACTTGCCCCGCGTCGGGCGACCGGTCTCGTCCCAGCCGGCCATGCCGTAGTAGGCCGCCTTTGCCGCCTCCACTTCCTCGGCAGTGATCGCTACCCCATCGCTCTTGCCGCCCTCCAACGGAACCAGCAGTTTGGGCGGCACTGTGTCGGCCTCCGCGCCGGCCCCCTCACGAGCATTGAAGGCCCGCAGCAGGTTCAGCCGCCGCTCGCCCACCTTCATCAGCTCCCACAGGCTCATGTTCCAGCCGGTGACTGCTTGCACGGCCTCCACTAACTGGCTAGGACCATAGAGCTGCCAGGCTGGCCCGAAGACGAATTGGCACACGCACACACTGTCCATGAGACTGTACAGGTAATGGGTGTAGAGGGCGTAGCGAACCTTCTCTGCCCCCAGGCTATCCACCGGCTGGGGATCGAGCAAGTCCAGCTCGGACAGGCGATCCTGGTAATACTCCCAGTCCTTCTCCAGCTCATAAGATGGATCGTGCTCGTGAGATTGGTGATCGGCGCCGAAGGGATTGACGGCGTAGATCAGGGCCAGGCTGCGCTTGACCTGGGGCATGTGGGCAGGGAACTCGTGGTTTTTCACCGCCACCACCAGGTCTTGCCCCACGCCCAGCGCCTCGGCAGCGCGGGCGGAGCCCTCTCCCAGCACGCGCCCCAAGCCCTCCCGCTTGCCGATGCGCTCCACCATCTCTACCAGCGCCTCGGCGTTGCCGAAGCGGAGTTCGATGCCATCGGTGTCGTCCAGGGTGAGCAGCCCACGCTCGAAGCAGTCCATGGCCCAGGCGATGACTGCGCCGCACGAGATGGTATCCATTCCGTACATGTTGCACAGTTGGTTGGCGAGGGATATCGCCGCCAGGTCGGAGACGCCGCAATAGGAGCCCATCGTGGCTAGGGTTTCATACTCCGGGCCGCCATAGCGGGGATCCACTCGATACGGCCCCTCGTTTATCTCCACCACCCGCTTGCAGCGCACCACGCATCCAAAGCAGGTATCCCGCTCTTTGAGGATGGTGTCGCTCATGGTCTGGCCGCTGATGGCTTCGGCTGCTTCAAAGAAACCGCTGGCCCAGTTGCGTGTGGGCAATCCGCCCTTGTTATTCTGGGGGAGTAGCACCTCGGCGGTGCCCAGCAACCCCAGCCCATATACGTCCGATTCCTCAAAGTGGTCAACTCCCCACTTGGCCAGGGCCTTGACAGCATCGGGGTCGGCCAGTTTGGGTCGGTTGCGCCCGCGTACGGCCACCGCCTTGAGGTTCTTGGAAGCCATCACCGTGCCCATGCCGGTGCGGCCATTGGCGCGGTTGGCTTCACTGATGAGCGCGCCGAAGCCAACGCCCTTCTCGGCAGCCGGGCCGCACTGAAGAACTCGGATGCGCTTGTCCCCCAGCTCCTCGCGGATGGCGTCCTCCGCGTCGGCGGTGAACTGTCCCCACAGATGAGCCGCATCCCGCAGTTCCACCTCTCCATCGTGCACCCACAAGTAAACAGGGCGCTCGGACTGGCCGTGGATCACGATGCCGTCGAAGCCAGCCGCTTTGAGCTCCGCCGGCCAGAAGCCTCCGGACTGCGAGTCACCCACCAGACCAGTGGTGGGCGACTTGGCCGTGGCGCAGACGCGGGATTGCCCAGAGAAGGGCGCGCCAGTGACGACGCCGACCATCAGACTGAGAGTGTTCTCCGGCCCCAGCGGGTCGGCCCCGGAAGGGGTATGTTTCAAAAGGTAATAGGCTCCCATCGCGCTCCCGCCCATGTACTTGCGGTAGAAGCTCTCCTCCGGCTCCTCCACCTTCACCTTCCCCGCCGTCAGATCAACGCGCAAGATTTTGCCGTGATATCCGTAAGACATGATTGCCTCCTAATTAGCGGGATACGGGATACGCAATACAGAGTACGTACTGCGTATCCCGTATCCTGTTCAGCGATTACGCTTCTCGTTTCACGTCCTTCACCGCTTCCTCAAACACCGTCAGCGTCTCCGCGATTTCCGGCTCGCCGTGGTCGTAGCAGAGGAACCAAGGCTCCCGGCCATCGCCGTCGGGCATGACTCCTCGCTCGATCAGGGCCATCGCCAGCCGTTCGTAGAGAGCGCCGTCGCCCGCACAGTACTCTCGGAAGTCCGTCGGCTCCTCGTCCGTCCCCAGGATGAGACCGAAGATGGGCGGCAGGCCAATGAGGCAGTGGGGGATGTCGGCGCGAGTCAGGATCTCGTCAATACCATCCATCAGCTTCTGACCATTCTTGAAAATGGTCTCGATGATGGGCTGGGTCTCCAGGATCTCCAGCGTGGCTTCAGCGGCAGCTACACCGGCAATGTTGCCAGTGTAGGTTCCACCATGGGCTACCTGGCCGTACCCGATGACGCTCATCACTTCTTCCTTACCACCGATAGCAGCCACGGGGAACCCGTTGCCCATGGCCTTGGCGTAGGTGGCCAGGTCGGCCTGCACGCCGAAGTACTCCTGCGCCCCGCCGTTGGCGATGCGGAAACCGGTTTTCACCTCGTCGAAGATGAGCACGATGCCGTAGCGGTCGCACAGTTCGCGGATCTTCTCCAGCCAGCCAGGCTTGGGCATGATGCCGGCGGCGTTGCCTAGCAGTGGCTCAACCATGATGGCCGCCAGCTCGTGCCAGTGGGCCTCCACCGTCTCCTCCAACCGCTCGAAGTCGTTGAAGGGCAGGTTGATGACGTAGCTGCGGATGCCCTCGGGGATGCCGGAGCTCATCTGGACGTTGATGGGGCTGCGACGGGAACCCAGGGACCCAACCGGCGCCCCAGCCGTGCTGAAGAGGACATAGTCGTGCATTCCGTGGTACTGGCCTTCGAACTTGATGAACCGCTCCCGCCCAGTATAGCCCCGGGCGATGCGCAGGGCGTGCATCGTCACCTCGGTGCCGGTGTTGCCCAGCCGCACCTTGTCCACGCCCGTCATGCGAGCCACCCGCTCC
Source organism: uncultured Anaerolineae bacterium (assembly GCA_964461615.1). Lineage (GTDB taxonomy): Bacteria > Chloroflexota > Anaerolineae > VGOG01 > VGOG01 > CAZVCJ01. Next base: position 40,202 of record CAYWWC010000004.1, read on the forward strand.
GCTACCCGGATCTCCAGGGGAGCAGTCCAGGCGAAGAGCGTACCGTCGCGGATGGCCTCCGCCACCCGCTCCACCACCGGCGGATAGCCGTGCCCCAGGATGATGGGGCCGAAGGCCAGCCGGTAGTCAATGTAGCGGTTCTCGTCGGCGTCCCAGATGCATGCCCCCTTCCCCCGCGTCACCACTAAGGTGTCCTCCTCCCCCCAGTAGCGGAAGTTGGAGTTGACGCCGTAGGGAATGAACTGCTTGGCCTTCTGAAACAGAGCGTGCGTTTGAGTCAAATCGCGTGTCATGTTGCCTCCTCCTTATTTTTGTGAACTATGATACTTGACATTGTTAGATTCCATAAGAAACCAGGTTTTTGTACCGAAAAGAGAGGAGATATGGTTGCCGCAGTCGTTTCCGTTGATCAGAATCTCGTCTATTGTAGGAAAAACCT
>CAYWWC010000005.1:0-38566 GCA_964461615.1 uncultured Anaerolineae bacterium
CACCTACTACGTGTGGCCCGTCCGTGGCGGACAATGAGAAGCTTTGACGCTTTGACGCTTTGGGCCCTTTGTTGGGGGGTTGCAAGGGGTGCCCCCCTTGCCCGGCGCGATTTTTGGATCACGAAAATCGCGAAGGAACGCGAAAGTCGCGAAAGGGTTTCGTGCCTTTTCGTGTGTTTCGCGCTCCCAAACCCCGTGCCCAGGCCACGCCGTGCTTGGCGATTGTTTCGAGTTGCTTTTCTACCAAACAAGGAAAAGCTGATATGGTAAGGAATGTTGTCACACGTATCAGATACCCCCTATTGATTCTCGGTATCGTATCAGGTGTGCTCGGCGTGGCCCTGGCGGTCACGGGCACTATTGACCCGACGGACAAATGGGCCTGGGGCGCCAACGTGGGCTGGATCAACTTCAACCCCACCCACGGCGAGGTGATGGTCTACGATGACCACCTGGAAGGCTACGCCTGGATGGAGAACATCGGCTGGATTCGGATGGGCAAGCACACCGGCGGCGGCAGCCACACCTACGCCAACGCCGCCGCCGGTACTTATGGCGTGAACAACGACGGCAACGGCAATCTCTCCGGCTATGCCTGGGGCGCCAACGCGGGCTGGATCAACTTCAACCCATCTGACAGCCAGGTGACTATTGACCCTGACACCGGCGAGTTCGACGGCTACGCCTGGGGAGAAAACATCGGGTGGATCCACCTCAAGACCGCGTACAACGTGGTCACCGCCTGGGGCGAGGAACCCACGGGCGACATTGACCCGACGGACAAATGGGCCTGGGGCGCCAACGTGGGCTGGATCAACTTCAACCCCACCCACGGCGAGGTGATGGTCTACGATGACCACCTGGAAGGCTACGCCTGGATGGAGAACATCGGCTGGATTCGGATGGGCAAGCACACCGGCGGCGGCAGCCACACCTACGCCAACGCCGCCGCCGGTACTTATGGCGTGAACAACGACGGCAACGGCAATCTCTCCGGCTACGCCTGGGGCGCCAACGCGGGCTGGATCAACTTCAGCTCTACCCACGGCCAAGTGACCATAGACCCTGACACCGGCGAGTTTGACGGCTACGCCTGGGGGGAGAACATCGGCTGGATCCACCTCAAGACCGCGTACAACGTGGTCACTACCTGGGGCGAGGAACCACCCCCCATGGCCGACCTGTCTCTGGCCAAAACCGTTACCCCGTCCACAGCCGCACCGGGGCAGCCCATTACCTACACCCTCACGTACACCAACAGCGGCCCGAACCTGGCAGCCAGTATCCTCATCACCGATATGGTACCCATCAGCGTCACCAACCTCAGCTACACTAGCAGTGGGGCCACCATCACCTCCACCGGCAGCATTAGTTACACCTGGCAGGTGGAGGACCTGACCCAGGGTGAAGGGGGCGTCATTACCATCACCGGTGTGCTCAGCACGGGTCTGCCCGCTGACTACACTCTCATCAACACCGCCACCATCACCAGCACCACAAGTGAATCGGACCCCAGTAACAACACAGACGAGGCAACCATACCGGATACTGATGGCGACGGCGTCCCCGACCCCACGGACAACTGTCCCAACGACGCCAACCCCGGCCAGGAAGATACCGATGGCGATGGAGTGGGCGATGTTTGTGATAATGCGGCCAACGATCTACCAACCAGCACAAAGTCGGGACCAGTTACCCTGCAGACCAGCACAGGATACTTCTCCGCGGCAGTTGGGGTGGGGAATCCATCCCCGGCTGGGGCACCAGCCGGGGTGCACTTCCCCCACGGTTTCTTCGGCTTCACTATCGAGGGCCTTGCCGCTGGCGAGACGGCAGTCATCACCATCACCCTGCCGGGCAACATGCCCGACACTACCGAGTACTGGAAGTATGGCCCGACGGTCGTCATTACAGACGACCATTGGTACCAAATCCCTGTGGGCGATAACGAGGGCGACAATGTCATTGTCATCGCTATCACCGATGGCGGCGATGGGGATCACGATCTAACCGTAAATGGCGTCATCGTAGATCCGGGAGGCCCTGGGCAACCGCAGCAGCCACCTGTAGACCCCATCGGCGGGATCATTGTGCCGCTGAACAAGCTGGAGCTATTAGCGCCTTGGATCGGATTGGTCTTGCTGGCCCTTGCAGTTGGGATTTTGTTAGTCAAGAAGTTGGATTAGCTCCAGACCTCGGAGGTTTTCAGATATGATTTCACCAGCGAGCCAACCAGATCAGCAAGGCGACTTTGCCAGCAGAGGCGCTGATGGAAACCTCCGAGGTCTTAAAGGGAATAGCCATGAACGTTCTGTTAACTGGACAGCGCCAGGTGGGAAAAACCACCGTCTGCAAGCAGGTGGCGGAGTTGGCCCGTGGACTGGACTATGATCCTGCGGGGGTGCTCGCGCTTGCTCTCTTCGACGAAGACGGTCTTCCCGTGGCCTACCACGCGCTGATGGTGTCCGATGGCGAACAGCGGCTCCTAGCCCGGGCTAATGGCAACCTGGGCGGTCCCCGCACAGGTCGCTACAGCTTCGACGCCGATGTCTTCTCCTGGGTGATTGGGAAGCTCCGGAGAGCGATCTCGCGAGGCTGTGATCTTCTCATTGTGGACGAGATCGGACCCTTGGAGCTGGAACAGGGCAGGGGGCTGGCCCCGCTTCTCACCGACTTGTCCACCGGCAGGCTCCCGTCGCTACTGTTGGTGGTCCGCCCAGAGCTGACAGCTCAACTGCACGAGCGACTCCCCGCCATCCCCTTCTGCACCTTCACCGTCACCCAGGAGAACCGCCAGGCCCTCCCTGACGCTATCGTCAAGAAGCTTTTCGCTGACCATGATCCAGCTAGATGAGCTGACAATGACAACGAATGATCCGTAAATCCTGCCGATCCGTTGTTCTTCACCCCAACGAAATTTCAAGGTTTTGGCTCTTGACAAACTGAGTGAACTCTGGTATAATATACGTAGTTAGAAAGCTAACGCCTCAATTATCATACTAACGTCTAAAGTGTGAAGGAAATGGGCAACGATTCCATTGACAAGCTGGTGAAAATCGGCTTCTCAGAATACGAAGCAAAAGCCTACTTAGCGCTGCTTAGAGAGAGCCCTGTCACTGGGTACCAACTCTCCAAGCTCTCCGGCGTTCCTCGCTCCATGATCTACGAGGTGGTGGGCAAGCTCACCGCTCGTGGGGCGGCCATGACGCTGCGAACTGGCGGCTCCACCAAGTACGCGCCGGTTCCAGCGGCAGAGTTCCTTGACCAACTCCGCCGCGAGCGCGAAGAACTCATAGCTTCACTCATGGATGACCTGGCTGCCCTCACATCAGCCCCCGATCTCGAATACGTCTGGAACATCGAAGGCCACGAGAACATCATGGGCAAAGCAACGGAGATGATCGGCCAGGCCAAGATTCGAGTCTACCTGGCTCTCTTGCCGGCCACATTCCCGGCCTTGCGCACTATGCTGGAAGGAGCAATCGAGCGAGGAGTGCGGGTGGTAATCTATACCACGGGCGATATCGAACTGTCGGGCGGACAGGTGGTCGTCGCTCCCATGTCTGAGGAAGCCCTCAGCCAGGCGGGGGGACTGGGGTTGATACTGGTCATTGATGGGGAGGAGGTGTTGATCGGCGAGTGGCTGACTGCGACCCAGGCGCGGGCTTCCTGGACCAGCAGCCCCCTTCTCGTTTTCATCGCCGAGCACCACCTGCGAACAGATTTGTATCTCCCTCAGATTCTGGCCCTTTTGGGAGACCAGGCTTTGGAGGTTATCCAGGAAGAGGATCGCGAGTTGTTCGCCCGCGCCCTGGAGAGTCACATAAACAGCTAAAGGAAGGAAGAAGGAGGCAACTATGTCTGAGAAAACTGCTTTAATGGCCCAGGGACTGACCAAGTCCTATGGCAAAGTCCGCGCCCTGCGGGGTCTCGATCTGGAAGTGCGGTACGGCGAGGTCTTTGGCTTTCTGGGCCCCAATGGGGCTGGCAAGACCACGACCATCCGCTGCCTGCTGGACCTGATCCGCCCCAACGGCGGCACCGTGCGCGTGCTGGGCATTGACCCCCAGGCCAACCCGGTAGCGGTACGCACCCGCACTGGTTACCTGCCGGGGGAGCTGCAACTGGACCCCAATATGACGGTCGAAGGCGCGCTACGCTACCTCAATGCCTTGCGTGGGAACAAGGCAGATTGGGGCTTCGTGCGCCAGCTCACCGAGCGTCTCGATCTCCCTCTCAAGCCCCCGATCAAGAACCTCTCGCACGGCAATAAGCAGAAGGTCGGCATTGTGCAGGCTCTGATGCACCGCCCAGAGCTGCTCCTGCTGGATGAGCCCACCCTCGGCTTGGATCCGCTGATGCAACATGAGGTGCTGCGCCTGATCACCGAGGCGAAGGAGAATGGCGCCACTGTCTTCTTCTCTTCCCACATCATGAGCGAGGTAGAGGCCGTGGCGGAGCGCGTGGCCATCATCCGCAAAGGCGTGATGGTGGAGGTGGCCGAGCCTTCCACTCTGATCAACCGCGCCCTGCGCCGCGCCAATGTCCGCTTTAAGCAGCCGGTGGATATCAGCCCACTGGCCAACGTGCCTGGCGTGACGGTGCTATCGCAGGACGGCGGAAAGCCTCGCCACAGCTCGAGCGTGCTGCTGGAAGTGGCCGGGGAGATGGACGGCCTCATCAAGGCCCTGGCGGCCTTCCCGGTGAGTGCCTTTGAGACCGAACGCCCCTCACTGGAAGAGATCTTTTTGGCTTACTACGAAGATGATCGAAAGGAGGTTAAGTAACATGATGACGATTTTCCGCTATACACTGCGTCGTTTCCGAGGCCAAATTCTCGGTTGGGGCATTGCCCTCGCCCTGTTGGCTGTGTTGCTCATTTCGATGTACGACTCATTCGCCGGGGAGCAGGAGCAGTTAGCAGAACTGCTAGCAGTCTATCCGCCCGAGATCTCCGCGTTCATGGGCGACATTAGCACCATGTCCACGCCGGAAGGATGGGTCTCCCTGGAATTCTTTTCCTACATGCCGCTCATCCTGGGCATTTTCGGAGTGCTGATGGGCAGCGGTCTGCTGGTAAGCCACGAGGAGAGCGGTACATTGGATCTGATAATGGCCCATCCTGTGAGCCGCACGGCGCTTTTCATGGGCCGCCTGCTGGCCTTCATCACTGCTACCGTGGCCATCCTGGTCATAACCTGGCTGGGCTTCATCGTGTCCATGACCTGGTCTTCGATAGATATAGGCTGGGGCAGAATGTGGCTGCCCATGCTATCGCTGTTGGCAGAGCTGCTGCTCTTCGGCACGATGTCGCTGCTGCTGAGCATGGTATTACCATCGCGCCGCTTGGCGGCGACGGCGGCCGGCCTGCTGCTGGTGGCCAGCTTCTTCATCACCGGCCTGGCGAAAATCAACGAGGCCCTGAAGCCCGTCGCCAAGCTATCCCCCCTCAACTACTATCAGGCTCTAGATGCCTTCAATGCACTAAACGGTGCATGGCTCGCCGGTCTGCTTGCTGTGGCGGTGCTTTTCGCCGCCCTGGCTTGGTGGCGCTTCCAGCGGCGCGACATCCGCGTGGGCGGGGAGGGCGGCTGGCGGCTGCCTTTGCTGCCCTTCCGGCGCCGCGCTGGCGCCGGGCGGGGGGCATAGCTAAATCGCACAGGTTTGCGGCCCAGTCGGACGAGGTTTGCCTCTGCCACTGGGCCGCGGAGGTTTTTAATTGGAATGAATGCGAACACATCCAGCGGACGACAACACAGCGGTGTTCTCAAGCTGCTGGCGCAGGTGGTCATTTTAGTGGCGGTGCTGGCGGCGACTCTGTTCATCTCTTCGGGCCGTCTCGACTGGGTGATGGCTTGGGTCTTCCTCGGCTTATACTTGGCTGCTATCATCGTCGCATTTCTCATCATCGCCCCGACCAATCCGGAGTTGATGACGGAGCGCGCCGAGTTCAAACCCAGGCCAGGCGTCAAGAACTGGGACACGGTTATCTCCACCCTTTACAAATTGTCTTTTCCGGCCACGCTTGTCATCTCTGGGCTGGATATGCGCTTTGGGTGGACGAAGTCGCTGCCGCTCGCGGTTCAGATCCTCGCGCTGGTGATCGGACTGCTGGGCTATGGCCTGATCGCCTGGGCTGTGGCGTCCAACCGCTTCGCTACGGTTTACGTGCGCATCCAAGAAGAGCGGGGGCACACCGTCGCCACTGCGGGACCGTACCGGTTCGTCCGCCATCCGTTCTACGTCGGGGCGATCACCATTACGCTTGCCATGCCGCTGGTGCTCGGCTCGCTGTGGGCGCTCGTCTCGGCGGTCTGCGGAGCGCTGCTCATGACTGTGAAAACGGCGCTGGAGGACCGGATGCTGCAAAAGGAACTCGACGGCTACCGGGAATACGCGCAGCGGGTGCGCTATCGGTTGGCGCCGGGCATCTGGTAAGCTGAAAGAGAACGGGAGGCAACTATGAACGAAGGCACAGTCACCAGGCAACCGACTGAGGAGCCCGACCTCACGCGGGGCGTCGCGAAACGGATGGTGCAGGTCGTCTTTCAAACAGCGTTTCTGGTGGCGCTACCGCTAATCTCGGCAGGCCGGCTGGACTGGGTGTGGCCGTGGGCCTACCTCGGCGTGGGCATAGGCATTTTGGCCATTAACATGCTTATCCTATCCCCGGAGTTGATGGCAGAGCGCGGCCAGCCCAGGGAGAACGTCAAAGACTGGGACAAATTGCTCACCACTCTCATCGTCTTCCCCTGGCTGGCCTTGCTGATCGTGGCCGGGCTGGATGAGCGATTCGGCTGGTCGCCCGATCTTGCGTTGGTGATCCATCTAATCGGGCTGGCTTTCATTGCCCTGGGGCAGGGCTTGTTCACCTGGGCGATGGCGTCGAACATGTTCTTTTCAACTGCCGTTCGCATCCAGATAGACCGGGACCATACCGTCGCTTCTGGCGGACCCTACCGGTACGTGCGCCATCCGGGCTACGTCGGCCTGATCGTGAGCTTGTTCGCAACCGCACTCGCGCTCGGTTCGCTGTGGGCGCTCATCCCGGCAGGGTTAGCAGCGGGCCTTCTCATCGTCCGCACCGCGCTGGAGGACAGGACCCTGCTGGAGGAACTCGACGGCTACCAAGAGTATGCTGCACAGACACGCTACCGGCTGCTGCCGGGCGTGTGGTAGCCAAAACAGCCAAGACATCACCTAGGAGAGACAGGATATGATCAGCGCCAACACATCTGCAGAGCAACCAAAGGGGAAACCGGACACAGCCGTCGTGATTGAGAAATACGTGCTACAGCATGGCCTCTTTATCCTGATTCAGGTGGCGAGCCTGTTCATCGCTTCAGGCCGCCTGGACTGGGTGATGGCGTGGGTCTATATCGGCGTGCACCTGGCCGGCCTGGTTGTCAACGCGCTCGTCCTGATCCCAGCCAACCCGGAGCTGGTCGTAGACCGTGCCCAGTCCAGGGGCAAACGAGACCTGGATAGAGTGCTCGCTGGCGTAATGGCCTTGTACGGCCCGGTGAGCATATGCATCGTGGCCGGGCTGGATGAGCGCCACGGATGGTCGGCTCGCGCAACGGGGATTCCGCCCGCGCTGCTCCTCGCCGCGTTGGCTGTCATGGTGCTGGGGTCCCTTCTGACCACCTGGGCCATGGCATCCAACAGGTTCTTCTACAGCACCCTGCGCATCGCAAAGGACCGGGGCCATAGTGTCGCCACCAGCGGGCCTTACCGGTACGTGCGCCATCCGGGCTATGCTGGAATCATCGCGTTCGATCTCGCAATGCCGCTGATACTCGGCTCGCTGTGGTCGCTCATTCCGGCGGCGCTTACAGTGTGCCTTGCCATTGTCCGCAGCGCGCTTGAGGATAGGGCGCTGCAGGACAAGCTTGACGGTTACAAAGACTATGCCCAGCGGGTGCGCTATCGTCTGCTGCCTGGTGTGTGGTAATCTCTGATCTCCAATCTTCTGCGTCAACTTAAGCTCTGAGCCCCGTCCCCGGGGCGGCCCGGGGACGGGGCTTTGAGCCTTAAGTTGACACTAATGGGCAGGTATTTCATGAACTTACGTCTTAAGCGCTACCGGAAACGTTTTGAGTACTCCTACGCCAACGGCGTGTTCACCACGTTGGAATTGCTCGACGCGCGACCAGAACACGTGTTGAGGGTCGTGCTGTCCTCCAAAAGCGAACGGAATGTTGGCGTCGCCAAGCTCAAGGATCTGTGCGCCCGAAACCGCGTCTCGGTAGAGATAAACGATAAGACTATCGAGCGACTCTCACCCAAGGGGAGCCATCTCGCGATTGGCGTATTCCGCAAGTATCGCAGCCGGCTTGATCCAAACCGCAACCACGTCGTGCTAGTCAGCCCCGGCGACATGGGCAACGTTGGCGCCATCGCCCGGACGATGGTAGGCTTTGGGATCACTGACCTGGCGCTGATACAGCCTGCCGTTGACATCTTCGATCCCAAGACCGTTCGCGCCTCGATGGGAGTGGTTTTCAGATTGTCGCTTGAATACTTCGACCGCTTTGAAGACTACAGCCACAGCTTTGCCCACAACCTGTATCCCCTGATGACCAGCGGGCGGGTGACCATCGCCTGCGTGCGCTTCAAGCCGCCCGTTGCGCTCGTCTTCGGCAACGAGGCCGCGGCTTGCCTGACGAGTTTCTAAATGCCGGGACAAGTGTCGCCATCCCGCACGACGAGCGGATTGATTCGCTCAATTTGTTTGCGGCGGTGGCGATTGCGCTCTATGAAAGCACAAAGCTGACCACTTTCACTGAGGCTACGAGATAGAGTGGGAGTAGCAAATGATTGGGATGATCGAATCACGAATTGTTCCACCTGTGCGGTTGAGAACTCCACCATCAAACCTGACTTAGTCTTCGAGAACGTGAGGCAATTGTATGAGGTCTGGTCGAGATCCTGAATCCTAACCGGGGGCACGACATGCATTTCTTCTACATTGACGAAAGCGGCGTCCCATCTATAGCCCGCAGGGCCCTTGAGAAGCGGCCGCCTTGGTTTGTTCTTACAGCAGCGGGTTTTCCCAGTGAGCAATGGCACGCCATTAACGCTGCGATCACGGACCTCAAACGCAAATACTTTCCTGGCTGGAATCCTTGGGATGTAGAGATCAAGTCGGTCTATATTCGGTCATGGGGTACAGATCGCTCTGATCCACCTTGGAGTCTGCTAGATAGGTCTGCCCTGGATGCGTTTGTTGATGAGTATTATGCTGTCTATGAAACCTTTGACATCACGCTTTGGAGTGTTGCCATTGACAAGCCTGCTCACGTCGCCAAATATAGCAAGCCGAGCATGCGGCCTCGTGATCCCTATGAATACGCCTTTACCAACATCCTGGAAAGAATTGATCTCTTTCTGCGCAGAAATGATGATGAAGTAGGATTATGCTTCCTGGATGAATTCAAGGCAGCACAGCGTCAAGTCATTGCGCGATACATTTGGTATCGGAGACGGGGCACGTGGGTCAAGACGGCAATCACAAATGTAGTCGAGCCTCCTAGTTTTGTGTCCTCCAAAAGCTCGCAAATGATTTCATTGGCGGATATCGCTGGGTACAATGTCTACCACGCCTACACCTATCGCAAAGCAGACTACGCCTTTTTGGGGAGGATTGTACCCTATTTTGATAGAAAGCCCGGAACTGACCGAATCCAAGGATATGGGCTTAAAGTGCTCCCTACACAAAAATTGCCCGGCGAGTAGCCGGGCAATAAGTCTGAAGACAGGCGGATGCATCTCAGCATCTCCTTGTGGCGGTCAAAGCCGCGCTCCCGTCTGGACACATAATAGCACATTTGTACTGATTTGTCAATAGATACTATACATAAACAACCTTAAAATTTAAGAGCTAAATCTGGACCCAAATAAGATGCTTATGCCTGGTGAAATCCTTCTGCTCGATCTAACATATGATCAACTAAAGGAACTCCTAGTCTCCTGCGGTGAGCCCGCCTACCGCGCCGATCAGATATGGGGCTGGCTCTTTCGCGCGCTGGCCACCGACTTCCAGGAGATGACCAACCTGCCCAAAGGACTACGGGAGAGGCTGGCAGAGGCGACCTGCTTGCGAACTATGAAGCCTCTGGAGAAACGGGTGTCCGCCGATGGCCTGACGCGCAAGGCGCTTTTCGCCTTGCGGGACGATCAGACCATCGAGAGTGTGCTGATGCACTACGAGCGGCGGCGCACCGCCTGCATCTCCACTCAGGTCGGCTGTGCGCTCGGCTGCGTCTTCTGCGCCACAGGCCAGAGCGACTTGGTGCGCAACCTCACGGCGGGGGAGATCGTGGAGCAGGTTCTTTTCTTCGCCCGTTTCTTGAAGGCAAAGAGCGAGCGGCTAACCAACGTGGTGTTCATGGGCATGGGTGAGCCTCTGGCCAACTACGAAGCCACCTGGCAGGCCATCGAAACGCTGACTCACGATGACGGTTTCAACCTGGGAGCGCGGCGCATCATCGTCTCGACTGTGGGTCTGACGCCCGGCATCCGGCGTATGGCCGAGGAGGGGAAGCAGATCGGCCTGGCTGTCTCCCTCCATGCCCCCGCCGATGAATTGCGCGACGAGCTGGTCCCCATTAATCGCCGCTATCCCTTGACCCAGTTGATGGCCGCCTGTCGTCATTACGTTGAACGAACGGGGAGGCGCATCAGCTTCGAGTATGCCCTCATCAATGGGATCAACGATTCCCCAGAGCAAGCGCGCCAGTTAGCCCACCTGGTGGATAGGCTGCTTTGTCACGTCAATTTGATCCCTCTAAACCCCATCTCTGAGTCCCCGTACCAACCCTCGTCACAAGACAGGATCCTGTCCTTCCAGGTTGAGCTCAACCGCTTGAAAGTGTCCAACACCCTGCGAGTGGAGCGGGGCACTGACATCCGGGCCGGCTGCGGCCAACTGCGCTCACAGCGGATGTAAGCTCCTTTGTTCGCCGAAGGTCTCCGAATGAGGTGGGATAGGCTCACAGCGGATGGGAAATTCGTTTATCCGTTTCCCATCCGTTGCCTTGCATTTTTCAAAAATACAGTGTATGATTATGCTTCAGGAGGAACCGTGGGGAGAGCGTTCAGAGCTGGATTTCTAAGCAAAGGAGGCCAATTCACATGACCAACAGCCAAGCTACTGCGTACAATTTGGGGGTAGAATCAAGCAGCGTCCGAATGGGGGAAAGGGGACGCGTCACTGTACCTGCCAGGTTCAGGAAGAGGTTGGGAATTAAGAGAGGGGACACCTTTTCCATCGTGCAGGTAGACTCGTTCTTAATCTTAACGCCCAAGGAGCTCGTTGTTCCTGGAGCCGCGAACGCCATCGCGCGGATCATGGAGGAAAGAGGACTAACTGTGGAAGAAATGCTGACAGGGCTAGAGGAACAGAGAAAGGCCATCTACGAGGAACGATATGCCACAGGAACCCCGTCCCAGAATACCTAGGGTCTTCATGGATTCGAGTTCCCTTTTTGCTGGAGCAGCCTCGCGCTGGGGCGCCAGTCGGGCAATCCTGATGCTGGCCGAGATCGAGCTTCTTCAAATAGTGGTCTGCCAGCAGGTGCTCGACGAAACCAGGCGTAATTTGATGGAAAAAGCGCCAGAGGCAATGCCCTATTTTGAGCGGATCACCTCAGCTCTCAAGTTAGAGATCGTAGATTATCCAAGCGAGGAGGATGTGGCCAGGTGCAAAGAAATAATCCGCCATGTCAGTGACGCGCCCATCTTGGCGGCTGCTATGAACGCTGCCCCTGATCGGTTAGTTACTTTGAACACTCAGCACTTCATTGATGATCCGGAGGTGGCAAGGAAATCTGGACTTGTTATCCAACCCCCCGGTCAATTTATGATGGAGATCAGAGGGTTTCTAACGCGAGGATATAGAGGAAGCGTAACGGGTGGGGAATAAACAGATTGAGCTTATTGGGAAGGTGGGTTACAGGGAGCTATGAACCAAAAAGCCAGCCCTGTAGTGAGAGCTGGCGAGTTGGTACATAGCGAATGGTGCAAAACCACGAGCTATGTTTTAGAAAGCGTCTTCAGGCATTTAGCGCAGATTTTCATGCGCTTGGCAACGCCATCTTTGGTGATGGTCACTTTCTGGATGTTGGGCTTCCACTGACGATTAGTAGCCTTCTTTGAATGGCTGACATTATGCCCAAACTGGACGCCCTTGCCACAAATATCACACTTAGCCATGTTTACTCCCTTATTCAATAATGTTCAAATCACTGAGCATATCATACCACAACAAGCTGCTTTGCGCAAATCGGGAGCGGGTGAGGTAAATGAAAATGGCAGATGAAACGAGACTGGGTAGGATCGAGATTTCGCCAGCGGCTATCGCCGGCATCGCCAGCCAGGCGGTGCTGAATAGCTACGGCGTGGTGGGCATGGCCTCCAAGAGCCTGGTGGGCGGGCTGGCCCAACTCCTCCATCGAGACAGCAGGCGAGGAGTCGAGGTGAAACTGGAGGGCAATCGGATCATCATTGATCTCTACGTGATCATCGAGTATGGCACTCGGATCTCCACCGTGGCCCACAATATCATGGACAGTGTGGAATTCAGCGTGGAGAAGACCCTGAGCGTGCCCGTCTCCCAGGTGAACGTCCACGTTCAGGGGCTGCGGGTTAGCGATTTGGATATTAGCGATTAGATATTGGATATTGGGCTCCAACATCCAATGTCTAATATCCAATACCCAGAACGGAGATACGGCTTTGACAAGCGAGGATAAGACGGTGAACTTTTGCAGCGGAATAGGGCTCAGGCGGGCGCTGGAGGCCAGCACTGCCTGGCTGGAGAGGCACGTCGAAATCATCAACGCGCTGAACGTTTATCCCGTGCCCGACGGCGACACGGGCATCAACATGCTGCTCACCATGCAGGCCGCCCTCGAAGAGTTGAACAGCTCCCCGGCGCAGTCGGCCTCGGTCGTGGCCCACGCTGTGTCCTATGGCGCGCTGATGGGGGCTCGCGGCAACTCCGGCGTCATCCTCTCCCAGTTGTTCCGCGGGCTGGCCAGAAGTCTGGATAAAAAAGAGACCTTCACCGCCCAGGAGTTGGCTGAGGCCATGGCGGAGGCTTCAGCCATAGCTTACCAGGGCGTGATCAAGCCCGTCGAAGGCACCATCCTCACCGTGGCCCGAGAGGCGGCCGATGCGGCGGTGGCCGCTGCCGAGGAGAATAACGACCTCCTCTACGTGCTGGAGAGAACGGTGACGGAAGCCAGGCACTCTGTCGCCAGGACGCCTTCGCTGTTGCAGGTGCTGGCGGATGCCGGCGTGGTTGATGCCGGCGGACAGGGGCTGTTCGTCATTCTGGAAGGCGCCCTGCGCTTACTCCAGGGGAGGGCAGTGGAGGCTGCTCCAGAACTGGCCGCTCCCGTTGATCTCAAAGTCTTCGAAGGCGAGGAATACGGCTACGACACTCAGTTCGTTATCCAGGGCGAGAGACTGAATGTAGAGGAAATCAGGGAGGCCGTAGCGGCCATGGGCGACTCGGTGCTGGTGGTTGGCGATTCCCACACCATCAAGGTGCATGTGCACACCGAGGAGCCGGGGACGCCGCTCAACTACGGCGCTGGCTTGGGCTCCTTGAGTGATATCATTATTGAGAACATGCAGCAGCAATACCAGGAGTTCATCCGTGACCAAGTCCAACCGCTCCCGGTGGCAGAGGAATTGGGCGATATGGCCATCGTGGTCGTCGCTCCCGGCGCGGGCCTGGCCCGCGTGTTCGAGAGCCTGGGGGTCAGCGCGGTAGTGCCCGGCGGCCAAAGCATGAACCCCAGCACTCAGGAAATATTGAAAGCCATCGAAAGCTTAGGCGCCGAGAAGGTCATCGTCTTGCCCAACAACAGCAACGTCATCATGGCGGCGCGACAGACAAGGGAGCTTTCTCAGAAAGAGGTGGTTGTCGTGCCCACCACGACCATCCCCCAGGGCATCAGTGCGGTTCTGGCTTTCAACTATCAGGCGGATCTGGAGACCAACGTCCAGGTGATGGAACAGGCGGCTCACAGCGTTCAGACCGCCGAGGTAACCACCGCCATCCGTGCTGCCCAGATCAATGGCGTCGCTGTGGAAGCGGGGAAGACCATCGGCCTTGTGGACGGGGAGTTGACTGTCTCAGGCAGCACTCTGTCCGAGGTCGTCCAGGAGGTGCTGCGTCAGATGCAGGCCGGTGAACACGAGATAATTACTATCTACTACGGCGAGGGCATCGTTGGCGCAGAGGCCGAGAGATTGGCCGACGAAATCATGGCCCGCTACCCAGACCAAGAGGTGGAACTGGTAGACGGGGGGCAACCTCACTATCACTACATCCTGTCGGCGGAGTAGCATTGCGTTTCGCGTTCCTCTAATGACAGGAGTTACGCGGTCAATAGCGAGCCCGTCGGTTGAGTAGCAGCGATGCTTGCATCGTGCGTATCGAAACCAGGGCGAGCGGCGATTGCAAGACCCGTTCTTGGCTTCGATACGTCGCGGAGTTTATCCTGAGCTTGTCGAAGGGCTCCTACTCAGCCGGCGAACTGCGTAACTCCTGTAATGAAAATGAACAAGGAAGGTCTAAGTGATGAATATCTCAACCATCATTGGTCTGGTCAATAATGCCGCGCTCCTGCTGGCGCTGGGTTTGCTGTACGACACGCTGGGGCCCAAGCCCCGGGGCGGGAAACTCACCATTCAGCAGGCTCTCGCTGGCGTCATCCTAGGCGCTATCGGCATCGCCGTGATGCTGACCCCCTGGGAGTTTGCGCCGGGGGTGGTGTTTGATACTCGCTCGGTGCTGCTCAGTGTGTCAGGGCTTTTCTTTGGCTCTCTTCCCACGCTGGTAGCGGTACTGATGACGGGCGCTTTCCGCCTATACCAGGGAGGGGGCGGAGCATGGACCGGGACGGCGGTCATTGTCACATCGGGAGCCATTGGCGTGGCGTGGCGACATCTCCGTCGCCGCGAACTGGAAGACTTGTCCATAGGCGAGCTATATGTCATGGGCCTGGTCGTTCACATTGCCATGCTGCTGTGGATGCTCTCGCTGCCCTGGTCGCTGGCGATGGGCGTGCTGTCCGCCATCAGCCTGCCGGTAATGGTGATATACCCGGCGGGTACCGTTCTCCTGGGCTGGCTGATGGTGAATCGGGACGCGCGCAAGCGGGCGGAGGAGGGCCAACGCAAAGCGTTGGCTGAGGCGTTGCAGGCAACGCACGCGCTGCGGGAGAGTGAGGTGCAGTACCGCGCCTTGTTCAACAATGTCGTGGATCCTGTCTTCATCTTTGATCGGGAAACGAATCTCTTTCTGGACTGCAACCAAACCGCAACAAGCTGGTACGGATATACCCTTGATGAGCTACGAACCATGACGCCGGCCCAGCTTCACCCGCCTGATGAGGTAGAGATTGTAGAGAGAAACATCAGCGATGGAGAGGATGGTATACCTCATTATTACACCCATATTACCAAGGATGGAGACCATCTGCAGGTCGAGATTCGCACGGACGCGGTCGAGTACAAGGGGCGAAGGGCCTGGCTTAGCGTAGTCCGGGACATCACCGAGCGCAAGCGGGCGGAGGAGGCGCTGCGGGAGAGCGAGGAAAAACTACGCCTCTTCATGGAGTCGGCAACTGATTCCTTCATCCTTTACAATTCAGAACTGAATGTTGTCGAGGTCAATAAAGTTGGATTGGGGATGCTTCCGCCTGGGACCAGGAAAGAGGATGTAGTGGGAAAGAACATGCTAGAGATAGCACCTGGGCTTGAGAAAACAGGTAGATATGACCAATATCTGAAAGTCATCGAGACAGGAGAGCCTTTCTTTGTAGATGACTTCGTCCCCCATCCCATAGTGGGAGATAGATACTTGGCCCTGAGGGCTTTCAAAGTAGGTGAAGGCCTTGGAATCGTTGTCGCAGACATCACCAAGCGCAAGCTGGCAGAGGAGGCGCTGAAGGAGTACTCAGAGCGGCTGGAGGAGATGGTGGAGGAGCGCACCAAACAGCTCCGCGAGGCCCAGGAGCAACTGGTCCGTCGGGAGAAGCTGGCCGTGCTGGGCCAACTGGCCGGCGGCGTGGGCCACGAGCTGCGCAACCCGCTGGGGGTGATCTCCAACGCGGTGTACTTCCTCCAGATGACCCTCCCCGACGCCGACGAGACCACCAAGGAGTCTCTGGAGATGATCTCCGCAGAAGTGCGCAATTCGACCAAGATTATCTCTGACCTGCTGGACTTCTCGCGCACCAGGTTGCCAGACAGGGAGGAGGCGGCGGTCCCCGAGCTGGCGGCCGAGGTGTTGAAGAAGCACCCTCCGCCCGAGGAGGTGGAGGCGACCACTCAGATCGCCCCCGATCTGCCCCCGGTGTACGTAGACCTCCACCAGATGGGGCAGGTGCTGGTCAACCTGGTCGTCAACGCCTATCAGGCGATGAAAGAGGGGGGTAAGCTGACCATCAGCGCGCAGGCGGAGGAGGGCCAGGTGGCTCTCTCCGTAACTGACACTGGCAGCGGCATCTCTCAGGAGAACATGGCCAAGATTTTCGAGCCGCTGTTCACCACCAAGGCGCGGGGCATCGGGCTGGGGCTGGCGGTCTCCCGGAGCCTGGTGGAGGCCAACGGGGGGAGCATTAAGGTGGAGAGCGAAGAGGGGAAGGGGAGCACGTTTACGGTGAGGTTGCCCACCAGGGAGGAAGTAGCGTGAAGGCACTCAAATGGAGCTGTAAATTATGGAGGGAGGGACTTAACGATGACAAGTAGTATTGAGGACATCAGTCGCATCACCCTGCGGATGCCGTCACAACTCCATCAGGCCCTCATTCAGGTTGCAGCAGAGCGAGATCTGTCTCTCAACCGTCTGGCCGTCGAAGTGCTGGAGTTGTACGTTGTCCAAGAGAAAGGGCGATTCCCCCTCAGGGAGTTGAGCGACCTGCTGGCCCCTGCTGCCCAGACCAGAGGGCTGACAGAAGAGGAGATGATGCGCCACGTCAAAGAGGCGCGCCGACGCATCTGGCAGGAACGGTATCGGGAGGTGGTCGAGGCCTCCCGAAATGCAGAGGGCGCATGACGAAGCTCTGTGTCTTCCCAGATACCGGGGTACTGGTGGCTATGGTCGTGTTCCCTCGGGACCGGCATGGACAGGTCAGCCTGGCCGGGGAGGTTCTCCAACTCTACGACGAGGGTGCATTTGAGCTGCTCCTCAGCCGCGTAGTTGTGGATGAGTTGGATGAGGTCATCGTCCGCGACTTCCCCGAACAGCGCCATCATCTCCCGACTTTCCTGGCCCCCTTCGGAGATCAACTGCTCCGCTGGCCAACACCCGAGGATATCCAGGCCGTTCTGCCCGTGGTGGTGGATGCTGACGACGCCCCCATCTTCGCTGCCGCCCTGGCCGCCCGGCCAGACATCGTGCTCTCCAATGACTTCCAGACGTTCCACTCGCCTCAGGCCAAAGCGTTCTGGAAGCGTCACGACATAGAGGTGGAGAGCTTGTATGGCCTGTTGTGCGTCTTCGGCCTGCGCGAAAGAAAGGGGCGAACACCCTGACATCGTGCCAGGCGAGTGGAACTCCGTTGGGGAAGAAATCAGATTCGGTCAATCCCCCGGATTCGCTGTCATATACATCACCAAAAAGTCGCTTGCCCATCGGATCGCGATTACGACTTTACGCGGACACATGAGCCGTTCGACGTATCTTCTCAAAAAGTAGGGGCGAACCTGCGTGTTCGTCCCCGGGGCAGACACACGGGTCTGCCCCTACCCCGGAATATTGAGAAGATACCGCTCGACTATACATGCAAAGGAACAAGTGCATGACGGAATCTAAACTCCACATTTTAGTTGTAGACGACGACCGCAGGATGGCCAAGACCCTGGTGAACATCTTCCAGGTCAAGGGCTACCAGGCCGAGGCCGCCCACTCCGGCCCTGAAGCCCTGAAAAAAGTAGCGGGGGGGCGCTTCGACTGCGTGCTGACCGACATCAAGATGCCAGAGATGAACGGGGTGGAGCTATACAGAGCCATCAAGGCCAGGCAACCCGACCTGACGGTGGTGCTGATGACCGCCTATTCTACCGACAAGCTGGTCAATGAGGGGCTGGAGGAGGGCGCTGTAGCCGCCCTCACCAAGCCGCTGGACATCAACCTCTTGCTCAGCTTCTTCTCTTCCCTGGGCCGGGAACGCTCCATCGTCATCGTGGACGACGACCCGCAGTTTGCCAGGACGCTGGGGGACATATTGCAGGCGCGGGGCTTCGCTGTGACCCAGGTCGCCGACCCGCACGGGGTAGTGGAGGAAGTCAGACCGAATGGGCAAACGGTGCTGCTGGACATGAAGCTGAATGACATCGGCGGGTTGGAGGTGCTCAGGGAGATCAGGGCACAGTACCCTCGCCTACCGGTGGTGATGGTGACCGGCTACCGAGCGGAGATGGGGCCAGCGATAGATGCTGCCCTGAAAATCGGCGCCTACACCTGCCTCTACAAGCCCTTCCAGATAGAGGAACTTTCACAACTACTGGCCGAAATTCACCGCCAGGAACTGGGCCGGATTCTGGGCCAGCGCGTCAAAATAAAGAAAGGGAGGTGAGCCATGGATACAAAGACCAGTATTCTCATCGTAGACGATGACCCCAAAGTCAGGAAGACCCTTTCCGACATCCTCCGGGTCAGGGGTTATGCACCCACAGCCGCTGCCACGGGAAAGGCGGCCCTGGATAGGATTGAGGAGGAGGCGCCTGCCGTAGCCCTGATTGACCTCAAGCTGGAGGACATGTCTGGCCTGGAGGTGATGGAGAAGATAAAAGAGCGCTGCCCAGACACGGAGTGCATCGTGCTCACCGGGTATGCCTCGCAGGAATCGGCCATCGAGGCGGTCAACCTGGGGGCCTACAGCTACGAGCAGAAGCCCTACGACATGGATCAATTGCTGGTGACCGTCCGCAGGGCCATCGAGAAGCGGGCGGCGGAGGAGGCGCTGTGGGAGAGCGAGGAGAAATATCGGACGATTCTGGAGAACATCGAAGAGGGCTATTACGAGGTTGATATTGCTGGGAACTTCACGTTTTTCAATGATTCGTTATGCAGAATTCTTGGATATCCCGAAGATGAATTGTTAGGCATGAACAACCGACAGTATATGGATGACGAGAGCGCCAAGTCAGTGTATCAAACCTTTAATGCGGTCTACCGAACAGGGCAACCAGCTAAGGCATTCGATTGGGAGGTTATCAGAAAGGACGGGCCTAGGAGGTTCGTTGAATCATCTCTGTCTCTGATAAGGGGTTCCGCAGGTGAGCCCGTTGGGTTCCGGGGTATTGTCCGTGACATCACCGAGCGCAGGCGGGCGGGGGAGAGGATACAGCGCCTCCTGGATCAGCAAACCGCCGCCAACCAGTTGGCCCTGGCATTGGGAGAGACCAGAGACCTCGACAAGATTTACCACACTATCTACGAGCACGTGCGAATGTTGATGGATGTCGAGGCGTTTATTGTGTCCTTCTGCGATGATGAGACACAACTCATCCGGGCGGGGTACGTGGTGACCGAAGGAACTGTCCACGACACCGTAAGCTTCCCTCCCATCCCGCTGGAAGAGGTGGGGCACGGCACCCAGAGCCAGGTGATCCACACGGGCCAGCTTTTCTACGTCCTTGACTGGCGCAAGGCGATGGAGAGAACCAAGACAGAGTACACCTTCACGGAGAACGGAACAGTCGTCGAAGGGCCGCCCCCGCCGGAGGACGAGGACATCTCCAGATCGGCGCTCCTTGTACCGATGAAGATCGAGGGGGAGACCATCGGCGTGATGCAGGTGCAGAGTAACCAGTTGGATGCCTACAGCCAGGAAGACATTGACCTTCTCTCCGCCCTGGCCAACGTGGCCGCCATCGCTATTCAAAACACGCGACTGTACGAGGAGACCCGCAGCCGGGCCAAGCGGCTAGCAGTTGTCAATCGCATTGCCAGGGCTGCCGGTGCCATTCTCGACCTGGACGACCTATTGGAGACGGTGTATCGAGAGGTCAGCTCCGTCTTCCAGGCCGACGCCTTTTTCGTCGCCCTCTACGACGAAGAGGCCAACGAACTGGACTTCCGCATCCAGGTGGACGAAGGGGTCCGGGAGCGACCGAGCCTGCAACCCCTGGAGGCCGGATTGACCTCTCTCATTGTTACCGAGAAGAAACCTCTACTTATTCGGGACTTCGAACAGGAGCGAGACCGCCTGCCATCACCGGAGCTGTATGGGACGATGAATCTCCCCGCATCCTGGCTGGGGGCGCCGATGCTGATCGGCGAGCATTTGACAGGCGTCATCTGCGTTCAGGCCTACCAGACCCGTGCCTACGGCGAGGAGGAGGAACTGCTGCTCTCCACCATCGCCGACCAGGTGGCTGTGGCCGTCGAGCAAACTCGGCTGTACGAGGAGACCCGACGGCATGCCCAGGAGCAGGAGACAGTAAGCCGCATCGCATATGCTCTCAACACCCTGGACGTGCGAGATGCCTTCCCCGTCCTGGGGGAGGTGCTACGGGATCTCACCGGCTGCGACACGGCGAGTCTGTTACTGATGGACGAGGCCACTGATCAGTTCGTTATGGCCGACCTGACATCTCCCCACCCTCTCCCAGGGAATGCAGATTCGATGTCGCTCTCAGACATTGGCGGGATGGAGAGCCTTGAGGCTGGCCTTCGCTCGCTGGCCATTCTACCATTGCTAACTGGCGGTGATATTTTGGGGGCGCTCCTCCTGGGCAGCGATCATACTGACCTCTTCAGAGAGAGGCAATTGCCGATCCTCCAGCAGATCGCCGATGCGGTGGTCCTGGCCGTCGAAAACAGCTTGCTCTTCCAGGCGGAGCGGGAGCAGCGGGAACTGGCCGAGGCGCTGGGTGCTGCTGCCGCCGCCGTCAGCAGCACCCTGGAGCCCGGCCAGGTGCTGGACCGCATCCTGGAGCAGGTGGAGCGGGTCGTGGCGGGGGACGCCTTCAGCGTCATGCTGATAGGGGACGGCATCGCCCGGGTGGTCCGCTCGCGGGGATACGAACGCCTGGGCATAGAGGAACAAATCGCCCATCTCTCCACCCCCGTTTTTGAGTTACCCACTCTGGTGCACATGGTGCAGACGAGGAAGCCGGTTGTCATTTCGGACACATCAACCGACCCCGAATGGGTGCTATGGGAAGGTTGGGAGTGGCAGCGCTCCTACGTCGGCGCACTCATCCGAGTGGGCGGAGTAGCAGTAGGCGCCTTGAACGTGGATGGTACCCGCCCGGGCCAATTTGATCCCGCCGACGCCCACCGGCTGGAGGTCTTCGCCAACCACGCCGCCGCTGCCATCGGAAACGCTCGCCTGTTCGAGCAGGCGCAACAGGAGATCGCCGAGCGCAGGCGGGCGGAAGAGGAACTTCAACAGAGTTTAGAGCAATTGCGAAGAACCTTCGAGGGAACGGTCGAAGTCCTGGTATCAACAATCGGGATAAGGGATCCCTACACGGCTGGTCACCAGCGGCAGGTAAGCAAACTGGTCTGCGCCATCGCCAACGAGATGACCCTTCCTGAGGAACAGATCCAGGGGCTCCGCATGGCTGGGCTGATTCATGACCTCGGTATTATGAGTATACCTGCCGATATTCTCAGTAAGCCCGGTCCGTTGAGCGACTTTGAATATAGTATGACCAGGATGCACGTCCGGGCCGGTTATGATGTGTTGAAGGAATTCGACTTTCCATGGCCGGTGGCCCAAATCGTGCTTCAACATCACGAGAGGATAGATGGCTCTGGTTACCCTCAGGGTCTATCGGGTGAGGAGATCATCCTGGAAGCAAGGATCCTGGCTGTAGCGGACGTCGTTATGGCTATGCTCTCTCACCGGCCCTACAGGCCGGCTTGCGGTATAGACAAGACCCTGGAGGAAATCGCCCAGAACAGGGGTATCCTCTATGATGCTGAGGTGACGGACGCTTGCTTGAAGCTTTTCGCTGAGAAGAGGTTTGAGTTTGAGTGACTGTCTCGAAAGTTTGACCAGGTCTCCTGACCGCAGCCGGGGTCTTTGGGCTCGGCCAGAGACCTTCGCCCATCGGAGTTTAGGGAGGGATGAAATGGGAAAAGTAAAGATCGTTACGGACAGTACTGCGTACCTGGAAACGAGCGTGGCCCGGAGGCTGGGGATCACAATTGTCCCCCTCACGGTTCGCCTCGACGATGAAACTTTTCAAGAGGGCGTGGACTTCACGGCTGAGGAGTTCTTCCAAAAGCTGTCCCGCAGTTCCGCCATGCCGGTGGCCTTTCCTCCGTCGGTGGAGGATTTCCTGGCTGTCTACACTGAACTAAGCAAAACCACGGACCAGATCATGTCCATTCACCTCTCCAGTAAGCTGAGTGAGACTTGCGACCGAGCTACCGTTGCAGCCCAGTCCTTTCTGGGGCGTTGCGAGATCGCTGTCGTTGACTCCCTCACCACCTCATTGGGTTTAGGGATACTGGCCACCGCCGCAGCCCAGGCTGCCGCCCAGGGCCAGTCTCTGGAGGAGATCGAGTTTCTGATACGCGGCATGATACCGCGCATCTACATCGCTTTCCTGGCAGGGACTCTTAAGTATCTCGAAAGAGAAGGGCGCATTGGCCAGGCCCAGGCCCTGCTGGGCGCTATGCTGAACATCAAGCCCTTCTTGACTATCGAAGACGGTGAGATAATCCCCCTGGAGAAGGTGCGCGACAGCGAGGGCGCGGTGGACAAGCTTTTCGAGTTCGTGGGCGAATTCTCCCAGATCGAGCAGATGGCTATTATACAGAGCACCCCTAATCCTATCGAGGAGACCAAGATGCTGATCGAGCGTCTGGAGGTGATCTTCCCCAAGGTGCCCCCCCCCATCCTGGTCTACGGCCCCGTACTGGCCTGCCACGTCGGCCCCGATGGCTTAGGGGTGATTGTTTACGAGGGATTTTAGGAAGGATTCGGAAGGGCAAGTTTGGTGGACAGAGAGAGGTGTGGTATAATTGATGTCGGAATGGAGGTTTCATGCCATCGGCTTTCGATAAACTAACTAAGATATTGGCGCTGGAGCAGGAACAAGGGTACCGCAACCGGGCGGTCATTGGCGGGTTGGAGAGGTTCGCCCCCTTCTGGCACGAGGAGGCTCGCCAGGAGGCTGAGGGCCCGGAGCACGCTCGCCTGGTGGAAGAGGTCGTTGTCTTGCTCCAGAACTATCCAACTTTGGAGGGTCACGGGGCGCGAACGAGGGCCGTTGAGAAGATGCTGGCCAGGCTGGGTCAGAAGCCGAGGCGGCTGAAAGAGGAGCCGCCTGGAAAAGAAGAGGCGGTTGCGCCAAAAAAGAAGAAGAAGGAGCCGCCGCCCCGCGAACGCTCCGGTCTGAACTCACCTGTCACCACCCTGGTGGGCATCGGGCCCAGCCACGCCCAGCGGTTTGAGAAGTTGGGAGTGGAGACCATCCGCGATCTTCTGTATCTCTTCCCCCACCGCTACAACGACTTCAGCTCCCTGAAGACCGTCAACCAGTTGGAATACGGCGACGAGGTGACCCTCATCGGAACTGTTTGGCAAACTAAGGCCCGTGAAACCCGCAAGGGAGGGATCATCGTCACCAGCATCATCTCCGATGGCACGGGCACCATTCAAGCCACCTGGTTCAACCAGCCCTACCTGGCCAGGCGCTTGTCTGCTGGCAGTAAGATCGTCCTCAGCGGCAAGGTTGACGAATACCTGGGACGCCTGGTCTTCCAATCTCCGGAATGGGAGCCCCTGGACAGAGAGCTGATCCACACCGCCCGCCTGGTGCCCGTCTACCCCCTCACCAAAGGGCTGAGCGCTCGCTGGCTGCGCCGCCTGATGAAGAAAACGGTGGATTACTGGTCTAAACGCTTTCCTGATCATCTACCCGTCAGGTTACGCGAGAGAGCCGGCCTGGTAGACCTGGAGACGGCCATTGGCCAAATCCACTTTCCTGGGAGCGAAGAGAGTCTCAAGCGAGCTCGGCATCGCCTCAGCTTCGACGAGTTCTTCCTGATCCAGTTGGGAGTGCAGCGCCAGCGCCATCTCTGGCGATCAGAGCCAGGCAGGCCGCTGGCTATTGACGAAGAATTGCTCAACTCCTTCCTCCAGTCGTTGCCTTTCACCCTGACCAACGCTCAGCAGCGCGTGCTACGAGAGATCGTCAACGACCTGCGTCAGCCCTACCCCATGAGCCGCCTCCTCCAAGGCGACGTCGGCTCGGGCAAGACGGTGGTAGCGGCAGCGGCTATGCTCTTGACTGTAGCCAATGGCTGTCAGGCCGTGATCATGGCCCCGACAGAGATACTGGCTGAGCAGCACCACAAAACCATCACTGAGTTGTTACAAACCTCAAAGCTAAAATCTGAAATCTCGATTCGCCTCCTTACCGGTAGCTTAACATCACTGGAGAAAGAGCGGATCCGTGAGGAGGCTGCTGCTGGGGAGGCCGACATCCTCATAGGTACCCATGCCCTGATCCAGGAGAGCGTGGAGTTCAGTGACCTGGGCCTGGCCATTATTGATGAGCAGCAGCGCTTCGGGGTGGCCCAGCGGGCGGCCTTGCGCCAGAAAGGGATTACTACGGAGGCTGGCCTCGTGTGCCCCCACGTGTTGGTCATGAGCGCGACCCCGATCCCCCGCAGTTTGGCCCTGACCATCTATGGAGATCTGGACATTTCGGTTATTGACGAACTGCCTCCTGGTCGGCGGGAGATAAAGACTCACTGGCTCATGCCGCGAGAGCGGGAGCGGGCCTACAGTTTCCTGCGCGGCCAGATCGAGAAGGGGCGCCAGGCTTTTGTCATCTGCCCTCTGGTGGAGGAATCGGAGAAGATCGAAGCCAAGGCTGCTGTGGAAGAGTATGAGCGGCTTCAAAGGGTGATCTTCCCCGATCTGAAGCTGGGCCTTCTCCACGGTCGCCTGAAGAGTGACGAGAAAGAGATGGTCATGGCGGCCTTCAAGCGCGGTGAGCTGGACATTCTGGTCTCCACCTCGGTGGTGGAGGTGGGCATAGATGTGCCAAATGCCACCGCCATGCTGGTGGAAGGGGCCAACCGTTTCGGCCTGGCCCAGTTGCATCAGTTCCGGGGTCGGGTTGGTCGGAGCGAGCATCAATCCTATTGCCTGCTCCTCTCCGACTCCCCAACTCCACAAGCGCAAGAACGCCTGCGAGCCATCGAGAGCACCCAGGATGGCTTTGCCCTGGCCGAGAAGGATCTGGAATTGAGAGGCCCCGGCGAGTTCTTCGGCACCCGCCAGAGCGGTCTTCCCGATCTCAAGCTGGCCGGGCTTGGCGACATGAGGATTTTGGAGCAGGCGCGCACCGAGGCCCAGGCCCTCTTCGGGGAGGACCCGGACTTGAGCAAGCCGGAGCATCGCCTTTTGGCTCGTAAAGTGACGGAGTTTTGGGGAGGAGAGGGCGACCTTAGCTAAGCAACCAAATCTCCAACCTCCAATACCCGATAATTCAAAGGGGGCTTCTATGACTATCGCTATCTATCCCGCTACCTTCGATCCTATCACCAATGGTCACATTGACATAGCGACGAGGGCGGCCATTATCTTCGATGAACTGATCGCTGCGGTGTACGCTCGCCCTTTGAAGAGACTCCTCTTCTCTAGCGAAGAGCGATTGGCCATGACCCGCCAGGCTCTGAAACATCTCCCCAATGTCAGTGTCGAAAGCTACGATTGTCTGACAGTGGATTTCGCCCGCCAAAGAGGGGCCCTGGTTATGGTCCGTGGCCTGAGGGTGCTCTCCGATTT
The DNA here is from genome assembly GCA_964461615.1 of uncultured Anaerolineae bacterium. Taxonomy (GTDB): domain Bacteria; phylum Chloroflexota; class Anaerolineae; order VGOG01; family VGOG01; genus CAZVCJ01. Next base: position 25,788 of record CAYWWC010000005.1, read on the forward strand.
CGAATGGGAGTTCCAACTGGCATTGACCAATAGAAAGCTGATTCCGGACATTGATACTATCTGCTTGATGACCAGCCAGGAGTACTCCTTTTTAAGCTCCAGTGTGGTCAAAGAAGTGGCTATCGCCGGCGGCTGTATAGACAATATGGTGCCTACCCATGTCGTGTCCGCTCTTAAGCGGAAGTTCGAGGGATTGGGGAAGAAAGGGAATGACAAGGTGCAGATAGTCTCTTTGCGAGACTGAAGCTATCTTTAATGGGCTCAGTTTCAGAATTTAGATCCACTGAAACTTGCTACTCATCTAAGTAAGCTCCCGCCGAGCGGGAATTACAAAGGAGGTAATCAAATGGACATTCTTTATTTGATTGACGAATTGGAATCAAGGCTTACCGAGGGCTGGCGGATTCCTCTCACCTCAAGTGTCGTTATTGATGAAGAAGAGTGCTTCGACATCATCAACGAGATGCGCTCGCGCATCCCTGAAGAGGTCAGGCAAGCCAAGAAGACCGAACGGGAGAGAGAGCGGATCATAGCCCAGGCCCACGAGGAGGCAGAACGTATCGTGGTCCTGGCCAGAGAGCAGGCCGATGAGGTATTGGACGAGCAAGGGATCATCAAGGGGGGCGAATCCCGGGTTCAAATCATCATTGAGCGGGCCCAGCAGGAGGCGGGCAAAATCAAAGCCGATGCCGACGACTATGTCATCGCCGTTCTGAGCCACCTGGAGTCCCAGTTGGGCGGCCTACTGAGCACTGTGCAAAATGGCATCAGGGTCGTGGGAGAGGGTGGGGCGGAGCCGGAAGGCGCAGCGGTGGAAAAAGAAACCTAGGCTGCTTCTTGACACAATGGCTACTCTGGCTATAATAGTGATGCCCAGCTCAAACGTCCGTGGTGTGAAGCGTGAAACGTGAGAACGGCCCGTTCACGCTTTGCGTACTTCAAACCAACCCGATGTCCAATACCTATTTTGAGGAAGGAGTGAAAAGTAAATGGGAGCACTACCTAAGAGAAAGATATCCAAGACACGTCGGAATAAGAGGCGCGCGCATCACGCCCTGAAGCCGCCGGGGCTGGTTCCTTGTCCTCAGTGTCACGAGCTTCGATTGCACCACCAGGTCTGCCCATCCTGCGGCAGTTATCGAGGCGTCGAGGTTATTGAGATCAAGGAGAAGAAAAAGAAGCCCGAATAGCCGTTTCGTCAAGACCTGACGGGTTTCGCGAAACCTGTCAGGTCTGGAATTCAATTGGGAGGCAAGTATGATCAGAACACCCCTCTGCGATTTGTTAGGCATCAAGTACCCCATCGTGCAGGGAGGCATGGCCTGGGTGGGCACGGCCGAACTCGCCGCCGCCGTTTCTAATGCCGGGGGCCTAGGCATCATCGGCGGGGGCAATGCCCCTACTGAGGAGATCGCGCGGGAGATCCGTTTGGCCAGGGACTTGACCGATAAGCCATTTGGGTTGAACATCCCTCTGGCCGTCTCCGAATGCGCCGATGAGATCGTGGCTCTTTGCATCGAGGAGGGTGTGAAAATCGTGGTCATCGGGGCCTGGAGGCCAGGAGACCACTTAGCTCACCTCAAAGAGGCCGGCGTGACCGTCATTCCCGTCATTGCCTCGGTGCCTCTGGCCAAACGACTGGCGCGCCAGGGGGCTGACGCCCTGATAGCTGAAGGGATGGAATCGGGCGGGCATATCGGTGACATAGCCACCATGCCTCTGGTGCCCCAGGTGGCGAGTGCGGTGGATGTTCCGGTCATCGCTGCTGGCGGCTTCGCTGACGGCCGGGGCCTGGCAGCGGCCTTGGCCTTGGGCGCCCAGGGCATCCAGATGGGCACCCGCTTCATCTGCACCACCGAATGTACCGCTCACGAGAACTACAAGCGGGCTATCCTCAAGGCGAGGGATCGCTCCACTATGACCACCGGGCACAGCCTGGGCCATCCCGTTCGCGCCCTCAAGAACCCCATGGTGCACGAGTTTCAAGAGCTAGAGAGACGCGGCATCACGGAAGCGGAAATCATCGAGTTTGGCACAGGGAAGCTGAGGCTGGCCGCTGTCGAGGGAGACATGAAAAAAGGCTCGGTCATGGCTGGTCAAATCGCGGGAATGGTCAATGACATCCTTCCCACCAAAGAACTCATTGAGCGCATCATCGCCGAAGCAGAGGAGATCATCGGCCAGTTGCAAGGGGTGGTGAGTTAGGCTGAAGATGGCTGATGGTGGTCTCTTAGAGATCGCGGAGTTCTTCGTTCTGGAGGCAAATGCGATAGTGGTTGGGAATTACAAGTTCCACTGGCAGGATCCTCAAGGCCGCTTGATCAAGCGTTGGGACAATGCGCCTCATCACCCCGAAGTGGAAGGTTTTACTTACCACTTACACGATGGTAGCGAGGAAAATGTCATGCCAGGCGTGTCAAACATAGACACCGAGATGGCACTGCAACTCATATCACAGCATCTCGCAAACCAGAAGGAGAACCAATCTTGAATAACGCCTTTGTCTTCCCAGGCCAGGGCTCGCAGTACGTGGGCATGGGCCGGGACCTGTACGAAACAGACTCTGAAGCAAAAGCTCTCTTCGATGAAGCCGATGCAATCATGGGCTTTCCCCTCTCCAAGCTCTGCTTCGAGGGGCCAATGCCGGAGCTCGGCGACACTATCAATACCCAGCCGGCCATTCTCGCGATGAGCGTGGCCTGCTTCAGGGCATTAAATACAAGGTACAAGGTGCAAGGAAAAGGCCGAGAGAACCTGGAACCTGGAACCTTGAACCTTGCCCCCGCTTTTGTTGCTGGCCACAGCATGGGCGAATACACCGCCCTGGTAGCCGCCGGGGCCCTCGATTTCGCCGATGGCCTGAGGCTGGTGCGGGAGCGCGGCCGCGTGATGAAGGAAGCGGGTGAGCATAATCCTGGCGGCATGGCTGCCGTGCTAGGTCTAGAGGCGGAGGCTCTGGGTGAAATCTGCCAGACGGCCAGCCAGGAAACCGATGGGATCGTGCAGTTGGCTAACTACAACTCGCCCGGCCAGATCGTCATCTCCGGCCACAAAGAGGCTCTGGGGCGCGCCCTGGAGCTGGCCAGGGAGCGAGGTGCGAGGCGGGTTGTCCCGTTGGCTGTGAGCATCGCCTCCCACTCGCCGCTGATGCAGCGCGCTGCCGAGGCTTTCGCCAGCGTGGTGGCCCAGGTCGATTTCCACCAGCCCCGGGTTCCCGTCGTGGCCAACGTCACCGCCGCGCCCATCGCCACCGTGGCTGAGATCAGGGAGGAGCTTGTGAAACAGCTCACCTCGACGGTACGGTGGGTGGAGTCAATCCAGTACATGATCGCTCAGGGAGTCACAACCTTCGTGGAAATCGGCCCCAAGAACGTGCTGACAGGGCTCATGAGGCGCATTGACAAAAGTGTGCGGACAGTGAATGTAGAAAACATAGAAGGTGTGAAAGCATTCCTGGAGGAGACATGGAACTAAAGGATAAGGTCGCTGTCGTCACCGGCAGTTCGCGGGGCATCGGGCGGGCCATCGCTCTTAAGTTGGCGAGTTTGGGGGCCAAGGTGGTGGTCAATTATCGCTCTAATGCTGAGGCGGCTCAAGAGGTGGTCGAGGCCATCGGCGCCTTGGGCGGTCAGGCTATGGCTATCCAGGCTGATGTTGCCAATGCTGACGATGCCAAGAGGCTCATCAGGGCAGCTCGGACGACCTACGGTGGGCTGGATATCCTGGTGAACAACGCCGGCACCACTCGCGACACGCTGCTCGCTCGCATGTCGGAGGACGACTGGAACCTGGTCATTGATATAAATCTCAAAGGGGCCTTCAACTGCACCAAGGCTGCCATCCGGCCCATGATGAGGCAGCGCCATGGGCGTATCGTTAACATCACCTCGGTGGCGGGCCTGGCGGGCAATCCAGGTCAGGCCAACTACTCCGCCGCCAAAGCGGGGTTGGTGGGCTTCACCAAGGCTGTAGCGAAGGAGGTCGGCTCGCGCAGCATCACTGTCAACGCCGTGGCTCCTGGCTACATCCCCACCGACCTGACGGCGAGTCTGCCCCCGGATCTGGTCGAGAAGGCCATTGAGATGACGCCGCTGGGACGGCCTGGTACTTCCGAGGAAATCGCCAACGCCGTGGCTTTCCTGGTCTCCGATGAGGCCAGTTATATCACCGGCGTGGTGTTGCGTGTTGACGGCGGCTTGGCCATGGTGGGATAGCAGCTTGTGAACCAAGCAAGGAGAGTTTAATGGAAAAGAAGTTGGGAAAGGTGATCATCGCTCCCGACGTTCTAGTTACCATTGCCAGACTTACCGCCCTCTCCACGCCCGGAGTGGTGAGGATGAGCGCTGGCTGGGCGGATAGCATGGGGCGCTTGCTGCGACGCAGAGGGCCGGGCGATGGGGTCAGGATAGAGGTCGAAGACAACACCGTCAGCGTAGACCTGTACATCGTCGTTGAGCAAGATGTGGACATGCTGAAGTTGAGTCAAGAGATTCAGGGTGAGGTAAGTCGCGCTATCCATGACATGGTGGGCATGGGTGTCAAAGAGGTCAACATCCACATCCAGGATGTGGAGATTCCGCTTATTAGCGAAGATTAACAAAAGAGCAGAACGGGATACCGACAGTGAAAGACCGACATCGCGCTCGAATTGTGGCCTTGCAGGCTTTGTATGAGGTTGACGTCACCAATCACGATCCCGAAGTGGTGCTGCAACAGCGTCTTGCCTATAAACCCCTTCCCCAGGGTGGGCGCGATTTCGCCTGCACTCTGATGCAGGGCATCATTGAGCATCGGGCGGATTTGGATGCTCTGATCCAGGACAACGCTCCCGAATGGCCACTGGATCAGGTAGCCGTCATAGACAGAAACATCCTGCGTATGGCCATTTTCGAGTTCGTTGTCGAGGGAAACACCCCGGTGAAAGTGGCCATCAACGAAGCCGTGGAACTGGCCAAGTTGTTCGGCAGCGATAGCTCAGGGCGCTTTGTGAACGGCGTTCTGGGGGCTATCGTGTCCAAAGGTGTTGGTTCAAGTCACTGGGAGAGAGCGCCAACAGTACCTACGGAATGAGGGTGAGAGATGAATTTCTTCAACATAGGCACTGCTGAATTGCTGCTTATCTTCGTCATTGCTCTAATCGTTGTCGGGCCGCGCCGATTGCCGGAAATAGCCCAGAGCCTCGGCAAAATCGTCAACGACGTCAGGAAAATATCACAGGAGTTCACAACGGAGATGACGCGAGAGCTGAATGTTTCCTCCGACTCCAAAGAGAGCGGGGCTAAGAAAATCGCAGGCCAAAATGTTTCTGAGAACCCAATCCAGAGCCTCGGCGAAATCGTCAGCGATGTAAGGAAAATACCACAGGAGTTCATGGAAGGGATAACGCGAGAGCTTACTGTCTCCCTCGACCCCAAAAAGGGTGAAGCTAAGAAAATCGAAGACCAGAATGTTTCTGAGAAACCCGCCCAAGAGGATCAGGCTTAATGGCTGAAGAGAGACAGGCGAGCATCATCGAACACCTGGAGGAACTGCGCGACCGGCTGATAAAGTCGGTTATTGCTTTGACCGTCACTACTATGTTAAGCTTCGTCTTTGCCAAGCAATTCCTGCAGCTTCTCGTTGCCCCCATGGGAGGAACCCCGCCTGTGAGTTCGTCCCCCACCACGAACATTGTTGTCTTTACTAAAGTGTCCCTCATCAGCGGCGTGGCCCTGGCCATGCCCGTCCTCGTCTATCAATTGATAAGCTTTATCGCTCCAGGATTAACACGGCAGGAGAAAAAATACCTTTACTTTGTCGTGCCCGGTGCGACCCTCTCTTTCGTGATTGGTGTGGTTTTCGCCTATTTCGTTACGCTGCCGACGGCTATACCTTTCCTCAAAGGTTTTCTAGGCGACATCATCCAGCCCAATTGGTTTGTAGACAAATATATCTCTTTCGTTACCTCCCTCCTACTCTGGATAGGCTTAAGCTTTGAGACCCCGCTTCTGATCTTCTTTTTGGCTAAGTTAGGCATCGTCACGCCCGCGACACTTTCCCGCAATCGTAAATACGCCGTTCTGGTCATATCTGTCCTAGCCGCGGTCATCACTCCTACCCCTGATCCTTTCAACATGATACTGGTAATGGTGCCGCTAATAGGCCTCTACGAGATCGGCATACTGCTAGCCAGGCTGGCTTAGAGCCCAAAGAAAAAGCTGAATCTACTGAAAAAAACTCTCGCAACCGCGAGTACGGAAATCGGCCCGAGGACGGGCCTCAGAGCCGGCTTTTTTCAGGGGAGTCCATATTGAAAGCTCAAACCAAAACATATTTCAAGGAGGATCAACGATGATCATCGGCGTATCGAAGGAGATAAAGACCGCCGAGAACAGAGTCGGCGCCACGCCAGCCGGCGTGGACATGCTGGTCAAGGCGGGACACAAAGTCCTCATAGAAAAGAGCGCTGGTGAGGGCAGCGGCTTCTCTGACCAGGAGTACCGGCAAGCAGGGGCGACGATTGTACCCACCGCCGCCGACGCCTGGGAAGCCGAGATGGTGCTCAAGGTCAAGGAGCCTATCGAGCCGGAATTCCAGTTCTTTCGTGAGGATTTGTTACTGTTTACCTATCTTCACCTGGCCAACCCGAAGCTGGAGAACTTGACCCGGCTTCTGATGGAGAAAAAAGTGACCGCCGTGGCCTACGAGACGGTCGAGTCGTCGAACGGCGAGTTGCCCTTGTTGGAACCCATGAGCGAAGTGGCCGGCAGGATGTCAGTGCAAGTGGCCGCCCATTGTCTGGAAAAACCCAGCGGCGGGCGGGGCAAGCTGCTGGGCGGGGTGCCCGGCGTTCTCCCTTGCACCGTGGTCGTCATCGGAGTCGGGACGGTGGGAAAGAACGCGGTGGAGATGGCCCTGGGTCTGGGGGCCAGTGTCACGGCCATGGATCTCAGGATAGATAGGCTGCGCCACTTGAGCGAGATATTCAGTGGGAATCTCGTCACCCTAAGCTCGAGCCCTCACAGCGTTGCCGAGGCCGTCAAGCGCGCCGACGTCGTGATCGGGGCGGTGCTCGTCGCTGGCGCGAGGGCGCCTCACGTGGTCACGCGGGAGATGGTGGCGAGCATGAGGCCAGGCAGCGTGATCGTTGATGTAGCCATTGATCAGGGCGGCTGCATTGAGACATCCCGCCCCACCACCCACACCGATCCCATCTACGTCGAAGAAGGGGTGATTCACTATTGCGTCACTAACATGCCTGGCGCCGTGCCGCGCACTTCGACCTATGCCTTGACCAACGCCACCTTGCCCTACGCTCTTCAACTGGCAAATCGGGGCTTTGTGGAAGCGGTGAAGAAGGACCTCTCCCTGGCCAAAGGGGTAAACGTCTACAAAGGTAACGTCACCTGCGAGGGCGTCGCCAGAGCCTACGGGTTGGAGTACACACCGCTGGAGATGCTGCTGTAAATTAGAGATTAGAGAGAGATGATGAATATGGCTACTCTGACTTTAGAATTGTCGAAGGATTTGCTGAGTCTTTTGCAAGAGCGCGCTTCAGAAAGAGAACAGAAGCTACAAGAGGCGGCCCTGCGGATTCTGCAAAAGGAGTTGGCGCCGGAAGCTGAGAGCGAGCGTGAACAGGTTGTTGAGGTGCTACAAGCTGCAGGGTTAATTCGGCCTTTGAGCGAAGAGCTGCGGCAAATGATTGACCCCGGTATTGATTACGAGGCAGTGCGCCGCGAGCTGGCGGAGCGATCTTTTGACCCTCCCCTTTCGCAAATCATCCTCGAAAATAGAGGGGAGAAGTGATGCTAGCCTATTACTTCGACAGCAGTGGCATCGCCAAACGATACGCCACCGAAACAGGCAGTGGTTGGGTGCGCTCTATCGTTGCAGAAGATGAGAACACGACTATCATCGCCGAGATCGGAACGGTGGAGGTGGCCGCTGCCTTCGCTAAAATGCAGCGAAGGAGACGAATTACCATTGAGAGGCGGGATAAGTATTTGAGGCTTTTCCTGCGGGATGCAGACAAGCAGTGCAAGGTCGTCCCTCTCAATAGCAAGATTATCAGGGCTGCCATCAACTTGACTCAAGAGCACAAACTGCGCGGCTACGATGCCGTCCACTTGGCGACGGCCTTGGCCGTGAACGCAGAATTGCTCCAGAAGAAGCTGCCGCCCCTCACCTTCGTCGCCGCTGACGATGATTTGCTGAAGGCAGCCGAAGCCGAGGGGCTGCCAACCGAGAACCCAAACCTGCACCCATAGGAGAGCGCCGTGGATTACGAAGCCGAAGCCGAAGCCGTGATCGGCGTCGAGGTTCACGCCCAACTGCTAACCAAATCCAAGATGTTCTGCCGCTGCAGCGCGGATTATGCAGCGGCAGAACCCAATACCCACGTCTGCCCCGTCTGCCTGGGGATGCCGGGGGTGCTGCCGGTCATCAATCAAAGGGCCATTGAGTACGTCATCATGACCGCCCTGGCCCTCAATTGTCAGATCCCCGAGTTCTCCAAATTCGACCGCAAGAACTACTTCTACCCCGACCTGCCCAAGGGATACCAGATCTCCCAGTACGACTTACCCCTCTCGCGCGATGGCTGGCTGGATATTGAGGCGGACGGAGAGAGCAAGCGTATCGGCATTGAGCGGGTGCACCTGGAGGAGGACACTGCCAAGCTGGTTCACTTGGGTGGGCACAGCCTGGTGGATTTCAACCGCGCCGGTGTGCCCCTCATGGAAATCGTCAGTCGGCCCGACATTCGCACTCCCGAAGAGGCCCGCCAGTATCTGATCAAGCTTCGTACCATCCTGAGATACCTGGGTGTGAACTCAGGCAACATGGAAGAGGGCGCCATGCGCTGCGAGGCCAACATCTCCCTGCGACCGAGGGGCAGGAGCGAGCTTGGCACCAAAGTAGAGGTCAAAAACCTCAACAGTTTTCACTCGGTGAAGCTGGCCCTGGAGTACGAGATCGAACGGCAGGCCAAGATGCTGGAGGCGGGTGGGCGCATCGAGCAGGTGACGATGGGTTGGGACGAAGCACGAGGCGTCACCGTGGTTCAGCGCAGCAAAGAACACGCCCACGACTACCGCTACTTCCCGGAGCCGGACCTGCCCCCCCTCGTCCTCAGCCGGGAATGGGTGGAGGGAATCAGGGCCAGGTTGCCCGAGCTGCCCAACGCCAGGCGGGAACGCTTCACGGAGCAATATGGGCTATCCCGCTACGACGCCGAGGTGCTGACGGCAGAGAGGCCGGTGGCCGACTACTTTGAATCCTGCGTCCAAGCCCTCCCCCCCAACTTGGGGGGGAAAGAGGGGGGCACCAAAACGGTGGCCAACTGGATCACCGGCGAACTCTTTCGTCTGCTCAAGGCCACAGACGCGGGGATCGAGGCGGTCAAGATCACCCCCGATGCGTTGGCTGAGCTGCTCACCCTGGTGGAGAAAGGCGCCATCAGCATCAGCATCGCCAAAGACGTTTTCGCCGAGATGTTCGAGACAGGCCGCTCTGCCGCCCAGATCGTCAGGGAAAAGGGTCTGGCTCAGATCAGCGACAGCGAGGAGCTCTCGCGCATCATTGAGCAGGTTATAGCGGAAAACCCCGGTCCAGTGGCGGAGTACCTGGCGGGCAAGAAGACCGTGCTGCGGTTCCTGGTTGGTCAGGTGATGAAAGCCACCCGCGGCAAGGCTAATCCCCACCTGGCCAACAGGCTGTTTGAGGAGAAGTTGGGCCAAGTTTGACTTTTGAGGCCCTTTGTGTACAATATGATAAGCAAATTCGGAGGAACGAGGGCATTCTCAGCGAGTCTGTGTCGAGCGCCTCTGGGCGCTTTTTGTTTCTCCAAAAAATATAACCGAGGAGGTTAGAAGTGCAAGAAAACCCTGTTAGTGAAAACCCCTATGAGATAGCGCAAAGGCAGTTCGACATTGCGGCCAAGTATCTCGACCTGAAAGCGGGCATCAAGGCCAAGCTGCGGCTTCCCAAGCGGGAGTTGAGTGTCAATTTCCCGGTGAAGATGGATGACGGCAGCATCCAGATGTTCGCTGGCCACCGCGTGCAGCATAGTCTGGCTCGCGGGCCGGCCAAGGGGGGCATCCGCTACCATCCTGATGTGACTTTGGACGAAGTACGCGCCCTGGCCATGTGGATGACCTGGAAGTGCGCAGTGGTGGGGATTCCCTACGGCGGCGCTAAAGGCGGCGTGGTCTGCAATCCCAAGGTGATGTCGGAGCGGGAACTGGAACGCCTGACCCGGCGCTACACCAGCGAGATCTCCATGTTCATCGGCCCTGAGTCTGACATCCCTGCCCCCGATGTCAACACCACCCCCCAGACTATGGCCTGGATCATGGACACCTACAGCATGACCAAAGGCTATTCGGTGCCGGCTGTGGTCACCGGCAAGCCCATCGAGATCGGCGGCAGCCTGGGCCGGCGGGAGGCCACCGGCCGCGGAGTGATGTTCACCACTCGCGATGCTCTCCAGCACCTGGGCATGCCCATCGAGGGAGCGCGGGTAGTCGTGCAGGGGTTCGGCAATGTGGGCGCCATCGGGGCCCAGCTTTTGCAGGAATTGGGCTGCACCATCATCGCTGTCAGCGATTCGCAAGGGGGCATTTACAATCCAAAAGGGTTGGACGCCGTGGATGTGAAGCGCCATAAGGCGGAGACTCGCACCGTGGTCGGCTATCCGGGTACCGATAAGATCACGAATGAGGAGTTGCTGGAGTTGGATTGCGATGTTCTCGTGCCGGCTGCTCTGGAGAACGAGATCACCAGGGAGAATGCAGACCGCATCAAGGCCCGTGTCATCTCCGAGGGAGCCAACGGCCCCACCACGCCGGAGGCGGATGCCATCCTGTTCGACAAAGGCATCTTCGTCATTCCTGATGTCCTGGCCAACGCGGGCGGGGTGACGGTGTCCTACTTCGAGTGGGTGCAGGGCTTGCAGTCCTTCTTCTGGAGCGAGGAAGAGGTCAACGAAAATTTGGAGAAAATCATGGTCAAAGCTTTCCAGGATGTGCTGACCATCTCCCAACAGAAGAAGGTTGACATGCGCATAGCGGCTTACATCCTGGCCATTGACCGTGTGTCCACTGCTACCCTGTTGCGGGGCATCTACCCATAAAGTTGAGTGGCCTACACCCTGGCCATCGACCGGGCGGCCAGGTCCACACTGCTGCGCGGCCTCTGGCCCTGATGCGGCGTGAGGTCGCTTCTGCGTAGTGGGCATTTTCACAGCTAAAAAGAACCCTCGTCGGCGGAAAGCTGGCGAGGGTTCTTTTCTTGACCAATTAGGCTACATAGGATACAATAGGGCTGATGAGAAAACGATTCGAGCTACACCTGACCGCTATGGCCCACGGCGGCGACGCCCTGGGGCGGCACGAAGGCAAGGTGATCTTCGTGCCTTACGCTATGCCAGGCGAAGAGGCTTTGGTAGAGATCGTCGAGGACAAGGGGCGCTACGCGCGGGGGCGGCTGGTCGAAATCCTCTCGCCCTCGCCTCACAGGGTTGATCCCCCGTGTCCCCACTTCGGGCCTGGGAAGTGCGGCGGATGCCAGTGGCAGCACATCGCCTACCCGGCCCAACTGGAGTTCAAGGCGGCGGTGGTTGGCGATCAACTGGCCCGCCTCGGCCGCCTCCCCGATGTCCCTGCGAAAATGAAACGGCCCATCCCCAGCGCGTCACCCTGGCATTACCGCAACCACGTCCAGTTCTCCGTTAACGATGATGGCCGCCTGGGCTTCGTAGCCACCGATGGCCGGCGGGTGGAGACCATCGAAGTGTGCTACCTGCTGCATCCCCTCCTGGATGAACTCTTTGCCGCCCTTGATCTTGAGCTGCCAGGGCTGGCGCGGCTTTCCTTGCGAGCCGGCGTCAACACCGGCGATCAGATGATGATCTTCGAGACCAACGACGACCTACCGCCCGCCCTGGAGAGCGACCTGCCCGTCTCCTGTGTCCTGCTTCTCTCCGATGGCACCCCCGTCAACCTGATCGGCAGCAACTACGTCACCGAGGTGGTAGCCGGGCGAACATTCCGCATCTCAACTGCCAGCTTCTTTCAGGTCAACACCGCTGCCGCCGAGGAGTTGGTTCGGGTGATCGGCGAGTACCTGGCCCCAGCGGGGGACGCAGTGCTGCTGGACGCCTACTGCGGCGTGGGGACCTTCGCCCTGAGCCTGGCTGACAAAGTAGGCCAGGTGATCGGCATCGAGGAAGATGCGGGCGCTGTAGCAGACGCCCGCCTGAATGTCGCGGAGTTGACCAACGTGGAGTTCATCGAGGGGAGCGTGGAAGCGGTTCTGCCCCAGTTGGACAGGCGGGTTGATCTGGCAGTGTTAGACCCGCCCCGCCAGGGGTGCAAGCCAGACGCGCTGAGGGCCCTGATCGAGCTAGCTCCACGCCGCATCGTCTACGTCTCCTGCGATCCAGCCACCCTGGCCCGCGACGCCCGCAAGCTGGCCGACGGTGGTTATCAACTGGTGGAAGTGCAGCCTGTGGACATGTTTCCCCAGACTTATCATATTGAAAGCGTGGCTCTGTTTGGGAAGTAGTGATTTGACATCAGGCCCGACTAACAGTACAAGAGAAGCTTCGCTCAGGAGGATAACATGCGAGTTGCTTTGCCCCAAATGCCCCAAAGTGTGCAGCAAACCCTGGGCTCGGAGGCGGCGGATGCCTTGGGCCAGTGGTTCAAGGCCATCCTGTTTGAACAAGACTTTCGTTACGACGAGGCTGATTGTTGACCTGAGCGGCCGAGGTGATTTGCCTTATCCCACTCGCTGAT
>CAYWWC010000006.1:0-7569 GCA_964461615.1 uncultured Anaerolineae bacterium
AGAACGCGGATGCGCAGGATTTACGGATTCCTCCTCAAGCCAGGCCATTTGATCCGCTAATCCTGCCAATCCGTGTTCTTATCGCTTGACAAGTGCGTAGTTTGCCCTATACTTACCAGGGTAGGGATTTGGAAGGGAGATTGGGCTTGAAGTGGGAGTTCATAGCTGAGGCGAAGCGGATGCTGAGGCGAGAGCAAGGGACTATCTACAAGGATTGGGGCGGCAAGTTACCCATCGCCCTGGTCTACCCCAACACCTACCAGGTGGGCATGTCCAACCTGGGCCTGCAGACGGTGTACCGCCTCTTCAACGAGCGAGCCGACGTGGTCTGCGAGCGGGTTTTCTATCGGCAGGGAGCGGGGAGCAGGCCGCTGATTTCCTTGGAATCGCAGCGGGACGCCAAGGATTTCGTAGTATTAGCTTTCTCCATTTCCTTTGAGATGGACTATTTCAACGTGGTGGAGATGTTGCGCCAGGCGGACATCCCCCTGCTGGCCGAGGAGCGAGATGAGGACTATCCTTTGCTCCTGGCTGGCGGCCCCGCTGTAACCGCCAACCCCCAGCCCTTGGCCCCCGTCTTCGACGCCTTCGCCATCGGCGAGGCCGAGGTCATCGTCCCGCCGCTGGTCGAAACCCTCCAAGCCGGCATCAGCGAAAGCCGAGACGAACTCCTCTCTGCATTAGCCCACATACCGGGCATCTTCGTGGACACCCAATATCCAATATCCAATACCCAATACCCAGTGAAACGCCAATTTGCACTGGACCTCGACGCCTACCCAGTCACCTCCGTCGTCCTCACCCCCGACACAGAGTTCGGCGATATGTATCTTATAGAGATCGCCCGTGGCTGTGGACGAGGCTGCCGCTTCTGCCTGGCGGGATACACCTATCGTCCCGTGCGGGAACGGAGCCCAGCGGTGCTGCTGGAGCAGGCTGCGGAGGGGCTGCGCCATCGCGACCGGATCGGCCTAGTGAGCGCGGCCATCTCCGACTATTCGCGTCTCGAGGATCTGATCACTGGCTTGCGGGGGATGGGGGGCAGGCTCTCCGTCTCCTCCCTGCGGGTTGACCCACTGCCTGAGGCCCTGGTTCATGCCCTGGCTGAGAGCGGATCCCAAACCTTGACCATCGCTCCTGAGGCCGGATCTCAACGCCTGCGCACTCTGATCAACAAGAATGTGTCTGAGGATGACATAATGCGAGCCGCGGAATTGGCCGCCCGCTACGACTTCGCCCAGCTCAAGCTCTACTTCATGCTCGGCTTGCCTACCGAAACCGACGAAGACGTCCAGGCTGTCATTGACTTGGTGCTGGCGGTCCGGGAGCGTTTTCCGCGCCGCATCACGGCGAACATCACTCCTTTCGTGCCCAAGGCCCACACCCCATTCCAGTGGGTAGCCATGGCTCCGGTCGAGGGTTTGAAAGAGGGATTGACCCGCATTGAGCAGGCTCTGCGACCCAGAGGAGTGGCGGTCAAAGCCGAGAGTCCTGCCTGGGCGGCGGTGCAGGGCGTCTTGTCTCGGGGCGATAGCTGGGTGGGGCGGGCTCTGGTCAGGATGAAGGGGAGATCCCTGGCAGCCTGGCGACGGGCGCTGCGAGAATGTCAGCTCAATGCCGGCGAATATCTGAAGGAACGCTCACTGGATGAGACCCTGCCGTGGGCTGTGGTGGATAGCGGCGTCAGCCGCGATTACCTGTGGCGGGAGATGATGAGAGGGAGTAGGGAAGGATAGGGCGATCTTTGCTGCGACATCAGATCAACAGTCTCGTATACTACCGTTTTGCCAACTACGCCTCTCATGACGAGGTCTTGCATGGCGTGTTCACGCGGCTGGGTGGGGTGAGCCCTTCGCCCTGCGAGTCGCTCAATGTCGGCCACCTGGTCGGTGACGACCACGAGCTGGTGGAGGCCAACCACGACCTCATCTACCAGGCCCTGGGCATCTCGCGAGGGGATGTCGTCACTGCCCACCAGGTGCACGGGAGCCGGGTGGCGCTGGTGGGACCTGAGGATCGCGGTCGAGTGATCCCTGCTACCGATGCTTTGATCACCGACGCTCCCGGCGTAGCCCTCATGCTCCGCTTCGCCGATTGCTTGCCCGTTCTACTCTACGACCCCGTCCGCCGGGCCGTTGGCCTGGCCCACGCTGGCTGGAAGGGCACAGTCAAAGGGATCGCAGCGAAGACGGCATCGGCCATGGTGGAAGCCTACGGCAGCCGTCCCGCCGACATCGTAGCTGGCCTCGGCCCGTGCATCGGTCCCTGCTGCTACCAGGTCGGGACTGAGGTGATAGAGTTGGTGAAAGCGAGGTTCAATCATTGGCAGGAACTTCTTCAGTCCCAAAGGGATGGTTCTGCTCACTTCGACCTTTGGGAAGCCAACCGGCGTCAGTTGGCTGAGCTAGGCGCCCCCCCTCTTTCCCCCCCAAAGTTGGGGGGGAGGAAGGGGGGGATCGAGGCGAGTCAGCTTTGCACCGCCTGCCGCGCCGACGAGTTCTTCTCTCATCGGGCGGAGGAAGGCCGTACGGGGCGTTTCGCGGTGATACTGGGAATGAGAGGTTGAGCCATGGTTGATATCGAGGCCAATTTGCGAGATTTGGAGCGGAGGATAGCCGAGGCTACGGGTCGGGCCGGGCGCGACCCAGCGGAGATCACCCTGGTGGCGGTGACCAAGATGTTTACCGTAGACCACATCAAGGCCGTCTATGAGCTGGGGGGGCGTCACTTCGGCGAGAACCGGGTGGGCGAGGCGGGGGAGAAGATCTCCATCGTCAACCACTGGATTGAGGAGCGCGGCCTTCCGCCCATCACCTGGCACATGGTCGGCCACTTGCAGAGCCGAAAGGCAAAAGACGCCATCCAGTTGTTCGACATAATCCAGTCGGTGGACACCCTGAAGCTAGCGCGGCGATTGGATCGCATCGGCGAACGAGAGGGCAAGGTAGTGCCGATTTTGCTGGAGGCCAACGTCTCGAATGAAGAGGGTAAGTTCGGATTTGCTTTGGGCCGATGGGCGGATGATGAACAGCAGCGGGAGCGCTTTTTCGCCATCGTGCAGGGGATACTTGCGCTACCCCAGGTGGAGGTGCAGGGTCTGATGACCATGGCTCCCATCGTGGCCGACCCTGAGGAGGCGCGGCCCTACTTTCAGCGGCTGCGGCGACTGCGAGACGCCTTGGCCGAGAGATTCCCAGGGGAATACTGGCAGCGCCTCTCCATGGGCATGACCGACGACTTCGAGGTAGCCATCGAAGAGGGAGCTACCATATTGCGCGTTGGACGGGCTATTTTTGGGGAAAGACGGGCGTGAGATTCGCCCCTTGGATTGCCGAAGGTCTCTGGCCAAACGTATTGCGTGGGTTTCAATGGAATACGTAATACGCACCACGTATCCACAGGAGGTTTAGTTTAACGATGAACTTACTAGCCGGTTCCGTTGATCTTTTCTTCACCTTGCTCGGTCTGGCTATCCTGGCCAGAGTGTTACTATCCTGGGTCAGGGTCAGCCCCTACCATCCTGCCGTAGAGCTCCTCTATCAGATCACCGAGCCTGTCCTGGCTCCTCTGCGCAGAGTCATCCCTCCCGTCGGCATGATGGACATCAGTCCCATCATCGCCATGCTCCTCCTGCAGATCATTCAGCAGGTGCTGGTGGAGATAATACGCGGTTTCTAAAACGTGGGGGGGGGAGATGAGCCAGCTCAAGATAACCGAGGCCGAGGGTGGCGTGACCTTCGCCGCGCGGGTCGTCCCCCGGGCCAGCAAGAACG
Organism: uncultured Anaerolineae bacterium; assembly: GCA_964461615.1. GTDB lineage: Bacteria > Chloroflexota > Anaerolineae > VGOG01 > VGOG01 > CAZVCJ01. Next base: position 3,774 of record CAYWWC010000006.1, read on the forward strand.
AGATCATCGGGCTTCACGGCGATGCCCTCAAGGTTCGACTCACTGCTCCACCCGTTGAGGGGAGGGCTAACGAAGCCCTCATCGCTTTCTTGGCCCGACGGCTAGGCGTGCGTAAGAGCGAGGTGGAGATCGTGGCGGGGGCCGCCTCGCGTCGGAAGATGATCTGCGTTATTAATTTGTCGCTTGAAGAGGTAGAGGAGTGCCTGTTGGGGTAAGTAGATTCATTTTGGCGCAGAGCTATGGCTTGGCTGGCTATCTTTGCTGGCTCTCTGGTAGTTTGCATGGTTGCTTTGCCAAGTGGTCAATTCTTTGCCACGAATGACACGAATTTTCACTAATTTTTATTTTTCGTGTCAATTCGTGCAATTCGTGGCAAATTTCTCAGCTTGACTCTGCGAAATCCTAAAGAGCCTCTTTGCTTGGACGCTGTCGTGGCCGCCAAGCGATTTTCTAAGAAGTGTCCGTGGACGGATTGGACTTGGTCCAATAGCGAGAAGCACAAGGTCTGTGGTGCTGAATCAACTCAAACTCGACTCATCAGAAGCGGTGGGTGAGGTGAAAGAGCGATTGCAGCTTCACGTAATTAGCGGGAACGCCTCACCTCCAGTCCCTCTGAAAGCGCGTGTCGCGTGAGTTGCCATTAGGAACCGCGTAACTACTGACCATAAACATAGAGGAGGTAATAATGAAAATCGTCGTACTGGGTGGCGCAGGTAAGATGGGCTGCATCGCCGTGCAAGATTTGGCGGGCGACCGGCGAGTGGATGAAGTGGTCATCGCTGACCGAGACCTGGCCCAGGCTCGCATGGTGGCGGGAATCATTGACAGTCCCAAGGTCAGTATCCTGCCGGTGGATGTCACCGACCACGACGCGCTGGTCGGCGCGCTCAAAGGGGCGGACGCTTGCCTGAATGCCACGGTCTACTACTTCAACCTGCAGGTGATGGAGGCCTGCCTGGAGGCGGGGGTGCACTACACCGACATGGGTGGCCTGTTCCACACCACTCGCAAGCAATTAGAGCTGAGTGACCGCTTTGCCGAGGCGGGGCTGAGTGCGGTGCTGGGGATGGGCTCAGCGCCGGGCGTGCCCAACATGCAGGCCCGCTACGCCGCCGACCGGCTGGATACCATCGAATACATCCGCATCTACGATGGCATCATGCCGCCCCCGCCGGATACAGTCCACTTCCCCTACGCCGTTCCCACCATCATAGATGAGTTGACCCAGCCCCCGATGGTCTACCGGGACGGGGAGTTCGTGGCCTGCGAGCCGCTGAGCGAGTTCGAGGACTACTGGTTCACCCCGCCCCTGGGCCTCCTGCCGATGCACCTCTCCCTTCACTCCGAGACCGCCACTCTCCCCATCACCTTCGGCGATAAGGGCTTGAAGGAATGCTTCTTTAAGGTCAACTACTGGGGGATGGCGAAGGAGGCGGTGGAGAAGATCCGCGTGCTGGCGGGCTTCGGCTTCGCCGGGAAGGAGCCAGTCGAGGTGAAGGGGCAGTCCGTGGTGCCGCGTGATCTCCTGGTGGCGCTGATGTCCCAGTACGTCCCGCCCATCACCGATTTCCTGGCCCCGCCCAAGAAGCAGCCTCCGGACTGGGCCAAGGAGATCGTCACCGAGGTGCGGGGAACAAAGGATGGCAAGGCGCTGACCTATCGGCTGGGCACGCTGACCAGCAAGGGCGCCCTGCCCACCGGCGTAGCCCCGGCCCGCGCCGCCTTATGGCTGGCCGAGGGGCGCATCCCGCCGGGGGTCTACCCTCCCGAAGCGGTGATCGAGCCGGAGCCTTTCTTCAAGGAACTGGAGGAGCGGGAGATCTACACTCAGGTGAGCGTGACGGAGTTTCTGTGAGGAAGCGATCCCGGAGCTCAAAGAACGCACCGGTGTGGATGAAATGTACACCGATAGCGGGTACAATAGCCCAGACGTGGACAAGACAATGCGCGAGCAGGACGATGAGTGTTGCGTGAGGGGCTCGCCATAAACAACGTCTTGATGTTTGACGCCTTACTTGGGGCTTTCAAGGCCAATTGACGAATTTCTGCTTGTTTAGTATAATTAGTACTACAACCGCAGTTGCTCGAAATGTCATTCTGAGTGACCGCAGGGAGCGAAGAATCTCGTTGCTGCGCTGCACTTCAAATCGGAAGAACGAGATTCTTCGTCGCTTCGCACCTCAGAATGACAAAGTGCGGTTGTAGTATTAGATTGCCACCCAAAAGCTCGAGGAGGTCCGCCACATTGAGGACTCAAGGCCACCAGCTATCCTTGCTATGGTATCCTCTCAGGCATGGAAGTTCAACTCCTGCCAATGCTTACTCCTATTGTGACAGTCAGCTTGCGCCATGAGAGGTGCTTCTTCGTCTTTCTTGGCGTTTTTGTTTTCAGCCTTGCGTATCGAATCTGTACGAAGGGGCGTGATAGTTAGCACCATAACACAAAAGTGGTAAATTGGAAGTCCAAAACTAGAACCAGGAATTAAGGAGAAAGAAATGCGTAAAAGATTGGTTACTCTACTACCCATTATGGGAGTGGCGCTCTTGCTGGTGATCTTGGTCACCGCGATTGCGTTCACTTTTCCATCCCCGAGGGACGAGGCCTCAGTTCCGACTGTCGCCAAGGTGCCAGCAGTGGCCATCGGGGCGATGCGTACGTATGGCACACACCTCGTGCCTCCTGCCAAAGACGTGCTCATGCTAGAGCTGCGCAAGGCAGGGCTTCCACTCGACGCGACCCCGGAGCAGGTCAAGGCGGCCCGCGATGACTACCTCCGCCGCTTTGCGAAAAAATCGGAGACTTGGATCAATCCCAAGTTCCAGGAATGGGCCCTCGAGCGCGAAGCCAAATTGGCATCCCCCAGACTCAGCGCCGCGCAGATCCAGCCGGTGACGGCGACAGTCTTCGCCATGGCGATAGACTTCGGCGCGACGGAGACGTTCACGATTCCAGTGTACGTGGACGGCGAGTGCGTCACCCAGACCGTGACCATTGAAGGCCCCTTGACGGGCGAGATACCTCACCCCCCGGCGACGGACAACTTCAACCTCTGGTACTCACCCACCCTGTACGTGCCCGACGCCAGTTGGTACGAGAAGATCATCTTTGGCTACGAGGGCGCTGGCCGCGCGCGCTACGACCTGACCGACCCGGATGACGGGCTGCCCGGCATCAACCTGGCTGGCCTCACGGTGCAGGACTACTTCGACAACGTGGCCGGCGAGGGCAATGTCTACATCACTGGCACCGTCCAGGGCTGGGTAACGGTGCCCCACTCCGAGGGTTACTACGGCGCCGATAACTGTGAGGCCGGCTCCCATCATGGCGGTCTAGGCCATTACGCGGCGGACTTGGTGGCGGACGCGCTAGAGGTGTTTAGCCAGACGAACCCCGCCTACTGGAATGATCCCGGCTTCTGGCCCAGGTATGACGGGAACAACGACGGCGTGCTGGATACGTTCTGGGTCATCCACGCTGGCTTGGGCCAGGAAGGTGGCGGCGGCGAGCAAGGCAACTTTGCCCTCTGGTCCCACAGCTCGGACGTGCGCAACTACTCGGAATACTCGGACGGTATCAAGGTCTACGAAGGCGACCCGCTGACGACCGCCGACGACATCATCATTGGCCCGTACACCGTGCAGCCGGAGAACGCCGAGACCGGCGTATTCGCAGAGGAGTTCGGGCACAACTTCTTTGGCTTGCCCGACCTGTACACCACCGATGCCAACAACTCCAACGGCAACTGGAACATCATGTCCGGCGGCGCCTGGATGGGGTGGCTGGGTGGCACGCGCC
>CAYWWC010000006.1:7669-37587 GCA_964461615.1 uncultured Anaerolineae bacterium
GCGCCTGGATGGGGTGGCTGGGTGGCACGCGCCCGGCCAGCATGCCGCTCTGGTTCAAGATGATCGCCGCGTTTGACACGGCTGGCACGATCACGCCCGTTAACTGGCAGGAGCCGATGGTCACCCGCTTGTACGACGACGCGGCAGGTGACGTTACCATCGGTCAGTTGGAAAAGACGCCGGCCGGCGTGAACAAGGGCGTCCGCGTCAACCTGCCCGACTACGTTGAGACTATTGAGAACGAGGCTGGCAGCGGCAAGGGCGCGTACACAGGCACCGGCCGCGACCAGGTGGACCTGATGCTGGAAAGGCAGATTGACATCGCCGCTGGCGCGACCGGCCGCCTGACCATGGGTAGCTACTGGGACATCGAAGAGGACTGGGACTACGGCTACGTGATGGTCAATGGCGAGATCATCCCTGACGTGGATGGCACATTAACCGATAGCAACCCCAATGGCAACAACCTGGGCTGGGGTCTGACCGGCCAAGGCGCCGGTTTGTTGGTCTTCGACCTGTCGGCTTACGCAGGACAGACCGTCACGCTGGCCCTGCGCTACAAGACGGACGCGAACGCGACCGAGGCCGGCTGGTGGGTGGATAACGTCATGCTGGACGACGTGTTGATTGATGATTTCGAAGGGGCGACGGCTCCGGGCGACTTCCCCGGCTGGACCAACTCAGACCCCGGCTGGCTCGTCGTTCCCACCACCGCAACGCATAACCGGTACTACCTGGTAGAGTGGCGCACCTTAACCAAGTACGACCAGATGATCGCCAAGACAGCCTACATCCACAACTACTCCGACGAGGAACATGGAGACGTGGTATCCCGCATCCCGTACAACATGCCCGCGGCCCTGTTGTACTATCGTGACACCACGTACGGCGCCACCTACGCCATGCGTGGGAACGCCGGCGATCCGCCCAGCGACGGCTCCAAGTACCAGTTGCTCGTCGTGGGCCAGAACTGGGAGCCGATGCGCATCTTTAGCGGCACCGTGGGTACCCCTGATGCTTACGCGGGCTACTGGTCGGGCTGGCTCAGCAGCTACGACTCCGCGCTGACGCTGCAGGCCACCGATGCCTTCACCATACCCAGGTACTGGTATTACCCCGACGAGCCTCCTCAGTACTACCCGTCCAAGCCGGCGGTGACCAAGTTCAACGACGCCCTGGGCTACTACGCTGGGTACTACTTCGGTGCCCCCTGCGATCCTGGGTACATGTGCTGGAACGAGCGTGACGGCAGTGCGGTGATCCCTGCCCGTGATCTCTACAGCACCCGCATCGTTGAGTTCTGTGGCAACCCGATCTACTGGTTCTATGGATACCCGTGGTCGCCATCGTGGCTCGGCGATGGCAAACCCGGCACCGACAACGTGCAGTTTGGTGTCAACATCGAACTAAAGTCCAAGGCCGGCGACGACGCCTACAACTCGACGGCTACCCTGGGCTTCAGCAACTACAGCGTTGACATTGAGACGACGCATGACGTTTGGGAGTTCGTGGGCCCGAGGGGCGCGGAGTATACCGTGACCTACGAGACGGTGGTCGAGAACACCGGCACTGAGATCGCCAACAATGTTGACGTGATTTACACGCTCGATCCCGGCCTGACCCCGGTCTCGTTGACGAGCACGGGTGGGACACCTGACCTGGCAACGACGAGTTGGTCGGCTGCCACTCTATCGGCGGACGAGACCGTTACCGTGACGCTGGTAGCGACCGGGACGGTCAACGAGCCTGCCTGGCCCGCCACGTGGGTTGACGCCCACGACGGCCAGATAACACGTGGCCCGTGGTTCTTCTACACTTCCGTAGGCACTAACATCGTCTACTTGCCCCTTGTCTTCAAGGGCTCCTAGCCTGGCTGGTAGCTTCCTTGAATGTAGTATGGCAAAGAGCCCTGGAACCTCAGTTCCAGGGCTCTTTGTATTGCTTTGTCTTGGGATTGCCCCCTTCGACCCAAGCCCGCTGGATGGCTGTTTCAAGCCAACCCCACCACCAGCATGTCCAGGGCCAATACCTCGTTCATCTGACCCGTCTTGATGGTCACGTCGGTTTCCAACAGTTTCCGACAGATGGTTTCCAACTGCTCCATGGAGAAGTTCTTTCAAGGCCAATTGACAAACTTCAGCTTGTTTAGTATAATTAGATTGCCACCCAAAAGCTCGAGGAGGTCTGCCACATTGAGGACTCAAGGTCACCAGCTATCCTCGCTATGCTATCCTCTCAAGTATGGAAGTTCAACTCTTGCCGATAATTGTTCCCATGAGAGTCAACCTGCGTCATGCTGGGCATCTCTTCGCCTGGCTTGGCGCTTTTGTCTTTTTGTTTCTTTCGGACCGTGCCCTGTGTTACCAGGGCGGGGCGTTCTTTAATTCGAAAGGGGGTGATGCATAGCAAAGCAAGCTGAATCTGTGTTAGCTAGTAAGACTAGATAAATCTCAAAGGAGAAAGGTTGAAAATGATGATGAAGAAGAGTTTACCCAGAATCTTGGTCGTGGGGCTGGTCTTGGCTTCGGTCCTACTATCCCTCGTCTTGGTTCCAGGGGCGGGTTCGCCGCCCCCGCCGCCTGTGCCGAGGAAGTCCAAGCCCCTGCCCGATGAACTGCAACGGGCCCAGGAGGTCTCGCCTGAGCTGGCAATGAGTAAGATTGACCCCTTGCTGCGAGAGGCAGCCGAACAGGGCGGCAAGGACCTGATTGACCTGTACGTGTCGGTCAAGGCAGGTACGGATTTGAGCGAGTACCTGTCGCGCATGATTGTGCGCCCCGTCATCTTCGGCGGCACGCAGAACATCTACGGCCAGGCCACGGCCAGCAACCTGCTCAAGATCGCCCAGGAGCCCAATGTGCTCGCCCTGGTCAAGGTAGGCACCGAGCTGCGCGATACGCCCTACGATCCGGAGGCAGAAGACGCTCCAGATAACAGGGCTCCTAATCTGGCCCGCCTGGAGGCCCTGCGCGCCAACGAACTGACCTACGCCGAAGCGGAGGCTATGGCTGGCGATGTGAGCGCGCAAGGCTGGTTTGACGTGCTGGATGGCCACAAGTCGAATGATGCCTGGGAGAAGGGCTTTACCGGCGATGGCGTGGTCGTCGGCGTGCTGGACGACGGCATTGACTTCGGCCACCCCGACTTGCAAGGCACCTACGCCCAGGTGACCGACTCGACCTCGCCCTACTACGACTGGCCGATGGCCTTCTCGCAGGTCTCGGTGCTGTACTTCGTGCAGGACATAGTTTTCGGTGTGGCTGGCATCGCTGAAGGCTGGGGCGGCTCGCGCTGGACCGATGCGCAGTTCACCAGCGAGGCATATTCAGACTTTGAGGGTACGCTCAAGGTCTGGTATGCACCCCTGGGCAGCGCTGCTCCCCACGACTACCTCGTTCCAGACACCAGCAGGAGCGGCAACTACAAACTGGGCAGCCACCCCGACAGGAATCTGCTGAACGTCTACGGCGAGCGCGTGGCGGTGCTGGTGGTGGACGAAGGTGCGGCGGGTGTCTACGACACGGTGTACGTGGACCTGGACAACGACTACGACTTCACCGATGAGAAACCGGTCACCAGGGCCAGCCCCGAGATCTACCGCGACATGGATGGCGACGGCTACGCCGACGTCTCCGGCGGCCTGCTGGTGTGGATCAGCGACGGAGCGAACGTGCCGCCAACCGCCGACTGGCTGTGGGGCATCACCTGTGCCGACAGTTCGACCACGATGAAGGGCTGCCCTGATTCTGGCGAGCTGGTGCTGTTCGCAGGCGCATTTGACAGCGGCTACTCGCACGGCACGTTGTGCGCTTCCAACGTCGCCGCCCAGGGCGTGATCGGTGACGGCCTGAGTGCGCAGCCGTTCCGCGTGGGCGGCATGGTCCAGGGCGGCGCCCCAGACGTGGGCCTGATGGACTTTGGCAACCACTACTACTCCGGCACCGACGAAGACGAGTTCCTGGTGGCCGCGCTGGGCTACGACGGCATCGCCAACTCAGGCGACGAGGTTCAGATCACCAGCAATAGCTACGGTAACTTCCAGCAGATGTGGGGGAGTTGGGGCTACTTCGGGCGACTGATCACGGCGCTGAACATGACCGTCGCTCCCAACACGGTGTGGGTCTTCTCGTCCGGTAACGAAGGCCCCGGCTACGGCTCGGAGGAGGGGGATGGCAGCCCCACTACGATCATGGCCGGCTCTTCGACCCAGTTCGGCTCGACTAACTGGGACTCCATCGCTAGCGCCGACCAGATCATGTACGGCGACGTCACCGCCTTCTTCTCCAAGGGTCCCAACCGCGACGGGTCGTCCGGCCTGGACGTTCTGGGCAACGGTGGCCGCGGCGCGGGTGACTCGGAGCTTAACTACACTGCTGGCTTCAATGGCGCGGAGGCGTTCGAAACCTGGGGCGGCACCAGCCGCTCTGGCCCCGTGGTAGCCGGCAACCTGGCCCTGGTCTTCCAGGCCTACAAGGCCCGCTACGGCGTGTGGCCCACCTGGGACGAGGCCAAGGCCCTGCTCAAGAGCGGCGCGACCAACACTTCCAGCAGCCCCTTCTACCAGGGCGCTGGCGTGGTCAACGCCGACCGGGCCACCGATCTAGCGGCCGGCATCTACGGCGTGTACGCCACGCCCGACGAGTGGCAGGTGGGTGACTGGGAAGGCACCGAATATCTCAACTTCGCCAAGGTGGCCTATCCCGGCGATACCTTCGCCAAGACCTACACTGTCCACAACCCGTCCGGCTATGAAATCACCGCAGACCTGTCCGACGGCGTGATGACGCTCATCAACGAGACCGAGCTGACCTTCACCACTTCGGACGAGAGCCTGGAGAGCGATTTCAACTTCCACTCGCCGGACTACCTGATGGAACTGGATCCCAGTCTCATCCCGGCCGACGCCGAGTTGATGGTCGTGCGCTACGTCCACCCGTACAGCACCTTCGACCCAGACTATGACTTCACTCCTGCAGCCAACAGCAGTTGGCGATTCTTCGTGTACAACTGGACCGACGTGAGCGGCGACGGCAACCTATGGGTGGACGCCGACGAAAACGGCGTGGTCAACCACGTGGACGACACGGCCGCTGGCACGGACAACGATGGGTTCTATCGCCCTGACTACTCCGATCCTGGCACCGAGATCCAAGAAGGCGAATACGTCCGGGTGGACTACAACTTCGACCACCCGGCTCAGATGTTCATTGTCAGTGATCCGCTGGAGCGCATGGCCGATGGCTACTTCTTCGGCTGGCAGCACCGCTACAACGATGGCAGCGTCCCGACGACGACGTTCCAGATCGGGCTGCAATTCTACAAGCGCGCCGACTGGGATTGGCTCAGCGTGAGCGACAGATCGGTGAGCGCCCCGGCTGAGAGTTCGGCGACGTTCGAGGCGACAATGGCGATCCCGGCCGACGCCGAGACTGGCGTGTACGAAGGCGTGATCTTCATGAACGACCCCGGCGACGAGAACCACGCCGCGCACGAGACTGCGCTGCCAGTGGTCGTCAACGTGATCGCCGACCTGCCCGACGGCGGTTCGGTCACGCTGGGCGGCGGCCCGATGGCCGACACACTATACCAGAATAGCTGGACGTACGGCTACTTCAACTGGTACGGCGGCGGCTGGACTGGCGCGGGCGACTGGCGTCACTACTTCCTCAATGTAGACAGCGCCGACCTGGACGCGAGAAACCTGCTGATCCACACCTCCTGGGAGGATGTCCCGACCGACTTCAACACCTGGGTGTTGGGACCGACCTACGACTGCGCGTCCAACGGCTTTGGCCCGTGCGCCTGGTACGAGCCTGGACTTGGTCAGCCCGACCCGTCGGTCTTCGGCCCGTACACGCTGCAACCCATCGGCTGGAGCGAGCCGTTCCGCTCTGGTGCCGCCTATCCGTTCAACACCAGCACCGGTGGGCCGGACGACTGGCTGAAGGTCCCGCTGCTGCGTGAGGGCCTGCATGAGATCGCCCTGCACCAGGTGCTCTCCAGCGGAGAGGGCCTGACTGAGCAGTTCCAGGTGGATGTGGGCACGATCGCGTTCGACCCCACGATGGATCCGGCGGAGGGCGTCATAGCCGTTGGCTCGGTGAATGCCATAGCCTATACTGAAACCGGCACCATTGAGCTTCAGTTCACTCCTACGCTGGAGATCCCTGATCTGAACGCCACGTTGTCCGGCGGGCTATCCACCAGCTATGTGGATCACGAAATCTACCTGCCCAACAGCGGTCAGTGCGGCGACGGCCCCTGGTGCGCGGACACTCAATGGGAGACGGTCCTGGTTGATGTTCCAGGGACCACCAGTCTCGGGGTTTACATACCCATGCCATCTGGGGAAGACATCGACCTGTTTGTGTACTATGATGAAAACGACAACGGTGTCGCCGATCAAGGGGTTGATACCCTCATCGCGGCGTCCACCAGGGGCGCCGGCAGTGATGACTTCGTGGACATCAGCAATCCCATCCTCGGCGCCTACCTGATCGGGATTCTGGGTTGGGATGTCACCGATCCTGGCATCACTGCAGGCTGGTGGTACGCGATCACCGCTCCCGGCGCGCTGCCGACGGATCCAGTGGAGGTGTTCGACGACGCGGTAGCGATCAGCCAGGATGATCCGACGGACCCGACCGCGGCCGGCTACAGCCTGGTGGTGGCGGCCACGCATCGCAGCGCTGGGCTGCACGCGACGGTGACGGACGTCCCAGTTGGTTCGGACGTGGACCTGTACGTGACCGACGGGACAGGCGCCATCGTGGCCAAGTCTCAGAACACGCTCAACGCTGACGAGGAGATCGTGCTTAGGCCGACTGAAGGCGAGTACCGCTTCGAAGAAGGTACTGAGTACACCATCTGGGTGCAGGGCCAGATCGTATCCACGCCGCCGGTGAGCCCCACCGTGCACGTCTGGTGGGATCAGCTCAACCTGTGGCTGACCGCCTCGCATCCGGACGTATCGGTCAGTGCCATCGGCGCGGGTGAGATGGTCAGCGTGACGCTGCACTTCGACAAGTCTGGCTGGGCGCCTGGCGACGCCAATATGAGCGCGCGCCTGATCGCCGGCCCGTCGGTGCTGCCTCTGGCTTTCGACGAACTGGTTACCATTGAGCGCGCTGATCCACCCGGCCCGCCGCCGCCGCCAGCCTGGGATCCGGCCAACCTGGACGTGTCCATAACGGCGGACTCTGTCCGCGGTGCGAGCCTGTTCTCGTACTGGCTCTTGTGCGGCGATGTGTGTGTGCCCATCCCCACTGCACTGGTGGCTGCGGGCGAGCAGGTTATCTACACGGTGCAGGTAGCGAATCTGGACACGTTTGATTCACCCAATCTGTACGTAGACGCCTGGCCGCTGCCGTGGGACTATGCCTGCACGTACTTTGGCCTCTGTGACGATCAGATTGATGGCGTGGACTATGGTCTGATCTCTGGCTCGCCAGGCACTGCCGACTACGGTGGTGGTATCGAGTGGACGGGCGCGATCTCATCCGGCAACTCGATCGAGTTCAGCTACTGGGTCGAGATGCCAGCGGACATGGCGCCATGGGATAACCACGTATCAGGTATAGACGTCTTCGAGGGTACCAGTTGGATGGATCCGTGGATCGGAGCGGACCTGGCCGGCGCCTGGTACGTTCCTAAAGAAATCGGAATTGGCGAAGTCTCCACCAAGACGTCTACTCCGGACACCGTGCTGCCGGGCGAGGAGTTCACGTACAGCTTCAGCCTGGTCAACTACAGTGCTGAGGACAAGTACATCTTCTTCTCCGATCCACTGCCCGACGAGGTAACCTTTGTCTCGATCACGGGCGATGCGGCCTACGACGCCGGCACGCACACCGTCACCTGGAGTGGGTATATGGACGGTCCCAGCCCATCGGTTGACTTCGACGTCGTGGTCCAGGCCAATCCTGACCTGGCGTACAACACGTTCATCGAAAACGAAGCCACGCTGACCGACAAACTCGGCGGCGCTCCCTTCGCCTACCTCTTTGCCTACACAGCCGTCGGCAAAGACACGGATCTGGAAATCGAGAAGACTGTGGATGCCATCAATGGCCGCATCGGTGATACGCTCAACTACACCATCGTCTTCCGCAACACCGGCGACCAGACCGCCTTGGACGTAACACTCACCGACTACCTGCCGTCAAGCCTGGACATGGTCGCGGGCAGCATCGCCGCTACCACGGGCACGCCGGTTTGGGATGAAGCCACCGGGCTGCTGAGCTGGGTAGGCGACCTGGCGGCAGGGGAGGAAGTGGCCGTCACCTTCCAGGCCACGATCAACGTTGCCGCCACGCCGGAGCTGGCGGTGATCAACGCGGCCTGGGCTACGGCCACCAACTCGCCCACGGAGATGTACAGTAGCGCGTTGACCGAAATCCTCGGCCGTTACTCCGTCTACGTGCCCCTCCTCCTGAAGAACTACCCAATGGTGGAGTGCTATTGCTGTTCCCCTGGAGATAGCATTTACCGGATTGATGAAGCGTCCTTCTATGGGTACGCGACTCAGTCAGCCAGCGATTCCCCGCTTATTCGTGTGCCCTCTCCGCCGGCCCCCGAGGGATGGAATCAACCGGACTTCACGCCCGATAGCTCCTGGCAGCCTGCTGCAGAGGTTTGGTGGGCGGAGTTCTGGACCGATCCCTATTGGGAGCCCTTACCCCGCGATTGCAGGCCCATTGGTCTGCAGGATGAGGATGGCAACCAGGAATCGCGGAACGGGACGACTCACCTGTATCGGCGTACTTTCACGCTCTCCCCTCCCCAACCAGATATGCAGGTGTCCCAGGCTGTCCTGGAGATGTGGAGCGATAACAAAACGGAGTGGTGGTGGGGAGGCGCCTCTGTCTCGTCTGACAAGCAAAGCTACATCGGCCAGCTTGATCTTCTCCCCACCCATGTCGGGCCCAACGGGGGAACCTATGTGCTGGCCATCCAGAACAGTAACGATCGCGTTTCTCGCGACTACAACCCTCAGGGGACAGCCTGCCGTCTCTGTGTCACCTGGACTGCCCCTGGTCCCTAGACCGATGGTCGCTTCTCCAACTAAGAGGGGCTGGTCAACGTATGACCAGCCCCTCCTAATAGGCGAGTAGCACTTCGAGGGCGGGACTTCGGGGGTACGGTAACGAGTACACTACACTGGAGAGCTCGACCCACAGCTACACTTATGCAAGAAGCCATCGAGACCTGAGTCTCGATGGCTTCTTGTTTAGCAGTTCAGATATGGTGGCTGTTTTTGGCCTTCAGAGCTCGCCACAGAAAACCACCATGTTGCGGCGAGCGTGGTACTCGTAGTTCTTGCCTTGAGCAGTCAGGGTTATCCTTTGGCCGGTCACGAAGGCGGGAATGGGGAGCTCAGGGCATTTCGGGCAGGGGCAGCCGAGGTTAGAGGCGGGGAACTCATCCCCTACCACGCTGACCACCGTCACTTCCCCGTCCGGTATCCCCAAACGCCTGGCCAGGTCTTCCTGGGCCGAAGTAACTGTTTTCTCTGGACTCACCATCCTTCTGAGGATTTCTATCCTCTCCCTGTCGTCCTGACACAACTCCAATTGCCTTCCCTCCTTGTCGCTGTGATACTCGTATTGCTCCCCACCTACTTTCATTATAATCCTATAGCCCAGCGTGATGACCTGGTCGTACATCTTCCCCGGTTGGGGGCAGCCCAGGCTGGTGTCCGACCACTCAATTGGTTTTGCCTCTAGCACGGCTATTTTCTCCGCCGCTACTTCCAAGCGTTCGGCCAAATCCTCCGTGGCCAAAGCAATCACTGTTTCGGGTCCCGCAGGGGCCTCTATGGTGGCGGGAATCAATGCCGTGGGCGTGGCCATCACAGGGGGCACCGAGGGTGGCCCGACCTCGTCAGCCCCAGGACTCGCCGGAGGAGTGGTTGGGGATTCATAGCCCTGACACCCGGAGGGGACAACCAGCGTCACCGTGAGGATCATCAAAAGAACCGCTTTCGTTTTCATTTCTCGATACCACCTTCCCGTGCCGCTTCTCTGATACCAGGACGGAAGAGAGGTGAAAAAGGTTCCCTTGCCAAAGGGAAGGTTTTGCGGTAGAATAAGCGTTGTGCTGACATTCATTGGAACAGCGGTCACGGGGTTCCTCAATAGGAATAGCCCAACGATGAAAAGAGCGTTCTTCCTTTTGACTATTATTTCACTCGTACTTTCTATGCTTCTTGGCCCCGCATCGGCCGGAGAGTCGGGTGACTCAGGGGAACTGTGGCAGGCCAGGAGATTCAAGCCGGGCGAGGTGTTGGTCAAGCTTGCAGCCGGCGTTGGCGCATCCTGGGCAGCGGCCAACCTCACCACGAAGGGCCTTGCAATCGTGGGAGAGATACCCTCTCTCGATATCAAGCGCGTGGCGGTGACTCCTGGCCAGGAGCTGATGTGGATAGAGGAGTTGAAGGACGATCCTGGTCTGGTTTTCGTTGAGCCCAACTACCTCGCTCATGCTGCCGAAACCATCCCCGACGATCCCAATTATGCGGAGCAGTGGGACTTGCCCAGGATCCGGGCGCCCGAGGCCTGGGACTTTACCACCGGCGACAATCTCACCATTGCCGTCATTGATACGGGTGTGGACCTGGACCATCCCGACCTCGTGGGCAAGCTGTGGCTCAATGCTGACGAGATTCCCGGCAATGGTCTGGACGACGACGGGAACGGTTACGTTGATGACAGCTACGGGTGGGACTTCGTGAACGACGACGCCGAGCCGCAAGATGACTATTGGCATGGCACGCACGTGGCCGGCATCGCCGCCGCCGATACAGATAACGGCCAGGGCGTGGCTGGGGTATCCTGGGGGGCGAGGATCATGCCGCTGAAGGCTTTGAATGCCAGCGGCGACGGGAATTATGCCGACATTGCCAGCGCCATAGTCTACGCTGCTGACAACGGGGCCAGGATCCTCAACCTGAGCCTGGGCGGAAAGGACTATTCCGCTGCTCTAGCGGAGGCAGTGGGCTATGCTCGCCAGAGGGGATGTCTGCTCGCCGCTGCCGCTGGCAACAATGGCGGGGCGGTGCTCTACCCTGCTGCAAATGATGGCGTGTTGGCTGTGGTTGCCACCAACAGATGGGATGGGCGTTGGTATGGATCAAATTACGGCCCAGAGGTGGATGTGGCTGCTCCGGGCGCGGACATCTACAACACTACCCTAAATGATACTTACTTGTCTGCCAGCGGCACTTCCGCGGCTGCACCCCACGTCTCGGGCTTGGCGGCGCTGGTCTGGTCGGTGCAGCCGGATCTAACCAACGATGAGGTGGCCCGAGTCATCACCGAGACGGTTCGTGACCTGGGTGCGCCGGGCTGGGACAGATTCTACGGCTGGGGACGGATAGACGCTTATCAGGCTATCTCCAGTGTCGCCGCCTTCAGAGTTTATCTGCCGCTGATCTTCAAGTCAACCCCACCACCAGCATGTCCAGGGCCAAAACATCGTTCATCTCCCCCGTTTTGATGGCCACGTCAATTTCCAACAATCTCCGATAGACGGTCTCCAACTGCTCCATGGAGAAGTTCATTGCCTGGCGCGTCGTTTTCTTGACCACGAAGGGGTGCAGTTTCAGCCTGGTAGCCATGTCTTGCTGGCTCAGCCCTTGCCCGCTCAGTTCTTTGACCTGGATCATGATCCTGAACTGGCGGACGATCATGCCCAGCAGCGCCAGGGGGTGCTCCCCCGCGTCCAGCAATTGGTGCAGCAGCCTGGCCGCTCGCTGACCATTGCGCTGGCCCAAGGCATCTACCATCGCAAAGATGTTGGCCTCCTGAACATAGCTGACCAGCAGGCGAACGTCGTCCTCGCTGATGGGACGCGCCCCGTCCACATAGACGACCAGTTTTTCGATCTCCTGATCCAGCAGTCGCAGGTCGTTGCCCACGAAGGCGGCAAGTGTTTCAACAGCCGCGGGACTGATTTGTCCCCCCTTCTTCTTCGCCCGCTCCTTGATCCAACGGTTCAGCTCTCTCCTCTGGGGAGGTTTGAACTCTTTGACGTGCCCGTGCTCTTCAGCCAGGGCCAAGCGGTGAACAGGGGTGTTCTTGTTGATGCACTTGTTCTCGACGAAAACCAGGCGCGTGGTCTCAGGCAGGTGCTTCAGGTATTGGGTCAGCTTCTCCAAATACTCCTTCTGCCAGGCGGACAGCGCCCTCTTTTTCCCCCTGGATGCAAGGTGGGTGAGGAGTCCCTCCACGATGACCAGGCGTCGTTCGGCCATGAAGGGGATAGAATCACAAGCATGTTGAAGCTCGCCTAAGGTGACCTTATTGCCGTCGAAGATGGTGGTGTTCAACTCGACCAGGCCTGGGTCGCCCATCTTCTTCTTGAAGTCAGCCAGGGTCTCGGAGCGAGAGAACTCTTCCTCGCCATGAAACAGATAAAACATAGCTCCTCCAGGTGGTCAGGTGGTCGGATGGTCATTGGTCACACTCTGTTGGGCGAAGGCCTCTGGCCGAGCCCAAGAGCGGCTGCGGTCAGGAGACCTTGCCTAGCTTTCGACCTGTAGGCTGCTGACCGAGGTATACGCGATGAACGACAACTTGCCCCCTCTGCTGGCGCGTGATCTCCTCGATAGTCACTCCCTCCACCTCTGGCAGGGTGGTGACGTGCTTCTGCAAGGCCAGGCCCAGAGGTTGAGCCGCTATCACGGCGATGGTGGCAGCCAGGATGATCTGGGGCAGCCGGGCCAGGCGCGATTTGGAGCGCCCCGACGACATCACTACGAAAGAAGAGAGGCCGGCTAGCACCCCAGCAGTGGCTAAATTGGTGCCACAGCGGGGATGCACGGCCAGGGAGTGCTCGCCTCTCTGCAAGCGGACCAAAGCCTCGGAGACAGCAATGGCTACTTCCTCTGCCGCCGCCTCTCCAAACAGATAAAAGCCGCGGTCCGTGGTGCGCCCCATCAAATGCCGTCGAGGGTTGTGCTCGGTCAGAACGTGGATGGTGGCGTGCTCCAGGGCGTGATTGCGACGTGTCCTGGCGATGAGGGGTATATCTAGGATGTTCATCGGGTTCTCCTTTTGCTGTATGCTGGAAGTTAGAAGCTGAATACCAAATGCTGGAAGCTAGAAGCTGAATACTGAATGCTGGATATAGCCTACAGTTTCCAGTATCCAGCTTTTAGCATTCAGCTTCCAGGATAGTTTTGCGACGATGATCAGTCGGTGGGTGTTGGAGGTGTAGGGCCAACAAGTGACCAGGGTGAGACGCTCGTCATCGCTGGGGGCGATCCATTGGGCGTTGGCGCGGCGCACTGCTTGGGGCTTGCCCTTTTCCTCAAACAGGTGCTTCTCTGTGACGACGTAACGATAGGCCGTCTCTCCCACGTAGAGGAACACCTCGTCGTCGGGTTCGAGGTCAATCAAGTAGCGAAAGACCTTGCCCTTGATGTTATGGTGTCCTGAGAGGACGGTGTTGCCGACGCGACCAGGGTAGGCGGAGCCCTGGTGCCAGCCAGCGGCCTGATCGGCCGAATCCCAGGCGGCGCCTTCATCCGTGACCGTCCACCCCACGGATACAACCGGAACATCCACGCCGATGCTGGGGATCACGATGCGATCGGGCGGGGCGCTGGCAGGGGGTGGGCCTGACGGGGTGGGTGTGAAGGTGGGTGTCGAGGTTGGAGTGAAAGTCGGTGAGGACGTGGCCGTCGGGGTTAGCGAGAACACGGCTGTCGAGATTGAGTGCACGGCAGTTGGGGTAGTGGTAGCGGTAGCTGTCGGAGGGATGGGCGTTGCCAAAGGGGTGGCTGTCATCACGCCTCCCACTTCATTCACTGGGAGAGGAAAAGAGGGAGGGGATGCCCGCAGGTCGAGATAGCCCCGCGCCAGCCCTATGGTCAGGAGCGCTATTCCCAATACGGTCAGGATACTAGAGAAAGAATTTTTGTGTTTCAGGAATGGCATCTCAAAATCCAAATAATCACAGCGTGCTCACCGGATCAATGTCCACCCGCCAGCCTCGGGGGAAGATTACGTCTTGGAGGAGGGCCTGGGAATCGGAAGCCCGCACCACAATTTGCCAGCGATACTGACCCCGCAACCGCCCAAAGAAGCAGGGCGCTGGGCCAATGAGATCGGCGCCAGGCAGACCCAGGCGGGCTATCTTGTTATTAAGGATGCGGTGCAATTTCTCTGCCTCCTCTTGACAACGTTTCTGGTTGGAATGAACATAGACCAACTTGGCCAACCTGGTGAAGGGAGGGTAGCCGTGCTCCCGCCGGAAAGCTAGCTCTTTTTCGTAGAAGCCGTCGTAGTCGTGTCGGCTGGCCATTTGAACGGAGTAGTGCTCAGGAGTATAGGTTTGGATGATGACTTGGCCGCCCAGGATGCTGCGCCCAGCCCGACCAGCCACCTGGGTCAGAAGCTGGAAAGTACGCTCGCTGGCCCAGAAGTCGGGCAAATGCAGGGCGGTGTCCGCAGCGACCACTCCCACCAGGGTCACCAGGGGCAGGTCCAGTCCCTTGGCGATCATCTGGGTGCCGATGAGGATGTCGGCCTCGTGTTCAATGAAGCTTTGTAGGAACGCTTCATGCGACCACTTGCCGCCGGTGGTGTCCCGATCCCAGCGAAGAGTGCGGGCCTCAGGAAGCAGTTTCTGAACGGCGGCCTCTACCTTCTGAGTGCCGACGCCAAAGAACTTTATGCGCCAGCTCTCGCAGTTGGGGCAGACCTGGGGCGACGGTTCTTGCCGGTTGCAGTGGTGGCAGACCAGGTGGGGTTCTTCAATGCCAGGCCGGTGGAAATGATAGGTCAGAGGCGCCTCACAGCGGCGACACTTGAGGACGTGCCCGCAGTCGCGGCACATGACGAAGGTGGCCGCGCCGCGACGATTCAGGAACAGAATGGCCTGCTGGTTCTTGTCCAAAGTCTCACGCAAGGCTCCCTGAAGAGCGCGGCTGAAGATCTCGCGATTGCCGGCCTTCAGCTCCTCCCGCAGGTCAACAATTCGCACCGGCGGCAAATCGGTATAACATGCCTCGTCACTTAGGAACCTGTAACTTGTATCCCGTAACTTGTAACTAGCCCTCTGTTCTTCGATCCGCCGCCGATGGCCCATGATGCGCTTCGGCAGGCGCAGCAATCTGTACTCTCCCCGCTGAGCGCGGTAGTAGGAGACCAGGTCGGGGGTCGCGCTGCCCATGATGACCACCGCCCCCGCCAGCTCGGCCAGCTTCACCGCCACCTGGCGGGCGTGATAGCGCGGAGTCTGTGCTTGTTTATAAGAACCCGCGTGTTCCTCGTCAATGACAATGAGACCCAGGCGGCGCAGGGGGGCGAAGAGAGCCGAGCGGGGGCCGATGACTACGTCCACGCCCCCGGCCCGGACGCGCCGCCAGGTGTCGTAGCGCTCGCCCAGGGAGAGCCGGCTGTGGATGACGGCCAGGCGGCCGGGGAAGCGGGCGGCGAAGCGGCGGATGGTCTGGGGGGTGAGGCTGATCTCAGGCACCAAAACGGCGGCTTGCCTTCCCTGCCTGAGCACCGCATCCAGGGCGCGCAGGTAGATCTCGGTTTTGCCACTGCCAGTGACGCCGTGAAGTAGAGTAACGGGTAATGGGTAACGAGTAACGAGTTTCTTGCCCCCGTTGCTTATTACTCGTTGACTTATTACCTTTTCGATTTCCTCCCATGCGACCTCTTGGTCCGACGTCAGCTTCGGCGGCACATCAAGAACGAATTCTCGTCCCTTCAGCGGGTCGCGCCAGACCTCCTTTTCCTCCAGGCTGATCAGGCTATGAGCGGCCAAGTCTCTCAACGTACGCAGGTTGCAGCCTGTCTCAGCGTAGACCCAGCTTACCCAGATGGCTCCCTCCTCCTCGCTCCGGAGAAAATCCAGCACCTCTACCTGCTTCTGGGCTCCTCGCAACTCGATTATCCTGCTCACCATCTGATCTGGCGGGACGCGCAGGATGACCACTGGCTCCTCTTCGAAGCGTTGCACATAGCCCTTTCGCTCCAGTTCCCGTAGCACGGAATAGGAACAATTCGCTTCCCTGCAGAACTGCGACAATTCTACAGGCTTAGGGCGGTCGCGCAGGAAGGCCAGGGCAGACGCCTGTTTGGAGGCTCGGCGCAGGTGCGCGGCGACAACCCTGTCTATGGCTCTGGGCGAGAGCAGCGGGGCAACCAGAGTGCGCTTCTCGGTGATCTGCACCAAACCCTTCTTGGCCAGGGCGCGAACGGTTACTTCTGTGCAACCGACTTTGGCACAGACATCGGACAGGGCTGGCAGGGGATCCTCGCTGCGGGATAGGAATTCAAGTATGTCGGCCTGCTTGGACGAATGGCCCAACCGGGGGATGGTCTGGGCTATTCTCTCCTCGTCGGCGATGAGGCGGACGAAGCGGACCTTCTTGGGTCTTGCCTGGGGCTTCGCAAGCTCCCAGCGCTTGGTGATCACCCTTCGGCGAGCCAGTTGATCTACGATTGGGCGAGGGTTCTCTATTTCGAGCAACCGCGCCAGATCTTTCACCCGCTGCTTGCCCTCCTGGCGCAGAAACTCGACCACCTTTCGCTGTTCTGGCGTCAGGTCTTCGCTGCTTCGCTGATCCGCTGACTCGCTCAGCTCCACGGCGAGCTCGGAGCGTTGCTTCAGGCCAGTCGGCAGCATCAGGCGCAGGCAGTGAATCAGAGGGGCAATGTAGTAGTTGCTGATCCAGCGGGCCAGCTCGATCTGCACCGGGGATAGGACGGGCTCAGGGTCAACGATCTCCTCGATGTCCCTGGTCTCAAGCACCGCGGCCCTGTCAGTCAAGCCCACCACGATGCCTTGCAGTCGACGGGGGCCAAAGGGCACCTGCACAAGTTGGCCGACAGCTACCTTCTCCTCGAGGGTAGGGGGGATGGAATAATGAAAGGCGAGGCTCAAAGGGCTATATCCATTCTCAGAGCCTTCTTCTTTCAGGTCTGAGATTGCTCGTGGCCGGATGGGGGTACTAACGACTACCTCAGCATAGGTCATGGGTAACTGCTCACCTCGCACCCTTAATGCTCCCGCCGGATCGCCAGATCCGACGGCTGACAGCTCCGCTTGAGCACCGAAGCGGTGGGATTTGGCACTTGTCCTGAGCCCGTCGAAGGGATCCCGCCGGAGCCGGTAAGTACTACGCCTGATAAACGGCTGCTGCCATGTAGCCAACGGTGTAGCTGCCGGGCCGGCGGTTGCCGGTCACATCGCCGGAGTTGGTGTAATGGAGCACCGTGGCCCGGTTCGCACCCAGAGCTTGCGCGGTCAGCAGCGCGGTCACGACGGGAGCCCCACCGCAGGCCTGGCCACGGCCTTCGATGAGAGCGCGAGCCAATCCCTCAATGTCGAAACGCTCCACCAACTCGATTATCACCCTATCGTGACGCACGACGTCGTTGTAGTCGTAGAGATGTGCCAGGTCGGTGCTGGCGACGATGAGCGCTTTTCTATCACGCAGCAGCTTGGCCAGAGCCGCGCTCAACTCGCGGCAAACTACCAGGCTCCGGTCGCTGGTCAAGGATTCGCCCAGCATCACCGGCAGCAGGGTGAAGGCGCCCAAAACCTGCTGGAGGAAGGGGAGTTGGATCTCCAGCGAGTGCTCGCCATCGAATCCTACGCGGTTCAGCGTCACCTCTTTGCCCAGAGCTTCGACCAACTCGGCATCAACTTCCACCAGCCCTAGTGGGGTCTCATAGTGGCTCGCTCTGGTGACGGCGAAGCGGCCCAGGTGCGCTTGGTGGGAGGGCGAGAGGACGGCCACGGTATCGAAGGCCGGACGATGTCCTGAGGTCGCTCCGCTTACGGTCGAAAGGCCATCCTCCAGTTGCTTATAGGCATAGGCCGCTGTGGGGCCGGAATAGGCGTAGCCAGCGTGGGGGCTGATGAGCGCCTTCAACTCTCCTTCGCGAGGTTTTCCGCCCAGTTCCACCTTTTCGGCGTCCGCCAAATAGCCCTCCAACGTCCGACGCAGCTCATCGGGCTGACCGGGATACCAACTACCAGCGATAACAGATTGCCGGATACTGCCTGCTTTTGCCTCTTTCATCGAACGCCTCCTTGTAATTCGATCCTTCGCTGTTTCACTTTGCACTTTTCGGCGGTGATGATGGCGGCAATGGTCTCCACTGTCTCATCGAGGTGACTATCGCAGTTAGTCACCACGTAGTCAAACTCATCCAGTCGCTTCATTTCCTCCCGAGCCGTAGCGACGCGCCTCTTCAAGCCCTCTGATGTCTCGGTCTTGCGTGCCTTGAGGCGATGGATCAGCTCCTCCTCTGAGGAGGCAGTAAGGAAGATGAGGACGGCCTGGGGCGCCATGTGGCGAATGGTGGCCGCACCCTGGACGTCTAAGCGCATGATGACGTCTTTGCCGCTTTCCAGAGCCTCCTGCACCTGCTTCTTGGGAATGCCCTTGTGCTGACCGTAGACGAGGGCGTGTTCCAGAAGTTCGTCTTTCTCCAGCATCTCGGCGAACTCTTGCTCGGAAATAAAGTGATAATCCACCCCATCCACCTCAGTGGGCCTTCTAGATCGTGTGGTGGCCGTGACCACAAAGTGAACGGGATAGCCCAGTTCCTCCATGCGCTGCACGGCAGCGTCTTTCCCTACCCCTGAGGGGCCGGAGATGACGACTAATAGGGGACTAGATTCGAAGTGATAAAGATTGGGTTCCGCTGGGCTTGACATTCCAATATCCAATATCTAATATCCAAGCTTTGACTTGATTTCAGGAGCGATCTGGGCTATAATTACAGACGATAATCAATGAGTAAGGAGGGCCAACTCCTCGTTACTCTTTAGGAGGGATGATTTTGCCGATTTACGAGTATCGTTGCAACGAATGTGGGCGCCGAGTGACTCTCTTTTGGCGGAGCTTCTCGGAGGTTGAGAAAACCCCGCCCCGCTGTTCTTTCTGCGGTGGAGAGGCCTTGACCCGCCTGGTCTCTCGCGTCGCTGTGACCAAGTCCGAGGAGAGCCGCCTGGATGACTTGGCCGACCCCAGCAGCCTGGCTGGCCTGGACGAGAACGATCCAAAATCAATGGGTCGCTGGATGCGTAAGATGAGCCGGGAGATGGGCGAGGACTTGGGGCCTGAGTTCGATGAGGTCATAGACAGGCTGGAGTCCGGGCAGAACCCGGAGGACATCGAGGAGTCCATGCCCGATCTGGGAGGCGAGCTAGGCGCCGAAGGCGAGTTTTAGCAGCTAGAGCTTCTCGTAACGCTCCACGTCAACGACGAAAACAGTAGCGCCGCCCACCTGCACCTCCACAGGAGTAGGTATGTACAACTCGCCTGCCTCCATCATGGGTGGTAAGGGGTTAACGTACTCGGTTCTGGTGTGGCAGTTCTCCTTGATCAACCCCAGCACTTCGTCTACCTTCTCATCCTCGGCGCCCACATAGATAGTCGTGTTTCCCGCCCGCAAGAAACCTCCGGTCGTGCTGACCATCGTTGCCCGGTGTCCTTCCCTGAGCAGAGCCTCGACTAATCCCCTGGCATCGTCGCGATTAACAATGCTTATTATTAATTTCATCTCATTCATCCCCTCCACTTAGCGACTACATCCGATATCCAACTTCGCTTCCACCCCGGCCCTGATCGAGACCTGGATAGCCTCCACGGGCTGGGTGGCGTCAATCACCAACCAGCGATCTGGTTCCCTGGCCGCGATCTGCAGGTAGCCCTCCCTCACCCGGCGGTGGAAGGCCATCTCCTGTCGGTCCAGGCGGTTCCACTCTGCGCTGTCCGCTTTGTGCGCCGCCAGCTTGCGCCGCAACCCCTCCTCGACTTCAATATCCAAATAGATTGTCAGATCAGGCTTCAGCCCCTCGGTGGCCAGGGCGGTGATGGTGTGCAGTGTCTCCAGATCCAGGCCGTGGCCGTAACCCTGGTAGGCCAGGGTCGAATCGGCATAGCGATCGCAGAGGACGATGCCGCCTCGTGCCAGGTGGGGGCGGATGACTTGGTTGACTATTTGAGCCCGCGCCGAGGAGAAGAGCAGAGCCTCGCTGGCGGGCAGCATCTCGGTGTTTTGGGGGGCGAGGAGGATGGCTCGGATTTGATCGCCGATGCTCGTCCCCCCTGGTTCGCGCGTGGCAAGCACGGGGTAGCCCTTCTCCTCAAGATACTTGCTCAAAAACTCTATCTGCGTTGTCTTGCCGCTGCCCTCAGGACCTTCGAAGGTAATGAACAAACTCAAGTTCTCTTCTTCCCTCATTCCCGATAAATCCTCACCTTCCGCCTCGGCTCCTTGCCACGGCTGCGGGAGATGAGATCCGCCTGGCGAGCCATCTGGTGTTGGCGGCGGCGGATGTAGGCACTCTGAGGAGAGAGGCTTACTGAGTTGGCGCCAACCAGTACCTTTTGAATGGCCTCCTGGGTCTCACGTATCGCTATGGCGAAGGGGTCCATTTCCTCTGCTTCCAGGCCGAAGATATCCGTCAGACAATTCTGCATCTGCTTGATGGTGTTGGAGCGCAGGACGTAGATGGGGATGCCCCCCTCCTCCGCATCGGCAATGACCCGCGGGCGATTACGATAGTATTGCTTCAGGGTGATTACCACTCCAGCCTTTTCCAGGTCGTCTACGATGACCACGGGAAGATGGAGGCGGCTAGCAGCTTGATTCAAGCGATTGCGAGCTATGCCGTAGGGATAGATGTGCAAGGTGGTCAGGGGAGCAGCGGGCTTGGATGAGGGGCGGATGCGCCCTTCCTCCAAGTTGGAGGGGCGAAGCGTTGCCTCCTCGATTTGCACTTCTCCCTGCTCATCGCGATAACGGATCCCAGCGGGCAGAGAGCGACCCCTCAGGATAGCGTCCACGGCGGCCGTCACATTGTGATGCACCGCCAAGCGCTGCCGATCCTGGATCTCCACCACCACATCGAAGGTCGGCGGGGCCTTGCGCTCCAGGATGGACTTCTGGGTGCCCCGGCGCCGGGCCTCCTCGTCGCTGAGGGTGACGCTCTGGATGCCGCCTATCAGGTCGGCCAGGGTGGGATTCATCATCAGGTTGTCCAGAGTGTTGCCGTGGGCCGTGCCGATGAGTTGTACCCCTCGCTCGGCGATGGTGCGAGCGGCGACCGCCTCCAGCTCCCTGCCAATCTCGTCAATGACGATCACTTCTGGCATGTGGTTTTCCACTGCTTCGATCATCACCTCGTGCTGGAGGGAGGGACTGGCTACCTGCATGCGCCGCGCCCGGCCGATGGCAGGGTGGGGGATGTCGCCGTCGCCGGCAATCTCGTTGGAGGTGTCCACGATCACCACCCGCTTTTTCTCGGCCAGGACGCGCGCGGTCTCTCGCAGCATGGTCGTTTTGCCCACCCCCGGCCGGCCCAGGAGAAGAATGTTCTGGTCCGACTCGATTATGTCTCGGATGATGTCAATGGTGCCGTAGATAGATCGCCCCACGCGACAGGTGAGGCCCACGATGCCCCCCTTGCGGTTGCGGATGGCTGAGATACGATGCAGAGTGCGCTCAAGTCCCGCCCGGTTATCGCCATCGAACTCGCCGATGCGGGAGACCACGTGCTCGATTTCCTTCCCGGTGACCTCATTCTCGTTGAGGGTGATTTCGTGATTGATAAAACGCGCCTCCGGTTGGCGTCCCAGATCCAACACGATCTCTAGCAGGTCATCGCCCTTGTTTGCCTCTTGAAGCACCTGCTCGATGTGGGGTGGCAGAACCGCTAACAGTACTTCCAGGTTATCGGTTATCTTCATTTGTTGCATGTGGTGGTCGGATGGTTTAAGCGTAGCCGCAGTCGAGTTGGGGACAGTGTCTTCAGGCCGTGTCTTGAGCTTGTCGGAGGGCCGTGCGTCAGAGGTTGGCCAATTGGTCATTTGACATTTCCTTGTGTTTTCATCATCGGGGTGGCCGCCTCGGCTCTCTTCTCCAGGGCGGGTACTAGTTTCAAGACGGGCTTCTTAACCCGGACGGTAGTGTGCTTTATCATCACACATTGGCTGGCGAAGAGTTGGAAACCCTGGGCCTCGAGCGGAACCCTAAGCCCACCCTGATACCTTCGCAAACAGCAGTAGGTGGGGTGGGGCGGATATTTCGCCAGGAGAGAAAGCGATTGGCCTACGAGCTCGTCGGCTCGCTCGTAGGCATGGGGATGAAGGAGCATTTCCAACCAATGGCCAGTCTGTCCCTGGCGAATCCGCGCGCAGCCCATGACTTTTCCCTTATCCTCCAGTACGTAGCCCTCTCGCCTGGTTTGTCTCAGCCACGGGCTGGGTGTAGCGTCCCACTTTCTTGCCGTTAAGTTCTCTGCTTGTTGCACTAGGCGAGGGGCAATGGCGGCATAGAGTCCTTGCAGTCCCCAGCCATCGGTGGGCTGCTGGGGGCGTACGGTTCTCCTGGTGGTGTGCAACAGTTCGATTGGAATCCGTGCCAGACGGAAGACGTCCTCCCGAGTGTAAACACTGAAACCCACCTGTTGGAAGGCTTCGACCCCAGGCTCATCCTCAGGCAGGTGGGCGAAGACGCGGTGGATGCCCTGCTCCCCGGCCCTAAGGCATAATCTCTCTAACAGGCGACACCAGATGGTTTTGGCATCTCCCGTCACTGATAAGGAGGGGGTCAGGTAGATTACATTGGCTTCGGAGCTATCTTTTCTCATGCGCACCTGGGCGAAGCCCGCTATTCGCCGGCCCTCTTCCACTTCGTAGCATACATAGGTGAAGACCCCCATCCTCTGTAAGGAGAGGCTTCCCGCCAGGGCTGCTAAGAGCGGCCTATACGTTTGAGTCAGTGCCTCCTCCAGGTTAAGCAGCAGGCCTTGGTTCTGCAATCTGCTAATC
Source organism: uncultured Anaerolineae bacterium (assembly GCA_964461615.1). Taxonomy (GTDB): domain Bacteria; phylum Chloroflexota; class Anaerolineae; order VGOG01; family VGOG01; genus CAZVCJ01. The sequence continues at coordinate 30,480 of CAYWWC010000006.1, forward strand.
AAGAGGATATGGCGAACATCGAAGGGTGTGATCACATCTTACCTCTCATCGAGTGTTGATGTATATTTTACTATCATTTGGCCCGATTTGCAAATGTCCTTGATCTGAAATTTGACAAAATGACCAAATACCGATATGATTGTGTTGGATTACATGAAACCGGAACGGACGGCGAGAAAGTGTTTCCGGCGAGACAAGTGGGTAGAGCAAGGACTGCTAGACTACTATGTGAAACGTGTTGTGTATGGCATACTGCGTGACGGAACACGCAACACGGTCCGACGTGTGGCATAAAGTGGAAGTTGCTTTCTACCCTATTGGGTTGTAAAATTCTGACTTATGGAGAGTGATTATGACCATTCAGGTTAACCGCCAGGGCGGGACTCCGCTCTACTTGCAAATAGTTGATCAGGTCGAATATCTGATAGCCACGGGTGGACTCCAGTCTGGCGAACAGTTGCCCTCCATCCGGCAGCTAGCGGCGGATTTGGGAGTCAATTTCAATACAGTTGCCCACGCCTATAAAGAGCTGGGTAGAGAGGGGGTAATCTCCACCCAACTGGGTCTAGGCAGTTTCGTCTCTGACCAGCCCGATCAGTTGCCATTGGCTCAGAGGCGCCGAGAGCTGCTAAGTTCATTATTCAGCAAGCCTTTTATTGAGGCGCGGCGGCTTGGTTATTCGATGCGCGAGATCGAAGAAGCAGTGATTGAACAGCTAACCCACTGCTGGATCGAGACCCGGAGCTCAAACCAGGAGTAGCTGGACAGTGTTGCATTCGTCATAACTATTTACCTGCTCCCGCTGCGCTCTAGTCCAGCGGTTTTCGGCGCCTGACTGTGCACTCAGGGCAGCGGACTAGGGCTTGTCCTGAGCCACGTCCTGAGGCCCAGTCTAAGGGGGGGCTGCCGCAGGACTCCTCGCAGTGACACCGATAGGATCTGGAAGAGCTAAACTCCAACGAACCCGATTGGTAAGTCGGGTTCGTTTTGACTTGATGGGTCAGTTGGGCTATAATAATGGAGGCGCGGGTATTGCTGAGGGGCAAGCGGCATGAAACTCCTTTCCAAAAACATCTCCGGCTGGAAATGGCTCTATCCAGGCATGGGCGTGAAGCGGTGGCTGCTCTTGCTTGTGCTGGGCATTACGTGCATTAGCCTGGGCTTCGCTTACTTTCTGATCAACATCTATCGGCAACAACCTCCATCAGCTATTTTCCATTATCTCACTTTGCAGTTTGTTCCCCGCCTGGGCCGGGCTGCTCTAGTTGGGGGGCTGGGCTTGGTGGCTGTGATTATAGCAGTAGTGCAGTTAGGCCGCTCGCTGTTAGCCCCCTTCCTGCGGCCGGGCCAGGAGGTGGCGCAGGCGGTCTATCAGCATCGTCAGCGCGGCCGAGGCCCCAAGGTGGTTGTTATTGGCGGAGGTACGGGCCTCTCCACCTTGCTGCGGGGCCTGAAGGAATACACCTCAAACATCACGGCCATCGTCACCGTGGCCGACGATGGAGGCAGCTCTGGCCGCCTGCGCCGTGAGTTGGGGGTGCTCCCGCCCGGCGACTTTCGCAACTGCATCGCCGCCCTGGCCGACGCCGAATCGCTGACCACCCAACTCTTCCAATACCGCTTCGGCAGGGTGGACAGCCTCAACGGCCACAGCTTCGGTAATCTGTTCATCGCCGCCATGGCCGACGTGACGGGCAGCTTTGAGCGAGCTATCCTCGAGTCGGGCCGGGTGTTGGCTGTGCAGGGGCGTATATTGCCTTCTACTCTGAAGGATGTCACCCTTTGCGCCGACTTGCGTGGCGAGGACGAGGCGGCAAGCGCTCTTAGCCGGGTGGAGGGCGAATCCAGTATCACCGCCGCTGAATTGCCCATTGAGCGGGTTTTCCTGCTGCCCGACGGAGTGCGGGCCTATCCTGAGACCATACGAGCCATTCTGGAGGCTGAGCTTATCGTTGCTGGACCAGGCAGCCTCTTCACCAGTGTGTTGCCCAATCTCCTGGTGGAAGACATCACCAGGGCCATCCGCGCCTCCCAAGCTTTGAAAGTATATGTGTGCAATGTGGCCACCCAGAGAGGCGAGACCGATGGCTTCAGCGTTGGAGACCACCTAGAGGCGTTACAGCGCCATGTGGGGCGGGAAGTGTTTCACTACGCGTTGGTGAACGACAACTTCGAGGTCAACCCTGATCCTCACTTCATCACGGAATTGGTGTCTCTGGACTACGCGGCCGACGGAAGCTACCAGGTTGTGCCGGCCGACGTGATTGATCTTCAGCAGCCCTGGCGGCATGATCCCCAGAAATTGGCCGGCAATCTAATGGGGTTCTACCATTCCCAAGTCTCAAGGTAAACTGGGAAATCGGGAGTGGTGACCAGGTACTAATCTACCAACTTCACAAAGGAGGTTACATAAATGACAGTAAAAATTGGAATCAACGGATTTGGGCGCATCGGGCGGCAGGCCCTCAAGGCCATGCTGGACTACTACCCCGATGAGCTAGAGGTGGTGGCCGTGAACGACATCGGCGATCTGCCCACCATGGCCTACCTCCTCAGGTACGACTCCAACTACGGCCGCTTTCCCGGCACGGTGGAGGTCAAGGACGATGCCCTGGTGGTCAACGGCAGGGAGATCAAATTCCTCTCCCAACGTGATCCGAGCCAGCTTCCCTGGGGCGAGATGGGGGTAGACTTCGTCCTCGAATCAACTGGCATCTTCAGGGAGCGGGAGAAAGCGGCCATGCACCTGACGGCAGGAGCCAAGAAGGTGGTTATCTCCGCCCCGGCCAAGGGACCCGACGTCACCATCGTCCTGGGGGTGAACGAGGACGCGTACGACCCAGCGAAGCACCATGTTCTGTCCAATGCTTCTTGTACCACCAATTGTGTCGCTCCGGTGGCCAAGATCCTCAGCGACACCTTCGGCATTGAGAAGGCGCTGATGACCACCATCCACTCCTACACCACCGATCAACGCATCCTGGATCTGCCCCACAAGGATTTGAGGAGGGCGCGGGCGGCAGCGTTGAGCATCATCCCCACCACCACTGGGGCAGCCAAGGCTGCGGGGCTGACCATCCCGGCCCTTGAGGGCATCTTCCACGGCATCTCCATGCGCGTTCCCACCCCCACCGTCTCCATCGTTGACATGGTGGCGGTGCTGGGCAAGGACACAACGGCTGAGGAGATCAACAGCGCCTTCGAGGAGGCGGCCGAGGGAAAGATGAAAGGCATCTTGGGAGTGTGCGAGGAACCGCTGGTGTCGGTAGACTTCAAGGGAGACCCTCGCTCGTCTATCGTGGACGCTCCCCTCACCATGGTCATGGGAGGGAATCTGGTCAAAGTGGTGGCCTGGTATGACAACGAGTGGGCCTACGCCTGCCGGGTGGCCGACCTGTTCCACTACATCGCTGAGGTTGGAGGTTAGAGGCTGGAGGTTGGACATTCGAGGTTGGAAGTTGGATGATGATTTCAATTTCCAACCTCTAGTCCTGGGGAACAAGCAGTTGAAGAAAACGGTTAGAGATGTCGAGGTTGAGGGCAAGCGGGTTCTGGTGCGGGTGGATTTCAACGTTCCCCTGGCCAGGGGAAAAGCGGCCGATGATACCAGGATCCGCGCTGCTTTGCCGACCATCAATTATCTACTCCAGCATAGGGCGAAGGTCATTTTGATGTCCCATCTGGGTCGTCCCAAGGGGAAGGTTGTGGACGAGCTGCGCCTCGATCCCGTGGCTGAACGTCTATCGGAACTGCTTGGCAGGCCGGTGAGGAAACTCGACGACTGTGTCGGCCCGAAGGTGGAGGCAGCGGTGGCGGAAATGCAGCCGGGCGACGTCATCCTGCTGGAGAACACCCGCTTCCATCCCCAGGAGAAGGCCAACGATCCGGCCTTCGCCAGACAATTGGCATCCCTGGCCGATGTCTTCGTCAATGACGCCTTCGGCGCAGCTCACCGCGCTCACGCCTCAGTGGTTGGAGTGGCTGAGCATCTGCCTGCCGTGGCCGGCTTCTTGATGGAAAAGGAGATAGCCTTCTTGGGGCAAGCCCTGACCGCCCCTGAGCATCCTTTTGTGGCCATCCTGGGAGGGGCCAAAATCTCCAGCAAGATTGGCGTCATTGATAGTCTGCTGGACAAGGTGGACAGTCTACTGATCGGCGGGGGCATGGCCAACACTTTCCTCAAGGCTCAAGGCCACGAGATAGGCCAATCCCTGGTAGAGGACGATAGCCTGGACGTGGCCAGAGAGACACTGGCGAGAGCAGGCGAGAGGCTGGTTCTGCCTGTTGACGTGGTGGTAGCAGATAGGTTCGACGCCGAGGCCGACTCGAAGGTAGTGCCTGTGGACCAGTCGCCTGAGGATTGGCTCATTCTGGACATCGGGCCTGAGACGGTGAAACTCTTTGAGCGGGAACTGGCCAGCGCCAAGACCGTGGTCTGGAATGGGCCGCTGGGCGTCTTCGAATTCCCCAGGTTCGCCGAAGGTACCTTCGCCATCGCTCGCTTCCTGGCCGATTTAGAAGCGACCACCATCATCGGCGGGGGCGACGTGGTGGCGGCGGTGAGGCAGGCGGGTATGGCTGGCAGGATAGCCCACGTCTCCACTGGCGGCGGAGCCAGTCTGGAATTTCTCGAAGGCAAACCCCTGCCGGGCATTGCCGCGTTAGAAGACAAGTAAGGAGGGATAATGCGTACACCGATCATCGCTGGTAACTGGAAGATGAACAAAACCGTTGACGAGGCCGTGAGCCTGGTGAGAGAGATGAGGCGGGGTCTCAACGAGGTGCGTGGCGTGGACAAAGTGCTCTGTCCGCCCTTCGTCGCCCTGGCAGCCGTGGCCGACATCTTGAAACCCACGACCATCAAGCTGGGGGCTCAGAACATGCATTGGGAGGATAAGGGAGCTTACACCGGCGAGACTTCGCCATTGATGCTCAAAGGGCTGTGCCAGTACGTCATCATTGGCCACTCCGAGCGGCGGGGGTATTTCGGCGAGACCGATGAGGGAGTCAACCGCAAGATCAAAGCGGCTTTCACCCACGGCTTGACCCCCATTGTCTGCGTGGGCGAGAGTCTGGAGCAGTACGAGGCTGGCCAGACCGTGGAGTGGGTTTCCGGCCAGGTCCGCGCCGCTCTCGAGGGTCTCACGGCCGAGCAGGTGCGAAGCATGATCATCGCCTATGAGCCGCTCTGGGCCATCGGCACGGGCAAAGCGGCCACCGGCGCAGGGGCCAACGCCGTCATTGGTCTCACCATCCGCGGCGCCATCGCCGATCTGTACGATGAAGCCACGGCGCAGGCGGTGCGCGTCCAGTACGGCGGCAGCGTCAAGCCCTCCAACACCGCCGAGTTCATGACCCAGCCGGAGATAGACGGCGCTCTGGTCGGCGGGGCCAGCCTGAAGGCCGTGGATTTCGTGGAGATAGTGCGCATTGCGGCTCAAGTAAAGGGAGTAAACAAGTGAAATGTAGTGAAGGGTGCCCTGGAGAGTACGAGGAGCGGGAGATCGTGCACACCGTGCGCTATCAGGGGCAGGTAACTGTTGTTGACCACGTCCCGGCAGAGGTTTGCACAGTGTGTGGAGATGTGCTTCTAAAGCCGGAGGCGGTTCGTGGAATTGAGACGTTGCTGCGAACAACAACTCGCCCTGTGAGAGTTGTCCCTCTTTATGAGTATCAGTAGATCCAGAATCGCTCTGAGGGGATTGCGTGCAACCTTCGGTTGCCTTCCCCGCCTTTGGCCTGGATCTGGCGATCCAGGCCGAGCAAAATTGGATCTACTGAGTATGCGTGAAGGGCATTTGAGCTTCACTACTCTTCGCAGGGAGCATCATGTTTGGCAACTGGACACCACTCGTATGGCTCGCCGCCACTCTTGCACCCCTGTTCTTCATGAAACGCTGGATAAACCGGCATATCCAGGGGCTGGGCTTACTCCTCGTTGGGGACAACGAGGCGGCTATGTTCCTGTACTTCGTACTGCTGCTGCCGGGCATCCTCATCCATGAGTTAAGCCATTGGCTGGCGGCCAAGCTGCTGGGGGTGCGGACGGGCAAGATATCGCTTTGGCCTTCTAAGGCGCGCGGCAATCAAATGCGCCTGGGCTCGGTGAGGGTGGCCCGTACCGATCCCTTTCGTGCCAGCTTGATCGGTGTGGCTCCCCTTATCAGCGGGAGCTTCGCCATTTTAATCATCGGTCAACTGATCCTGGGCCTGGGCGACCTGGGAGAGGTCTTGCTCAACGGAGAATGGGGACCAGTTTGGGAAAGCCTCGTGACCCATCTCCGAGCGCCCGATTTCTGGCTATGGCTCTACCTTATCTTCGCTGTATCCAATGCCATGCTGCCCAGCGAGACTGATCGGGAGCCCTGGAGGTCGGTTATCCTGTTCATGGGCCTGGTGGCTCTGTTCTCTTACTTGACCGGCTGGGTGCGTCAGGACTTCGGCGAGCTCAGTCGAGCCGTGCCAGAGGCGCTGGCGAATGCCTCTTTGACTGGCCTAAGTTATCTGGCCTATGCCTTTAGCCTGACGGTGGTGGTAGATGCCATCTTCATAGCCGTCATCGCCGTCTTCGAGTTTGTTGTGTCTAGGCTGACAAAGAAGCGGGTGGAGTACTGAGGACTCATGAGGGATGGGTAAAGAGAAGTATGGGCGCAAGTCTGCAGTTTCGCGTCATGCCGTTGTAGTGCGGAGTCCTGCTTGCGCGAGCATGAGGCATGCCGAAGATAGGCACGCGGATGAGGCCACGCGGGACAGTCGTCGCGGAGGCGTTTCCCGCCTTCGGGAGTGGCAGAGAATGGGGGATTGAGAAATGAACTTTCTACGCAACCTGTTTGGGAAAAAGCAGCCAGCCGCCGCGCTAAATAACACCGCAACAGTCCAGAGAGTTGACAGACCAGATAGTGGCCATAAGCTGACATTCCGATGTGATGACCTATTGGGCTTTTTGGTTTGGATTGAAGACTGCGGTGACGAATTGCCGAACGAGCACGCTATTGCCGTCAACTTCTTCAGAAGTCAAAACCCAGAGGCTTTTGATGTGTTGCAGCGCAGCGGAAGACAAGTGCACATGGGGGTGGTGAAACTAAATCTATCGGGTGAAGAGTTCACT
>CAYWWC010000007.1:0-30279 GCA_964461615.1 uncultured Anaerolineae bacterium
ACTCAACCGGCGCTTGTCCTGTAACTACCGAAGGATTTCCGCCGCGATGTACTAGATCAATTGGTCAGGTGGTCGTGCCTGCGCCCGCGAGACTGGCTCTTTCGACCATCCGACTATGTGACCACCCGACCATCATTAAGGAGGGTTGGCCTTGCAATCTCTGACTGATACTTTGACGCGACTCCGCTCCAGGCTGGCTGTGTTCCCGGAAGCGGTGGCCTTGATCAGCTTCCTGGCGGTGTTTCTATTCTTTGTCATCGCCGCTGAACACTTCCTGACCCCGATGGCCATTGCGAACATTTTGACTTTCTCCAGCATCACTGGCATCGTCGCCATCGGCGTGGGTATGCTCATGATCTCGGGGGAATTTGACCTTTCGGTCGGTTCAACCTTTGCGGTGGCGAGCTATGTCTTTGCTGTGACTCTCAACGCCGGGGTAGGGCCCATCCCGGCGGTGCTGCTGGCCTTGCTGGTCAGCGCCGTGTTGGGCTTGATCAATGGCTTGATCGTCATCTGGACCGGCATCCCCTCGTTTATTACGACGCTGGGAACGATGCTGGCTTATCGTGGTATTGCTCGCGCGATCGGCGGTGGGCTGATGGCCTCTTACAAGGGAGAAAGGCCGCCGCTGTTCGACGTGTTGAACGGGCCGCTCAATGCGCTCAACCAACTCTCCGATTCCCCCAGCAATTTCCGCGTCTCCATTCTTTGGTTTATCATCATCGCGGTCGTAATGTCTCTGGTGTTAATGCGAACTCGATATGGCAACTGGGTATTCGCCACGGGGGGAAATCCCGGTGCGGCGCTGGCGCAGGGTGTGGCGGTCAAACGAGTGAAGATGATCAATTTTATGCTGGCTGGCCTTTTGGCTGGGGTTGCCAGCGTGATGCAATTCGCCCACCGTACCAGCGTAGACCCTCTACGTGGGGAGGGCATTGAGCTGATTGCAGTTGCAGCTTGCGTCATCGGCGGCGTGCGACTCACCGGTGGGTTCGGCACCCTCATCGGCGCGAGCGTTGGCATGGTGTTGCTCAGCATGCTTGAGCAGGGCCTGGTGCTGATGCAAATACCTGTCCAAATCTTCCAGGCCACGGCAGGCGTCGTTCTGATTCTCGCGGTGATCGCCAACACCTATCTCAGCCGGCAAGGATAAATTGAAGAATCCTGAAAATTTTAAGCTAAGAGGTATTGACATGTGAGCAGCTTTGTGCTATAATGTAACAAGAGCGTGCAGCACTGTGCATATAAGCACGCAATATCGCGCAGAAGGAAGCTCGATGCTAGGGTCTGAGCGACGCTCGGAGATTATCAGGCTACTGGAAGAAAGAAAGACTCTCAAGGTCTCTGATCTAAGCCAGATGTTCAACCTTAGTGAGGCTACCATTCGTCGTGATTTGGGGAAGTTGGCGCAACAGGGTCTGCTCAGGAAAACCTATGGAGGGGCAATCGTCAAAGACGGAAGCCGCTCGTGGGGAACCTTGGAAGCAGGCCCTGATTCGTTTTTGGAGGAGAAACGTCGCGTTGGCAGAGCGACGGCTGAGCTGATCGAAGATGAAGGCACGATTAGCCTCGACGCGGGCTCGACCACTCTACAGGTAGCTCAATGCCTCACGGGAAGAAACAACTTGACGGTCTTAACCAACGATATGGACATTGCCCATGAGCTCTCCAAGTCGCCTGGGATCAGAGTGAACCTGAGCGGTGGCATCTTGCGGGAGGGCACGCGTATCTTGGTCGGGCCGTTGGCCGAGCAGTCCATCAGCCAATGTCACGTGGATAAGGCCATTCTGGGGGTCAGTGCTATTAGCCTAACGGAAGGACCGACCAACGTCGATCTATTGGACGCCCAGATAAAGATAGCCATGATAAAGGGGGCGGACGAGGTCATAGTAGTGGCTGACCACAGCAAGTTGGGCAAGGTGCATTTTGCCAAAGTAGCTCCCATCACGGCCATTCACAAACTGGTCATGGACGATGGCATCTCCCCTGAGGACGTGGGAGCCTTCGAGGCCAAGGGGGTAGAGGTGATCGTTTGCTAGATTCCATCAGAGTACAGAGTCGTCTCAGAAAGGGGGGATGAGTATAGGCCAGACGCCGTTTCCACTTTCAAGCACGGTTTATTCAACTTGAGCGCCATGGTAGCGCTCAACATTTCAACAACAAAAATCTAAGGAGGAAAAAAATGTTTCGGAAGAGAACAACGTTAGTGATCGTCTCCCTGCTGGTGGTGCTGGCCATGCTGTCGGCTTGTGCCCAGCCTACCCCTGAGGTGATCGAGAAGATAGTCAAGGAGACGGTGGTCGTCGAGAAAGAGGTGGTTGTCGAGAAAGAGGTGCTGGTCGGGTCACAAGTGGTCAAGCTTGTCGCTCGCTGCAAAGCCAGCCCGCCTTACGAGGACGGGCGCTGCAACAACCTGGTGTCCGCGGTAGGGGCCGCCAACGCGGCGTTGGCTGCGGCAGGCGACGACCGCCGCATTGAGCTTGAGGCCATCCAGGATGACGCGGACTGGGGCGACTACAAGACCGAGTTCGAGTTGGCCTCCCAGGCGGGTGAAGCGCCGGACATCGTCTGCTCTGGCCACGAGCACATCGGCGACTGGGCCACGGCCGGGTATCTCGTTGACATCACCGACACGATCGGCGACTACCCCGAATTCGACGACGTGATTGACAGCCTGTGGGAGTCCACCGAGTTGGGCGGCAAAACCTGGGGTGTCCCGCAGGATGCCGAGGCCCGCCCGATGTACTACAGCAAGCCGCTCTTGAGCGAGCTCGGTTGGAGCGACGATGAAATCGAAAGTCTGGACGAGCGCATCGCCGCCGGCGAATACACCTGGCAAGACATGCTTGACACCGCTGCCGAGGCAGTCGAGGCTGGCATCGTGGAACCGGGTGATGGCTGGTGGCATCGCCCCTCCAATGGCCCCGACTTCCTGTACTACTACTACGCCGCCGGGGGCGAGGTTCAAGAGACAGGCGTTGACGGGCTAGTCTTCGACAAAGAGGCCTGGCAAAAAGTGTACGAGTTGCTGTATGATGCTGCGCAAGTGCGTAACATTATACGCCCCAACAAGCTGGATGCCGACTGGGACTATCACAAGGAATACACCAGCTCGTTTAAGAATGTCCTCTTTGTGTTTGAGGGGACGTGGCGCTGGGCCAGTTGGCACACCAACTACCTCCAGGACGTTGGTGGAGAGGGCTACTTGTTCGAGAACGTGGGCTATGCCCCGATCCCAGCCAACGAAGAGGGCACGGGTGAGCCCACCACACTGACCCATCCGCTGGTGTACATGGTCAGCTCACAGTCCGAACATCCAGATCTAGCGTTGCTGCTGATCTCCAAGGCGACAGTCAAGGAGCTCAACACCCCCTACGCCGTGGATAGCGGCCACCTGGGCGTCCTGAAGTCCCAGGCGGACTATGCACCGTATACCAGTGCCAAGTTCCTGAGCGCGACGCTGCCTTTGCTCGAGTACACCACCTTCCTACCCAACAGCCCCTACTGGAGCGCTTACTCAGAAGCCTACTTCCTCGGCATCCAGGCCGTCGAGTCTGGTGATCTGACTCCAGAGGAGGCGGTGGACGTCGTTGTGGATCAGCTTCAGAACGAGCTTGGAGACAATGTGAAGATCCGCTAACGGTCGACGGCGGCGACGCGAAAGCAGATTGGAGAGGGAGGAAATTCCTCCCTCTCCGCTGCTACTTTCATTAACTCAAGAACTCAAGGAAAGGAGGGCTTCAAAATGGCTGTTATCAGTAAGGAAGTCGGGGTACCGTCACGCCTGACACGGATCAAGGGCACGCTGGGTGCCTGGGGCTTCATGAGCCCAGCTATATTCTTGGTGATAGTGTTCTTCTTCATCCCCGCGGTCCTTCTCTTCGTCCTCAGCCTGACCGACTTGGCCAGTCACAACTTCAGCGACCCCTGGACTTTCATTGGCCTGGAGAACTACCGCAGGCTGTTCACCGACACGTTCTTCCCCAAGATCTTGGCCAACACCTTCAAGTACGTCATCCTCACGTTGGGATTTTTCAACGTGGGTCTGGCGCTGGTGCTGTCCCTGCTGACCACCAACATCAGCCGTCGAGCGAGTTTTTTCTTCCGCGTGATGTGGCTGCTGCCTCGAATCACGCCATCGGTGATCTACATCGTGATGTGGCGGCGCTTTGTCCAAACGCCTCCACACGGCATCATCAACTGGTTTCTGGGGATGTTCGGTGTGGAACGCCAACCATACTGGCTTACGGAGCAGCCGTGGCTGTTCGTCGTCTTGGTGAATGGCTTCGTCGGAGCTTCTTTTGGCATGATCATCTTCACCTCAGCTATCGAGGCGATTCCCAAAGACCTCTTCACGGCAGCGAAAGTGGACGGCGCTTCGACCTGGCAACTCATCCGCGATATCACCCTGCCCTTGCTCAGGTGGCCGTTGCTGTTCGTGACCACTTATCAGACGCTCTCACTGCTCGTATCCTTTGAGTACATCTTCCTGCTGACCCAGGGCGGGCCGGGGCTGTTCACCACCGAGGTGTGGTCGCTCACGGCTTACAAGCGCGCCTTATACACCTATTTCGGCAGCCATGCCTGGGGATACGGCGCAGCCTGGGGGTTCGTCTTGGTGACCATTGGCGTTGTGGCGTCCATCATCTACCTGCGCGTCTTCCGCTTCGACGATCTGGTGCAGGAACCCAAGATTGATGTGTTGTAGTAGATTAGGAAGGAGGAGGCAACATGGCTACGACAACGTTTGAAACCGAAGGTGGGTCTGGTGTGCGGCGCAAGTTGGTTCGGTCTATCCCCTATGTCCTGCTTAGCATCAGCATCCTGCCCATCATAGTCGGCTATACCTGGGTGATCATCGCTACCTTCTCGACTCGCACCCAGGGCCTGCTGCCGGTAGACACCAAGGGCAACTTCGGCGGGCTTACGCTGCAGAACTGGAGTTTCGTGAGAGAGCCCGAGATCTGGCGCGTGGCTCTGAACACATTCGGGATCGCAGCGGGGATGGTTATTGGGGTTGGGTTCGTCTCAATGCTGGCTGGCTACGCGCTGTCGCGCATGAACTTTGCCGGGCGCAAGGGCTTCCTGGGGCTGACGTTGGCGCTGCACGCGTTCCGTCCCGAGATGCTGCTGATCGCCATCTTCTTCGTGCTGTTGTTCATCAAAGACAAGATTCCGGTGATCGGAGATTGGTTCGGCTTCAACAGCATCGGCGGAGTGGCTTTGGTGATGATCAGCCTGGAGCTGCCGCTCGGCATTTGGCTGATGAAGGGCTTCTTTGACAACGTTACCTGGGATATGGAGCGCTCTGCGCTCATTGACGGGGCCTCGCGCTTCCGCGTGTGGTGGGAGATTATCCTGCCCCAGATCAAGCCCGGCATCGCTGCGCTGGCCATCTTTAACTTTATCTCGGGCTGGAATGCCTTTTTGATCCCGTACACCTTTACGATTGGTGCCAAGGTATCCAACCTGTCGGTCTACCTGAATCGATTTTCAGAGGACACCTCGATGGTGGGTTGGAACCAGGTAGCCGCTGTGGGTCTCTTCAGCCTCATTCCGGTGATGATCTTCTTCATCTTCACCCAGGAGGCGCTGCTCAGTATCTACGGCGGCGGGTCCAAGGGCGGCGTGTAATCGTACTGTTATCGCGTGTTCCGTAGACCTAAGGAGGAGTATTTCATGAAAGTTGACCTTGAGAATCTCAGTAAGCGATGGGGCAATGTGGTGGGGGCCGACTCCGTCAGTCTGGATATTCAGGATGGTGAGTTCGTCGCCTTCCTGGGGCCCTCTGGCTGTGGGAAAACCACCACCTTGCTGATGGTGGCTGGAATCTATAAGCCCACTGAGGGCACCATCCGTTTCGACGAAAGGGTCGTCAACCACGTGGCGCCCAAAGACCGCAACATTGGCATGGTCTTCCAGAGCTATGCCCTCTATCCCCACATGACCGTTTTCCGGAACATCAGCTATCCCCTCAAGCTCAAGAAAGTCCCGAAGGATGAGATGCAGCAGCGGGCGCAGCGAGTCGCCGATATGATGGGCATCGGCCACCTGATGGATCGCAAGCCGGCCCAACTCTCTGGCGGCCAGCAGCAGCGGGTGGCCCTGGGCCGGGCACTGGTCAAAGAGCCCCAGTTGCTGCTGTTCGACGAGCCACTGTCGAACCTCGACGCTCGCCTGCGCCTCTCCATGCGCGGCGAGATCAAACGGTTGCAGATGGAGCTGGGCATCACCTCCATCTACGTCACCCACGACCAGGTGGAGGCCATGACCATGGCTGATCGCGTCGCCGTGATGAAAGAGGGCGAACTCCAGGCCTACAGCCCACCTGATGAACTATACGACCAGCCGCGCACCCTGTTCGTTGCTAGCTTCGTGGGCAATCCACCGATGAATCTCCTGGAAGTGGAAGTCAGCTCTGAAAACGGCGACTATCACGCCCGCCGTGAAGGCATCAATGTGGTGGTGCCCCCGGACCGAGGTGAGAAGGTGGTCGGCAAGGGTAAGGTCACGCTGGGTATTCGTCCCGAAGACATAACCATCTCCGATCAAGGTGTCGCCGGCGAAGTCTTCATCGTCGAGCCGCTGGGCCGCGATGACTTGCTAGATGTGCGCATCGGGGAGACTGGCGTCCATGTGCTGGCCGACCCCACGCTGGGCTTGAAAATGGGCCAGAATGTAAGGCTTGGCTTCAACACCCACAAAGTGCAATTCTTCGACCTCCAGACAGAGAAGTCGCTGCTCTGGACGGACTAAAACGTGAAACGTAAAACGTGTGGACAGCTTCGATCACGTTTTACGCTTTACGTTTCACGAGATCATGAATAGTAAAGAACGAGTGCTGGCAGCCATCAACCACGTTGAGCCTGACCGTATGCCGGTGGACCTGTGGGCCGTGTCTCCCATCACCGACAACCTGCGCGAGCACTTTGGCGTGCACGATGACGAAGGCGTCTGGCAGGCCCTGGGCATTGATCTACGCTCGGTCTGGCCGGACTACGTCGGGCCATCCCTGCCCGCTTTTGACGACGGCAGTTGGATGGACTGGTGGGGGCTACACAAGAAAATGATCGGCCCCTTTGAAGAGGTCGTCGAGCCGCCGCTGGCGAATGCTCAAACCGTCGCCGACGTTGAGGCCCACTCCTGGCCTGACCCCGACTGGTTCGACTACGATGGCCTGCGTCCCACCTGCGAAGCGCTGAGCGAGTATGCCCTCGTCATCCGCGACCCCGGTCCCCACGCCACCTGTGTCCTCCGCGCGTCCATGTTCCTGTGCGGCATGGAGAAGTTCATGATGGCCCTGGCGCTGAACCCCGACCTGGCGCGGGCCATCATCGAACGAGTGGAGCGGTTCTACCTTGAGTTCGACCGCCGCATCCTGGAGGTCGTGGGCGATCTCACCAATATCTACTTCATCGCCGACGACGTTGGGGTGCAGGACGGGCTGATGATCAGCCCCCGGATGTTCCGCCAGTTCGTCAAGCCCAGCCTGCAGCGCTTCATCGCCCAGGCCAAAGAGCACGGGCAGCGGGTCATGTACCACACCTGCGGCGCTGTCCGTCGCCTGATACCCGATTTCATTGAGATGGGGGTGGACATCCTCAATCCCATCCAGGTGTCGGCCAAGGGCATGGAACCCGCCGGGCTGAAGCGAGATTTCGGCGACGGCCTCTGCTTCCACGGAGCGATGGACATTCAAACTATCTTGTCGCAAGGTACGCCCGACCAGGTGCGCAGCGAGGCCAAACGGCTGTGCCGGGTTCTGGGGCAGGGGGGCGGGTTCATCCTGGCCCCGACCAACAACGTCATGCCCGAAACGCCGCTCGGAAACATCCTGGCGCTGTATGAAGCGGTGCAATAGGATCACGTTTCACGGTTTGCGTTTCACGCAGGCTTGCGTCTACCGCCGCGCAAGCCTTTTTTGCAAGCCGTTCTCCTGGAGGTCAAACCCAATGTACGACGTTGACATCCTACTCCCCTAATCTCTGCTCTGTGTCCAAGAGCTCGATGAACGAAGCTACCAACTACTATCAAATACACGCCCGGCGAGACTTTGACCGTGCTCTCCATCGGGCCCTTGTCCAGTGCCCATTGGCTCGGCGGAAAGCCCTTCGGCAGCCTATCCTCGTACAGCCAGGTGTCGGAGGATAGGGTTTACGGGTCTACGCGGAAATGGGGGTAGACAGGCTCAACCGGGTTCGGACAACTGGCGGAGAGGTCTGACACTGCTGGTGGATTCAAGAGGTTGTTGTTTTCAGGAGGAAATCGCATGGCTAAGTTACCTGACGGACGGGCCTTGTCGGGCAAGCTCTTCATAGTTGAGGGCATTGATGGCTCTGGCAAGAGCACCCAATTGGATATGTTGCGCAAGTGGCTCATTGGACAGGGCTACTGCGTGGCCTTTAGCGAGTGGAACTCATCGCCAGTGGTGAGGAATACGACCCGGCGGGGCAAAAAGAAGCAGCTTCTAGCGCCTACGTCCTTCAGCCTCGTCCACGCCGCCGATTTCGCCGATCGTATGGAACGGCAGATGCTGCCGGCCCTCAAGGCGGGAGCCATCGTCCTGGCTGATCGTTACATTTACACAGCTTTCGGCCGGGACGTGGCCCGAGGCGTCCATCCCCAGTGGGTGCGCAGTGTTTACTCCTTTGCCATCCAGCCCACGGTGGCCTTCTACTTCCACGTGCCGATGGACGTATCCCTCGAACGGATCATGAGTGGACGGCCCGCTCTGAAATATTACGAGGCTGGGCTGGATGTGGGCCTCAGCGACGATCCCTACAAGAGCTACCAGTTGTTTCAAGGCCGTATCCTGGAAGAGTACGAGAAGATGATAGACGAGTTCGGGCTGACGGTCGTAGACGCCACCTTGCCGCTGCTGGAGCAGCAGGACCTGGTACGTGAGGTGGTCGAGCCCCATCTGGGTGAGGCTTTGCGCGCTGAACGGCGCGGCTGGCGAGAGGTATTGGCCGCCGAGCGCTTGCACGGTCGTTACCTGGACGAGATGGTCACCGCAGGAGGGCAGACATGACAGAGGTACGCTTCTATGAACACGGCCTGCCCGGCTTCAAGAAGAAGCGTCTGCCGGGCAAACTGATCGTCCTCGAAGGCACGGACGGCGTGGGGCGCTCGACCCAAATTGCTCTTATCAGAGAGTGGCTGGAATCGGAGGGCTATGCCGTAGCAGCGACCGGCCTCAAGCGTGGCAAGCTGGCCGGAAAGGGGATCAAATCGGCTATGCAGGGGCATACGCTGGGCGACACCACGATGGATCTTCTGTATGCCACCGACTTCGTGGACCGGCTGGAGCGTGACATAATCCCAGCCCTGCGGGCGAGCTTCGTGGTGCTGACCGACCGGTACATCTATTCCATCATCGCCCGCGCCCAGGCACGGGGGGGCGATCCGGCCTGGCTCCGCAACGTCTTTGGCTTCGCCCTGGTGCCGGACGCCGTCTTCTACCTGCAAGCCGACTTAGCCCACCTGATTCCCCGCGTGCTGAACGCCCGTGGTTTCGACTATTGGGAATCCGGGGTGGATTTCCTGGCCGGACGGGACTACTATGACAGCTACGTCGAATATCAAACCCGGCTGCTGGCCCAGTTCGATGCCATCGCTGACGAGTTCGGCTTTGTGCGCATTGACGCCAATCATAACATCCACGGGGTCTTTCAATCGCTGCAAGCGGAGATCAAGGAAGTGCTCAAAGACATGAAACCCCCTAAAAAACTGAAGAAGGAGAAGAAGGCAGAGGAGCAGCCGAAAGAGAAAGAAGGGAAGAAAAAAGGCGAAGAGAAATCGAAAGAGAAAGAGTAAATGACCAACGACCAAAATTACAATCCTATTGATGAGCACGAAGTAGAGCAACTGGCCGTGGCCTACGGTCAGCCGGAGATACGGACTATCGAGATCGAGGGGGATGAGTACCTGTTCCGCACTCGACTCCATCGCACCCGAAACCGGCGAGGCGAAGTGGTATTAGCCATCGGTCGGCCAGCTGGGTGCGTGCTTCTGCACAGCAAAGGTTGGTACGAGCCGGGTGTCTATCGCCTCCTGAGCGGGGGCATAGACCTGGATGAGGCCGTGGAAACCACTCTGGCCCGTGAACTAGAGGAAGAGACGGGATTGGCCCTGCACACGACCCATTTCCTTGGCGTCTTGGACTGCCGCATCCATTACACCTCCCAGAAGTTATCTTTCGTCTCTTACGTCTTCTACCTGCCACGCACAGAGGGCGTGCTGCGGCTTCCCCAGACCGCCGAAGACATCAGCGAATTTCGAGACGTGCCGATAGCCGACCTCCCTTTCGTGGCCGAAGACCTGCGCCACGTACCGCCGCCCCGCACAGGCTGGGGGCACTGGCGGGCCGTGGCTCACGATTTTGTGCATGAGATATTGGAACCATGACGGGAAAGCGACCAGTGGAAATCGAAGCTAAATTCATCGTTCCAGATGAAGCGACATTGCAGCGGCTTCTGGAGATGCGGGAGCTGGGTGGATTTCGATTGGAGCCAGGGCCCACCAAGCAGGTGAGCGACTCTTATCGTGATACAACGGATCGGGCGATCTATCGTGAGGGATATGCCTGCCGCATCCGCCGCAAGGACGATAAAAAAATCGCGACCTTGAAAGGTCTGGGCATGTCAGAGGGTGCGGTCCACGAGCGGGCGGAGCATGAGGTGACGCTGGACGGCGGAAGTCCTCAATTAGGAGAGGCTCCGGCTGACTGGCCCGCCGGCCTAGCCCGGAAGCTGGCTTTGGCCCTTAGCCACGGTGAACCTCTAGTCGAGCTTTTCAGCCTGTCTCAGCAACGCCACACGCGAACCGTCCACGCAGCCGTGTCCACTTCCGAGGGCGACCGGCTGGTGGCTGAGCTGAGTTTGGACGTGGTAGAGATGCACATCGGCGATGAGGCAAAGGCCACCTTCGAGCTAGAAGCGGAGCTTGCCCCCGACGGTACGCTGGACGACCTGGCACTAATGGTAACAGACCTGAGAGACAAATGGCAGTTGCAGCCCCAGCCTCGTTCCAAGTTTGAACAGGGGCTGGCAGCTCTGAATATGGGAGGTTAGTTTATGACGGCGAAAGTTATCGCGAATGAATTGACGGCCACTGAACGAGCCATTTTGGAGCGAATCGCCAGGGATGGAAAACCCATGTACGCTCGACGGGCCCTCCTGTTGCTGCTCCGGGGGCAAGGCCTCGCCACCAAGGAAATCAGCCCGCAGGTAGGCATCTCGGCTGGGCGGGTGTACTCCTGGCTGCGAGCGTTCCGAGACAGGCGGATGGGCGTCTTCCCGGACGACTTGTTGACGGCGGCAGCACCGGTGGAGCCGCTTCCGATAGAGGAGGCTCCTGCTGAGCCGGTCGCCGAGGCTTGGCGGGAGGAAGTCACCATAGAGGAGCTATGTCGGCGCTACGATGTGGACATGGTCCATGCCCGACATGTGGCCAAGATGGCCCTGGCCCTGTTCGACCTGACGGCTGAAGTGCATGGCCTGTCCCCCGAGCGGCGCAATCTACTGGAGACGGCCGCCATCCTCCACAACGTGGGCCTTGCCTTCTACCCCGAACCGCACCACACTGCCGGGCGGGACATCATTCTCGAGCACCGCCTGGCCGAACTGGTGGAGGTCGAGCAGCAGATGGTGGCCTGCACCACCGCCTTGCACCGCAAGCGCTTCAGGCCCAAGCGACTTAAGAAAGAGCCGTCCTTCGCCGCCCTGCCGGCTGAGGTTCAAAGCGACGCACTGGCCATGGCCGCCCTGATCCGTATTGCCGATGGCCTCGATTATTCTCAGAGCCAGACCACAGCGCTGGGCGAAGTCCAGAGATCACCGCAGGCCATCGAAGTACCTGTCACCGGGCTGCACGCTTCCGAAGACGCAGCCCGTGCTCAAGAGAAAGCCGACCTGTGGCATCATCTCTTCGATGTCCAGTTGCGCTTCTTGGTCGAAGGAGAGCCTGTGACCTGGGCTCTACCAAAGAAGAAGCTAAAGTCTCCCGGCGTCCTGCCTGACGATGCCATGAGCGAGGCCGGGCGCAAGGTGTTGCGCTTCCACTTTGAGCGAATGCTGGCGCACGAGCAGGGTACGCGGCTGGGGGAGGACATCGAAGAGCTGCACGACATGCGCGTCGCCACCCGCCGCATGCGCTCCGCTTTCGGCGTCTTCAGCCCCTATTTCGATCCCGACGTCCTCCAGCCCTTCTTCAAGGGGCTGCGACGCACAGGCCGCGCCCTGGGCGGCGTGCGCGACCTGGATGTCTTCATGGAGAAGGCCCAGCGATACCGGAACACGCTGCCGGAGGAAGAGCAATCCAGCCTCGATCCGCTGCTGACCGACTGGAAAGAGCAGCGGGAAGCAAAGCGGGCTCAAATGCTGGAGTACCTGGACGGCAAGAGATATGAGCGATTCGTCCGCGATTTTGGCGAGTTCCTGCTCACTGAGGGGGCAGGCACCCTGCCGCTGCCTGCCGACAAGCCTGTGCCCCATCAGGTATCCCACCTGGTGCCGGGCCTGATCTACAATCGTTACCAGGTCGTGCGCGGCTACGAAGCGGCGCTTGATGGCGCGCCCATTGAGACACTCCACGCCCTGCGCATTGATTTCAAGCGATTGCGCTACTCCCTGGAGTTCTTCCGGGAGGTGCTCGGCCCGGAGGTGGAGGACACCATCAAAGAAGTGGTGATCATGCAGGACCATTTGGGCGACCTGAACGATGCCGACGTGGCCTGTAGCCTGCTGGTCGGTTTCCTCGCGGGGTGGGTCAGAGCAGCGCAGCGCGAGCGGATAAACGTCAGCGGTGTGACGCGCTATCTGGTCGCCAAACAGAATGACTTGCGGGAGCTGATAGAGTCTTTTCCAGAAGCATGGCATAATTTCAATCGTCCCGATGTTCGGCGCAACTTGGCGCTGGCGGTATCTGTGCTATGAGGCGTCAAACGTAAAGCGTAAAGGGGGAGGTTCCAAATGCTAGAGAAAATAGACCTCAACAAGAAGCTGAGCAAGAAGGAGTACAAGAAGCAACTGCCCAAACTCCAGCGCAGGCTGTACGATCTGGAGACAGCGGCCTGGAAGGCGGGTATCCCCAGCATCATCCTTTTCGAGGGCTGGGACGCGGCGGGCAAGGGCACGACCATTTCTACCCTGACTCAGCGCCTTGACCCCCGTGGCTTCAAGCTCCATCCTGTCCGGGCGGCACGCACCTATGAGAAGATGCATCCCTGGCTCTGGCGCTTCTGGCTGAAGTTGCCCAACTATGGCGAGATGGGTATCTTCGATCGTAGTTGGTATGGTCGGGTGCTGGTCGAGCGGGTCGAAGGCTTGACACCGGAGCGGGAGTGGCGAAAGGCGTATCGCGACATCATGGATTTCGAGCGCACCATCGCCGACGACGGATACGTCCTGGTCAAGTTTTGGCTGCACATGAGCAAAGAGGAGCAGCGGCGGCGCTTCAAGCTCCTGGAGAAAGATCCACTGAAAAGCTGGCAGGTAACAGAAGAGGATTGGAAAAATCACCGCAAGTACGACGAGTATCTGCTGGCCGTGGAGGAGATGCTGGAGCGAACGGAGGCCGAGTGGGGGCCGTGGACCATCGTAGAAGCCACCAACCGCTGGTGGGCACGGGCTAAGGTCTTCAACACCATCGTCAACGCCCTGGACAAGCGCCTGACAGAGGCCGGGGTGTCAACAGAGGCCCCTGCTGGGGAGGACGAGGATTTCGTCGAAGAAGTGGAGCTTGAGGCTGAGGCGGCAGCCGACTCAGAAGAGGATGCCGCTGAGGAGTAGAGAAAGGAGAGAGAAATCATGTTGGAGACCCTTGATCTGAACAAATCCTTGACCAAAGAAGATTATGTCAGAGATCTGGTCCGCTATCAAGTCGCGGTGCATGCTCTGGGGTATCAGGTCTACGTGCAGCAGCGCCCCGTGATCATTGTCTATGAGGGAGATGATGCCGGCGGCAAGGGGGGGAACATCAAGCGGGTGACGGAGAAGCTGGACCCGCGAGGCTATGTGGTCCATCCCATCGCTGCCCCCAAAGGGGATGACAAGACGCACCACTACCTGTGGCGTTTCTGGCGGCGGCTGCCGGAGAGGGGGCAGATCGCCATTTTTGACCGCAGTTGGTATGGACGGGTGATGGTGGAGCGTATTGAAGGCTTCTGCACCGAAGAGGAATGGAAACGCGCCTACCGCGAGATCAACCACTTCGAGCGTCAGTTGGCGGACTTCGGCACCATCGTCTTCAAGTTCTACATCCACATTGGCAAAGATGAGCAGTTGCAGCGCTTCAAGGCCAGGGAACAGACGGCCTACAAAGCCTGGAAACTTACCGACGAAGACTGGCGGAATCGCGAGAAATGGGACCAGTACACGGAAGCGGTAAATGAGATGCTGCTCAAAACCAGCACCCTGACCGCCCCCTGGACCGTAGTCGAAGGGAACTGCAAATGGCACGCCCGCGTCAAAGTGCTCAAGACGCTGGTGGACGGGCTGATCCATGAACTGAACTACGACCCCTTCGCCGAGATGCCAGCCATCGAGAAAGGAGGAAAGAAAAAGAAGAAAGGTAAGAAGGCAGAGGACGGGGAGCCCGAAGCCGAATCCCCGAGCCTCCCGGAGACACCGTTGCCCATGATTGACCGGTTCGAGTTCGGCGCCATCGTCATTGATGGCCAGACCTACAACTCCGACGTGACCATCTTCCCCGATGGTGCGGTGGAACAGTGGCAGCACAAGGATGAGCACGTCTTGCGGCCTAAAGACGTAGACAAGATCATCAGTGCTGAGCCAGAGGTAGTGATCATTGGTCTGGGCAGTGTGGGCAACCTGAAGGTGCGCCCCAAGGCACAGAAGCGCCTCCAGGAGGCAGGGATTGAGGTCATGGCCTACAAGACCAATAAGGCCTGTGAGACCTACAGAGAGTTTCGGAATCAGCGGAAGGTCGCCGCTGTCTTACACATCACTTGTTGAGCCGAAAGAGGAGGGTCTATGACTGAACAAAACGTCGAGGAAATCGTGGAAGCCGAGGTCGAGGCAGAGGCAGAGGCTGAGGCTGAGGTCGCGCCGGCGGCCGTAGCTGCCGAAGCGGTTGAGCTAAGCTCACCAGAGGAACCGGAGGCTCAGGTAGAGTCTCCACCAGCAGCTCTATCGGATTCAGATAGCTCAGAGAGCAGAAAGGAGGCCACAATGGCCAAGGAGAAAGGCAAGGGCGCAAAGAAGGCCAAAGGCAAGCCAAAGGCTGAGAAGAAGAAAAAGCCCGCAAAGAAGGGTAAGGCCAAGAAGAAGGCCGAAAAGAAAGAGAAGCTTGCGAAGAAGGACAAGGGCAAGAAGAAGGGCAAGCCGAAGGCCGAGAAGAAAGGCGGAGGCAAGAAGAAAAAGAAGTAGCCCTACGCCGCCAAACGCGAAACGTGAAACGTGAGACCCAGCCCAATGTTTGTGTTTGATCACGTTTCACGTTTCACGCATCACGTTCTGGGAGGATCACATGTATCTCGTCTTACTTGGCCCACCTGGGGCCGGCAAGGGCACCCAGGCGGAGCGATTGCAGGAAGAACTGAAGCTGCCCCACGTGGCCAGCGGCGACCTGTTTCGCGAGAACCTGCGAAACGAGACAGAACTTGGCCTGCTGGCCAAGACGTACATGGACAAGGGCGAACTGGTGCCCGACGACGTGACCATCGCTATGGTGCGGGATCGGCTGCAGCGGCCCGATTGCGACCAGGGCGCCATCCTCGACGGCTTCCCCCGTACCCAGCCCCAGGCCCAGAGCCTGGATACCATGCTGGCCGACATGGGGCGGCAGTTGGGCGGCGTGCTCTACATCGCTGTGCCCGACGAGGAACTGGTGTGCCGTCTGTCGGGCCGCTGGATCTGTCGCCAGTGCCAGACGCCCTATCACACCATGTTTAACCCACCAGCCAAGGAAGGGGTGTGCGACGCCTGCGGTGGGGCGCTGTATCAGCGGGACGACGACAAGCCCGAGACAGTGCGATCTCGCCTCAAGGTCTATCACCAGCAAACGTCGCCTCTCACTGACTACTATCGCCAGGCGGGCCGGCTGTTCGAGGTAGATGGAGCTGGGGATATCGCGACCGTCAGCGCGGGCCTGCTGGAGGCGGCCCACAAACTGATGAATTAGATGATAGAAATGAAACCGGAAATCGAGGCCACGCGCTTTGGCTCGATCACTATTGACGGGCAGGAGATCGAGAACGACGTCATCCTGAGATTGGACGGCGCGATCAAGAAGCGCAAGAAGAAGCTGTCCAAGAGAATTTACGGCACCTCTTACACAATTTCGTTGGACGAGGCCAGGCACATCTACGAAGATGGAGCGGAACTGCTCATCGTTGGGACGGGGCAGCATGACTTGGTGCGCCTTTCAGACGAAGCCCAGGCATACCTGGAGAAGCACAACTGCCGGACAGAGTTGGCAGCCACGCCCGAGGCCATCGGTGTCTGGAACGAGGCCAAAGGCAAGGTCATCGGACTGTTCCACGTGACCTGCTGAGGCTGTTCTCGATTTGATCTTTTCAAGAGTGGGGCAGATTTTCCAGTCTGCCGTTCCGACAGGCTAGAAAGCCTGCCCCACATACCGTTTCGTCACGAGCCCTTCCTTTGGAGGTCAAAATACAATGTACGACGTTGACATCATGATGATCGGCCACTTTGCCAAAGATAGATTGGTGGTGGATGGCACAAGCGAAACCGCCTCTGGTGGAGCCGTCTACTATGGTAGCATGGCCCTCCGACGCATCGGCGTCCGTGTGGCCGTCGTCACCCGGCTGCACCCCGACGATTTTCCGCTGTTGGACGAACTGAAACAAGAGGGGGGGCAGGTCTTTGCCACACCAGCTCCAGAAACCTCGGGTATTGAGAATATCTACAACTCGGCCGACATGGAGCGCCGTGTCTGCAAGCTGTTGAGCTTTGCCGGTTCATTTTGGCAGGAGGATATCCCTGGTCTGTCGGCCCAGGTGTACTTGATCACGCCTATCATCGCTGGCGAGGTGGATCTGCCGCTGCTCAAGTCGCTGGCCGCTCGTGGTCCGGTGGGCCTGGACGTGCAGGGCTTCGTCCGCGTCCGTGAGGACGGTCACCTGGTCTTCCGCCAGTGGCCCGACATGGCTGAGGGCCTGGCGCACGTGACCTACCTCAAGGTAGATCGCGCCGAGGCGGAACTCCTCACCGGCCAGACGGACCTGCAGGCCGCCGCCCGTCAACTGGCCGTCTACGGTCCTCGCGAAGTTGTCATCACCCAGTCGTCGGGCGTCACCGTCTACGCCGACGGCCAGATCTACGAAGCGCCCTTCACTCCCCGCTCCCTGGCTGGGCGCACCGGTCGGGGCGACACCTGCTTTGCTATCTACGTGGGCAAGCGGTTGAGTGTGTCTGCTGAAGAGGCCTGCCGCTTCGCCGCAGCCGTCGCTACTCTGAAGCAGGAGCAGCGCGGTCCCTGGCGTGGCTCGCTGGCCGATGTGGCGGTGGTACTGGAAGGCAGGCATCACGTGTAGGTTGCTGTATCGCTTCGTTCTGCGATTCGCATCACCGCTGAAAGAGGCAGATGTGTCGCTGTCCAGACATCTCGTCGTCATCATAGGGTTGAGCCTGGTAATCTTAGTGACGCTGGCGTGTAGCGGTTGTGCGTCACCCTTGCCGACGGCCGTCCCTGGCCCCCCGGCTTCTCACCAGGAGCTGGTCCGCCATTACGCGCCGGTCATCCGCCAGGGCGTCGCCTCCGACCAGGACTTCATCACCGCTGTGGACTTCGACGGCGACTGGGTAGGTAACAACAACTGGGAGAACCAACCCACGGGCGACCTCTCGGCCTACGTCTACTATTCGGTGATAGAGACAGAGACCCACTGGTTTCTCCTATATGCTCTTTTCCACCCTCGCGACTACACCCGCGACTCGTGCGAAAAGTCGGAGGGCTGCCACGAGAACGACATGGAGTCCATTCAGATGGTCGTCGCCAAAGACGACACTCCGTTTGGAGAATTGCTGGCCGTCGAAACACTAGCTCACAGTCACATCTATCTCTATATTGCAGATCCGTCGGTGAAGGGGAACTTTCTCAAGGTCAGAGATTCGGTTCGGCTTGAGGGGAGCCATCCCATCGTCTACGTGGAGACATACGGCCACGGCATCTACGCCCAGCGCAAGATCCTCGTGCCGCACTCCGTCGTCTACCGTGCGGGAGAGCGGGCCGAAGTTCCGGAGAGCCTCGAAGACGACGACGTATCGTACCAACTCGTTTCGATCTACGACACCCTCTGGATGCACCGGGACGAGATCGGCCCCGGACGAGCTTTCGACCAACCCTTCGACTACCGAGGACACGTCTTGCCGTTCGCCATTGATGGCGACGATTTCGGCCAGGATCGGGCCAATACCCCCTGGGGCTACAACCAGGAGATCGGTGACACCCTCTCTCGCGGCGATTGGTTCCTCGACCCGGCCAAGGCTTTAAGTTACCATGCTAGTTTTGAGGGCGAGTTCTCTCAGACGTACCTTAACAATCCATACCTAGACGATCTCGGAGCGCTGCGTTGACTCCTGTGGCGAATTGAAGTATACTTATGCCCATCACCGACGGAGGCAATGTTATGCGTATCAAAGGCATCGGCATAGACGCACACTCGCCGCGACTGGATGGCAGCTTGGAAGTATTGGAACATGACCTGACCCTCTTCCAGCGGGTCGGTTTCGATTATGTGGAAATCCCAGTGCACGGGGTGGATGCCATCCTGGGCGGCAAGCTGAACGAACGCCGAGTGAAGGAAGTGCAGGAGATACTAGCCAGATTCGATCTACAATACACCGTGCATAGCCCCGATCCGTTGAACCTCTGTGACGTGGGCGGAAAACGCCGTTCCCACTTCCAAGCTCGCTGCCGACTAGATCTACAGAAAGCCGTCTTTCGCGCCAGTCTGGAGTTCACTGAAGCCATCGGCGCCGAGATTATGGTGTATCATGGCGGTGCAACCAATCCCCCCAATAATAATAGTGAGGAAGCTGGCCTGAGCGTCGAGCGGCTGAAGGAGATAGAACGGGAAGCCCTCAGTGAGTTGGCCAGTTTTGCTGCCACTTTGGGGATAGTCATTGGTGTCGAAAATATTGGCTCCACATCGTATAGCGCCCGGATAGCTGAGCTCGTTGAGCAGGTGCGGGAGATCAATCACCCCAACGTGGGAATCACCCTTGATTTCGGGCACGCCTATCTCACTGCCCGTCACCTCGGTTATGACTTCCTGGAAGCTGTCGAGCTGGCCGCTCCGTATATCGTCCATACGCACGTCCATGATAACTTCGGTCGGATGGTCGCTCTTCCTCACGATGATGTGCCGTACATTCACACCGCCCCCTTCGGCGTAAATGACATGCACCTGCCTCCCGGCTGGGGAGAGATACCGTATCGAGAGGTCTTCTCGTGCCTGAAGGACTACCAGGGCGTGGTGCTGATGGAGCTCAAGCCCCGTTACGGCCCATACTTCGAGGAGGCCCTGCAGGAGACGCGAAGGCTTCTCGCAGAGGGCGGGGTCGAGTAGATGGGAGAAGCTATGGGAGGTCGTCTGGAGACGCTTCGCCCGGATTTTCTGGTAATCGGCACTGTGACCAAGGATCTGCAAGAGGATGGTTACACCATCGGTGGCACTGTAACCTTCGCGTCCCTGACAGCCCGCAATTTGGGAATGCGGACCGCCGTGGCCACCAGAGCTTCTCCTGATCTGAGCTTTAACCCTCTTTACCAGGGTATTGAGGTGCTCAGTCTGCCCTCGCCAGTGACCACCACTTTCCAGAACCTCTACTCCGCTGATGGAACTCGCACCCAGTTTATCCGCGCTGTGGCTGGGCAGATAAATGCCGAAGATATCCCCCCTGCCTGGCGAGAGGCGAAGGTCGTCCTTCTAGGCCCTTTGGCGGATGAGCTAGAAGAGGGTATCGCCGGGATTTTCCCCCATTCGTTGATCGGGGTCACCCCGCAAGGCTGGATGCGACGATGGGATGAGGAGGGGAGGGTCTTTCCCAAGCCCTGGGAAGGGGCTGCTGAGGTTCTAACCCACGCTCAAGTAGTGGTTTGCAGTGAGAAGGATGTGGACAGAGATGAGAATGTCATCCAGTCATATGCCCGAATGGCGGAAATTCTGGTAGTCACCCACGGCCCCACCGGGGCGACGGTCTACCATCGGGGCGAGGCTCGTCGGCTCCCCGCTTTCGAAACTGTAGAGGTGGATCCAACTGGGGCGGGCGATGTCTTTGCTGTTGCTTACTTGATTGAGCTGGAGAGGAGCGGCGATCCCTATGCTGCGGCGCATTTCGCCAACTGCGTGGCTTCCTTTACCGTGGAGAAGCCGGGAATAGAGGGTATCCCCACTCTGGAGCAAGTGGAACGAAGGCTTGCGCAATTCCCCCGCGCCTAGAGCGCGTAAGTTAAAAGCTATCATAACTCGCTTTGAGGCGAGAAAAACCAAGGAGGTCAACTGATGAAAGGGTTAGTTCTATCAGCCAAATGGGAACCCCGTGAGGGGTACGAAGTCTCCGAATTTGAGAAGACGACGGGTAAGGCCGTTACTGGCAGCGCCATCTGGCGATATCCGGAGCTCAAGGTGCAGGAAGTTGACAAGCCTACCATTGAGCCAGACCAGGTGCTCATCCAGGTCAAGGCCTGCGGAGTCTGTGGTTCGGATATGCATTTCTATGAGACCGACGACCAGGACTATATCCTCTACCCTGGCCTGACCAAGTTTCCTACCATTCTGGGCCATGAGTTCTCAGGCCGAGTAGTCGAGGTGGGCAGCGAGGTGCAGGACCTGGAGGTCGGCGATATGGTCACCGCCGAGGAGATGATCTGGTGCGGCCATTGCTTCCCCTGCCGCAACGGCTTCCCCAACCACTGCACCAACCTGGAGGAGATCGGATTCACCGTCCCCGGCGCTTTCGCCGAGTACATCGCCATCGGAGCCAAGTATTGCTGGAAGCTCAACGCTCTGATGGATCGCTATGGCGACGAGGATAAGGTCTACGAAGCCGGAGCCGTGGTGGAACCCTCCTGCGTGGCCTACAACACCGTCTTCGAGCGGGCTGGAGGCTTTCAGCCGGGGGCTTACGTGACCGTCTACGGCCTGGGTCCCATCGGTCTGGCGGTCGCAGCCGAGTGCAAGGCATCGGGCGCAGCGAAAGTTATCGGCTTCGAACTCTCTGCCAACCGACGGGAGCTGGCGAAGAAAGTAGGCGCTGACTATGTCTTCGATCCGCGCGAAGTGACTCCCCACGAAGTGGTGCTAGACCTCACCGAGGGGCAGGGAGCTGATCTCCACGTGGAGGCCGCCGGCGCCCCGCAGTTGACGGTGCCTGAGATGGAGAAGTCGCTGGCCATCAATGGCAAGATCGCTCAAGTTGGGCGAGCCGCCACGAAGGTGCCCATGTACCTGGAGACCCTGCAGGTGCGACGCGGTCAAGTCTTCGGCTCGCAGGGCCACTCCGGCCACGCCATCTTCCCCAGTGTCATTCGCATGATGGCCTCCGGGCTCATTGATATGACCCAGATCATCACCACCCGCTACAACCTGGACGAGACGGTGGACGCCATCGCCAAGTCGGTGACGCGGGAGGATGGGAAGATTATCGTCAAACCGTAGGGAAAGGAGCGAAAATGTCCACCAAAATCAATGTAGGCATCATCGGCGCTGGCAGGATAGGGAAGCTGCATGCCGAGCACCTGGCCTATCGGATCCCCGACGCCAACATCATCGCTATAGCAGATGTCTTCCTGGAAGCTGCGGAGAAATGCGCGGCCGACTTGCAGATTCCCTCTGCTGTTCAAGATCACCGCGAGATCATGGAGAACCCGGACATTGAGGCTGTCATCATCTGCTCCAGCACCGATACACACGCGCAGATGATCGAAGAGGCGGCGGCGACCGGGAAGCACATCTTCTGTGAGAAACCCATTGACTTCGACCTGGGTAGGATTGACAGGGCTCTCGAAGCCGTGGACAAAGCAGGGGTTAAGCTACAAGTAGGGTTCAACCGGCGCTTCGATCCTAACTTCAGGCGCGTTCGCGAGATGGTGGCAGCCGGCAAAATCGGCACACCCCATATCTTGCGTATCACCAGTCGTGATCCGGGGCCGCCTCCCATCGAGTACATCAAAGTGTCCGGCGGTATCTTCCTGGACATGACCATCCACGACTTCGACATGGCCCGCTATCTCATCGGCAGCGAGGTCAGCGAGGTTTACGCCGCTGGCGGGGTGATGGTGGATCCTGAAATCGGCAAAGCTGGCGATATTGACACTGCTGTCATCACATTGCGTTTTGACAACGGCGTTATCGGCACCATTGACAACAGCAGAAAAGCGGCATATGGTTACGATCAGCGCGTGGAGGTCTTTGGCTCCGAAGGCATGGTGGCGGTTTCCAATAACACCCCGGATACGGCGGTTCACAGCAATGCCGAGGGCGTTCACTCTGCTTTGCCCCTGTTCTTCTTCGTGGAGCGTTACACCGAGGCCTACATCGCGGAGATGAAGATCTTCATTGACTGCATCCGACAAGACAAGATGCCTCCTGTGACGGGCATTGACGGCCGCATTCCGGTGGTGATGGGCCGCGCGGCCAAGAAGTCGTACGAGGAAAATCGTCCGGTCAAGCTGAGCGAGATTGGGAATTAGAAGTTAGAAATTAGAGTAGGTGAAGCAATTGTGTGGATTCGACATCGCCTTTCTGGGCCACTACACCAAAGATACCATCGTCTTGCCCCATGAAACGAAGACGGTACACGGAGGAGCTTTCAATTATGGCGCCCGTGTTGCGGTCAAAATGGGGCTGCGGGCAGCCGTCATCACCAGGCTGGCCGAGGAGGATTGGGATGTGGTAGATGACCTCGCGCGCATAGGCGTTGAGGTGTTTGCCACACCGACCTCGCAGTCTACCAATCTGAAACTGGTCTACCCCACCGACAATCTCGACCATCGTACAATCCACAATATCAGCTTTGCTGGCCCGTTCACCCCGGCCGAGGTCGCCCCTGTCGAAGCACACACCTTCCACATCGGGGCGTCCATTCGGGGCGAGGCGCCGCTTGAGGTCATCAAGGCGTTGGCCTAAAAGGAGCCCCGTATCTCCCTGGATGTGCAGGGTTTTCTCAGGGTCAATCGGGGAGGGGACCTGGTTCACGAGGATTGGCCTGAGGCAGCCCAGGTTCTTGAGTGGGTGGATGTGCTGAAGGCCGATGCAGTGGAGGCGGAGGCTTTGACTGGTAGGGGTGACCTGCGGGAGGCTGCCGAGGCCTTGGCCGAATTCGGTCCCGATGAGGTTATTCTGACCCACAGGAATGGTGTGCTGGTTTACGCCGATGGCAAATTCCACGCTGCGCCCTTTCACACCAGGGAAATGAGGGGGCGCACCGGCAGGGGGGATACCTGCACCTCTGCCTATCTTGGGAAGAGGCTCACCGCGTCTCCAGCCGAGGCCACCTTATGGGCGGCGGCCCTTACCAGTTTGAAAATGGAAGCGGCAGGTCCCTTTAGCAGAGAGATTGGTGAGGTGGAAGACCTCATAAGGGAGAGATACCAGGATGTCGCCTGAGTTACGTATGGCCGTGATAGGCGTGGGTCGCAAAATAAACTATTCAAGGAGAAGCAAATGTCAGACAAACCATTACCACCTGGACTGTTGGCTACGGACCAGCCCGATCTGTTCTTCGAGGATAACACCGTAGGCCGGCTAAAGAAGGAAGTTTGGGATTCCAGCGATACCGAGATTGACGCCATTCTGGCCGAGTACGGCGTCCCCTCGCCGGTCGAGTGGGGCAAGCCCGGTTCCTATATCCAGACCACGGTGCGCCACCAGGTCGAGGCCAACCGGCGCAAGAACGACATCGTTCTTATCCCTGTCGGTTGCACCGAGCTCCACGGTCGGCACCTGCCCAGCGCGTCGGATACGTTGTACGTCAGCCAGATCGTGGAGGGCGTGCGGCGCTACACTGCGAAGAGTGGCGCGCCAGTCAACCTGGCTCTGCCGCCGCTGATGTACGGCGCTCACCCCTACCATCACCTGGGCATGCCCGGCACTGTCATCGTGCGGGAGAACGTGGTGCGAGAGCTGATGATGGATGTGATGCTGGGGCTGTGGAACGATGGCTTCCGCAAGCAGATCATCATCAACAACCACGGTCATCTGTGGGTGCTGGAGTCAGCGATCCAGCAGTTCCAGAAGCGTTACCAGCTCCCCGGCATCTTCCGCGTGATTGACTGGCACCGGGCCGTGCGCGAGTTCTTCCGCACCAAGGAAAGGGGTGGCAAGTGGGACACCAACTTTGTCCACGCCGACGAGTCGGAGACCTCTCTAGGTCTGCTGTTCCATCCCGAAATGGTGGATATGCGATACGCCGTGGACACCGAGGGCAAGAGCTATCTGCCTGAGGGGCACTTTGACAAATCGGTAGACCCCTTCGGGCGACCGAGCCGCTGGTCCGAGGGTGAGGGCCACTTTGCCATTGAGATCGCGGCCACGCCGGAGGGTATTGTCGGCAAAGCGACGCACGGTTCGGCGGAGAAGGCCAAGCGCCCGGTGGCGGCCATCCTGCGCTACCTGACGCTGCTCAATGACCAGATTCTCGATGTGTTCCCCCCCGGCACCGTGCCGCCAGTGGAAGAGGTCACTCTGCGCACCGAGGCCGAGATGGAGCCCTATCTGCGCGAGCCGTTGAGCGAGGGCTGGAAGCCGGTCTACGGGCTGCCGTCCATCGGCCAGAACTCCCTGTTGTAATGAGTGATGAGTAACGGGTAACGGGATGCATCGTTGCTCGTTACTCGTTCACAAAGGAATGGCATGGTGCTAGATCACCAAGCCGAGGCTGGCTTAGACCAGACAAGCCACCTTGTCGCTACCCAGGCGCAGCTAGACGCGAGTGATCTGGCCTTCAGCGAGGCCGAGCGCGGCGTTCTACGCCGGCTGGCTGGAGAGGTCGCTTCCCTGGCTGCACATCCTATTGAAGAAAAAAAGCGCGATCTCTGGCGTAGACACAACGCCCTGGAACGCACGCGACCGGTGGTGTTCTGTGACCCCGAAAACGGCTGGAAGGAGATCATTCCAGCCAGTCAACTGGAGTGCGAAAACGCTCTGGCTTGCCAGTGGGAGATGCGCCTGCGCAAGGAGATTTTTTGGGGCCAAGAGATGCGGGACGATTACACCATCGAACCGTATTTCGACGTCTCCCTCATTCACGGCGGTGTTGACTGGGGTTTGAAGGAAACCAGGATTGGTGGTCAGGACGGCGGGGCCTTCCGTTGGGACTCACCCGTCAAGTCGGAAGAAGACCTGGACAAGGTGTACTTTCCGGAGATACGGATAGATTACACTGCGACAGATCGCTTGGCAGGGCTGGCCGAGGAGATATTTGGCGATCTGCTGACCGTTCGCATCCACACGCTCTGGCGGTGGTCGCTGGGGTTAACCAGGATGCTGGTGAACTTGCGCGGCCTTGAGCAGACCATGTACGACGTTATAGACAACCCTGATTTGATCCATCGCCTGATGGCCGTTCTGCGTGACGGCACGCTGGCAGTGCTCAATGACCTGGAAGAGGAAGGCTTGCTCAGCCTCAACAATGATGGGACCTATGTTGGCTCAGGCGGGCTGGGTTGGTCGGATGAGTTGCCACAGCCGGATTTCGATGGCAAGGTGCGCACGAGTGACATGTGGGGCTTCTGTGAGAGCCAGGAGACAGTTGGCATCTCGCCTCAGATGTTTGCCGAGTTTGTCTTTCCCTACCAGTTGCCAATCATGAAACGCTTTGGGCTGAACTGCTACGGCTGTTGTGAGCCCCTTGACAAGCGCTGGCACGTCGTGAAACAATTCCCCAGGTTGCGCCGCGTCTCCGTTTCAGCATGGGCGGATTGGGCCAAGATGGCCGAGATTTTGGGGGATCGTCTTATCTTTTCGATGAAGCCCAGCCCAACAAATCTGGCTATGGATACCTTTGATGAGGCGCGCATCCGGACGGAGTTGCGTGAGGCTCTTCAGACTACACAGGATTGTCACGTCGAGATCATTATGAAAGACAACCATACCATCAACAATGACCCTCGGCGTGTTGTCCGTTGGGTTCAGATCGCTCGCGAGGAAGCCGAGAATTTATGAGTTCAGAGGATGACCGTAATGAAGTTTTCGATTGTACTTTCCACTCAAGCTGCCAAATTTGAGGCAGTGGCCTTCAAGGGCGACTTCGAGGCCAACGTGGCCAAGATCGCGGGCTGGGGCTACGACGGCGTCGAGCTGGCCATCCGTGACCCCAGGCTGGTGGACGCCGACGAGCTGCTGCGCGTTGTGTCGGCATACGGCCTGGAGGTGCCGGCCATCGGCACCGGCCAAGCCTGGGGCGAGGAGGGATTGTCCTTCACCGACCCCGACCCAGACGTGAGGGCGGCGGCTATCCAGCGGGTGCGCGATCACGTGCCCTTCGCCGCTCGCGCTGGTGCGACAATCATCATCGGCCTGCTGCGCGGGATCGTGAAGCCCGGTGTCAGCCACGACCAGGCGTACGCCTGGACTGTCGAGGCGCTGCAACGTTGTGCGGCGGCGGCGGCACCCCACGGCGTGCGCCTGGTGCTGGAGCCCATCAATCGGTACGAGACGACTCTCATCAACAACGTCGAGCAGGGGCTGGCGCTCATCGAGGCGGTAGGCGCCGACAACTTCGGCCTGCTGCTCGACACCTTCCACATGAACATCGAGGAGCCGGTGATTGAGGACAGCATCCGCGCCTGTGGCGACCGCGTCTTCCACTTCCACGTGGCCGACTCCAACCGCTGGTATCCCGGCGCCGGCCACCTGGATTTCAAGGCCATTTTAGACACCCTATTAACCACCGGTTACCAGGGCTACGTCTCCGGTGAGTTCATGCCCCTGCCTGATGCCGACACGTCGGCTGAGCGTGGCCTTGCCTACCTGCGCCGGCTTCACTGTCCATAGGAACTTCATAAAGAATAACCAGGTAATGGGATGGTGGTCAGTAAGCCGGCACTACACTATGAAATGCGGGCAGGTTTCTGTGGGAAGTGAACCGGGCACGGGCAGGGTTTTTGTAATCGAGTTACCTCAGAATTGAGCCATCAGCAAGCATGAGAAGATCTCCGGGGGGCGTGGCCCCGGAGATCTTTTTCATTGTATGCATCTACCAGCGCAACCCACTCACCCATGGCGCTGATGCTGCACCTTCGTTCCATTCTCAATCCGTTGTTGTCTTCCTCCGCGCCCA
This sequence comes from uncultured Anaerolineae bacterium, assembly GCA_964461615.1. Lineage (GTDB taxonomy): Bacteria > Chloroflexota > Anaerolineae > VGOG01 > VGOG01 > CAZVCJ01. The sequence continues at coordinate 27,270 of CAYWWC010000007.1, forward strand.
CAGCACCAGCCCCCCGACCGCGCACGCATTGAGCTGGCGTTGTCGAATCTCCTGGATAATGCCCTCAAGTTTACGCCGTCCGGCGGGCAAGTAGAAATCGGTGCGGAGCAAAGGGGGGATGTTGTGCGGCTGTGGGTGCGGGATACCGGCTCCGGCATTGACCCTGCGGATCAGCCCCACATCTTCGAGCGGTTCTATCGGGGTAAGAACGGCTGCGTCAGAGGCAGCGGCCTGGGTCTGGCCATCGTGCAGAGTGTCGTGCAGGCTCACGGGGGGCAGGTTTTTGTGGAGAGCGAACCGGGCGCTGGAAGCCTCTTTGTGATCGAGTTGTGGAAAGGTTGACCCGGCCCATGACTGCTTCCAGTCATCGCCGCCGCTTGGTAAGGAGATCGAGCATGACGGCCAAGATGAAGACAACACCTTTGATGACTTGCTGATAGTACGAGGGAATCCCCAGTAGATTTAGTCCGTTTGACAGTACGCCGATGATGAACGCGCCCACCAGCATCCCGCCGATGCTCCCCTCGCCGCCGAAGAGACTGACGCCGCCCAGCACCGGCGCGGCGATGGCATCCAATTCCCAGCCGACGGCGGCATTGGGCTGCGCCGACCAAAGGCGAGCCGTCAGCAACACGCCCCCTAGTGTAGCCGTGAAGCCGCTGATGACGTACGCCGCCAGCTTGATGCGGTTGGGGGAGATGCCGGCCAAGCGGGTGGTTTCCTCGTTGCCTCCGGTGGCATGGACGTAGAGCCCAAAGCGAGTGTGGCGCAGCACCACGTAGGCGATGAGGGCCAGGATCGCCAGCAGGACGACGGGCACCGGGATACCCAACAGTCGGCCAGTCCCCCAGAAGATAAAATTCTCCTCCAGGCCGGCGATGGGCCGGCCTTGGGTATACACCAGGGTCAAACCCCGCGCTACTGCCATCATGGCCAGCGTCGCTACAAAGGGAGGCATCTTTCCCTTGATGATGAGCAGCCCATTGACGCCACCCAACATCATCCCCGCCAGCAACGCCCCCGCGATGCCACCGTAGGTGCCCAATCCTTGCCGAACGGCCAGTCCGGCGGCCAGCGCCCCGCCCAAGGCCATCAGCGAGCCCACCGACAGGTCAATGCCGGCCGTCAGGATAGTGAAGGTCATGCCGATGGCGATGATGGCGATGATCGAGGTCTGCAATGCCACGTTCAGCAGGTTCGACGTCGTTAAGAAGTCGCGCGAGCCAGCGGCAAAGACCACACAGATGACCAGCAGGATGATTAAGACGCTGAAACGGCGTAGAATCTCACCGAGTTTGCTCAACTGGCTATTGCCCATGGCTTCCTTTCCCACCGGTGGCAGCACGCATGATATCGTCCTGGGTGGCCTGGCCGCGGGCGAACTCACCCGTCACCCGCCCCTCATGCATGACCAGGATGCGGTCGCTCACGCCCATCACTTCTGGCAATTCTGACGAGATCATCAGCACCCCCACCCCATCCTGGGCGAGCTGGCTCATTAGGGCGTGGATTTCAGCCTTAGCGCCCACGTCAATGCCCCGTGTTGGCTCGTCGAGGATGAGCACGCGGGGCTTGAGCGTTAGCCAGCGGGCGATGATCACCTTCTGTTGGTTGCCGCCCGACAGGTTGCGCACTCGCTGGCGCAAACTGGGGGTACGGATGTCTAGCCGCTTTACGACCTCGCCCGCCAACTGGTCGGCTTTGGTGAAGTTCACAAAGCCCCAGCGGGCTACTTTGTCCATTGCGCTGAGCACGATGTTCTCCCGCACAGCCATGTTCATGAAGAGCCCCTGCAGCTTGCGGTCCTCCGGCACAAAGCCCATTCCCATCTGGATGGCGTCTCGGGGTGAGTTGAGTTTGACCTGGCGTTCTTCCACCCGCACTTCCCCGGCCACTGCCGGCCGAATGCCAAAGAGCGTCTCGGCCAGAGCGGTGCGCCCAGCGCCGACCAGCCCGGCGATCCCCAAGATCTCACCCCGGTGCAGCTTCAGGTCTATGCCGTGCAACTCCCGCCCATCGTGCAAATCGATAGCTTCAAGCACCAACTCTTGCCGCTGCATCTTGGCCTTGGGGTACATCTCGCCCAACTCCCGCCCAACCATCATCTGCACCACGCGATCCTCGTCCAATTCCGCGATGGGGACCGTGCCAATCAACTGGCCGTCGCGCAGCACCGTCACCCGGTCGGCGATCTCAAGAACCTCTCCCAGGCGGTGGGAGATAAAGATGAGCGATACCCCCTGCGCCTTGAGCGAGTGCATCACGCCAAAGAGCACCTCGGTCTCCTGCTTGGTCAGCGCCGACGTGGGCTCGTCCATGGCGATCAGGTCGGCGTTGAGCGACAGAGCCTTGGTCACCTCCACCATCTGTTGCTGAGCGATGCGCAACCCCTGCACTTCCGCGCGGGCGTCCACATCTACGTTCAGCCGGTCCAACAACTGCTGGGACTGGGCGTACAGCGTGGGCCAATCAATGAACCCCGGAATCCGCGACCGAGGCTCGCGCCCCAGATAGATGTTCTGGCCCACCGTCAGATAGGGGATGAGCGATAGTTCCTGGTGAATCATGCTGATACCGAGAGCCTGGGCATCGGAAGGCGTGGCGATTTCGACCGCTTCGCCGCGCATGGTGATGCGCCCCTCATCTCGGGGCTGTGCGCCAGTGAGGATCTTCATCAGGGTGCTCTTGCCAGCCCCATTCTCGCCGACCAGGGCATGGATTTCGCCCTTAGCGACCTCAAAGGTCACGTCGCTAAGGGCCTGCACGCCAGGAAAGACTTTGGAGATGCCCTCCATGCGGAGGAATGTGCTATCCGCAGACATAGGTGCTCCTATTCCTGTTCAGGGACAGTCAGGTGGGGTGGGAGATGTGTGTCTCCCACCCCACACGCATCTTGTGATTACTCTGTCACCAGTGCCAGATCCACCGGGACATACTCTTCGATGGCCTCGCCGCCGAGGTGCTTGACGGCGAACTCTACGCCCAGACGTCCCATCTCGGAGGGCTGCTG